>NZ_JBHYVE010000019.1:0-137262 GCF_042750035.1 Streptomyces sp. NPDC059452
CGAGTCGTCGCGGGGCTCCGGGCGGCCAAGTCCTTTGAGCCTTGCCAACGGCGCCCCGATGACAGCCATACCCAGAACCCCTGGGCCCTCCGATCCTACGAATGACCAGATCAGACCCACGCCTTGAAAGGTAGGACATACCGATAACCGTGCAGCTCACCCGCAGATCCGGCAGGGCACGATGGAGGGGAGGAGGCGACGCCATGACCCCCAGCACCGCCGATCACGCACCGCGCGCCCAGATGTCGGTCGAGGAGTTCGAGCAGCTCGCCCGCTCGGCCCCCGAGACCGTGACGCTTGAGCTCATCAACGGAAGGCTAGAGGTCAAGCCCGTGCCTGACGGCGACCACGGAACCATCTTCATGTGGCTGCTCCGCCAGTGCATGCAGCACCGTCCCGACCTCGACCTGCATCCGGAGCAGGGGCTGATGGTGGAGGCGTACCGGCAGGGCCGCGCCCGACCCGACGGCGCCCTCGCCCATCGTCGGCACTTCGCGGGACAAGGAGAGTGGGCACCCGCCGACGGCGTCCTGATGACCCTGGAAGTGACCTCCTACGACCACGACACCGACCGTCGCGACCGTAACGAGAAGCCTCATGGACACGCGGCGGCCGACATCCCCGTGTATCTCCTGATCGACCGCGAATCCGGGACACTCGTGGTCCACAGCGAGCCCGACAAGGGCCGCTACCGGCAGCAGCACTCCTACGACTACGGGGACCCGGTCACCCTTCCGCACCCCGTCTCCATCACCCTGGACACCGAGGAGCTCAAGGACTACGCACGCTGACCCCTCACCGCACCTCCGCCGCGAGCTGCGTCGTGGCCAGTTCGCGGTAGAGGTCGTCCGACGCGATCAGCTCCTCGTGCGTGCCCGCCGTGCGGACGCGGCCCTCCTCCAGGACCACGATGCGGTCGGCGTGGCGGACCGTGGACAGGCGGTGGGCGATGACCAACACCGTTGTCTGCTCGGCCAGTTCGAGGATGACGTCACGCAGCGCCTGCTCGTTGACCGCGTCCAGTTGCGAGGTCACCTCGTCGAGGAGGAGCAGACGGGGGCGGCGCAGCAGGGCGCGGGCGATGGCGATGCGTTGGCGTTCGCCGCCGGAGAGGGTCACGCCCCGGTGGCCGACCGCCGTGTCCAGGCCGTCCGGCAGCCGGTCGACCAGGGCGTCCAGGCGGGTACGGGTCACCGCGTCGGCCAGCCGGTCCTCCGGGGCGTCCGGGGCCGCGAAGAGAAGGTTCTCGCGGAGGGTGCCCGCCAGGACCGGGGCGTCCTGTTCCACGTACGCGATCGAGCCCCGCAGCTCCGCAAGGGGCCAGTCCCGGATGTCCCGGCCGTCCACGGTGATCGTGCCGGAGTCGTGGTCGTAGAACCGTTCCAGCAGGCTGAACACCGTGGACTTGCCCGCCCCGGACGGGCCCACCAGCGCCAACAGCCCGCCCGTCGGCACGTCGAACGTGATGCCCTTGTGGGCGGGGGCGCGCTCGTCCCCGTACCCGAAGGCCACGTCCTGGAAGGTGACACCCAGCGGGGCACCGTCCCCGGGTACGGCCCCGAGCCCGCCCCCGGTTCCGCCGCCGGAAGGCTCGCCCGGCAGGGACTCCACCTCGTCGATCCTCCGTACGGCGGCGAGGCCGCTCTGGAGGCCCGTCCAGCCCTCGACCAGGCCGCCGATCGGGCCCATCAGGTAGAAGAGGTAGAGCAGGAACGCGATCAGGGACGAGATCTCCAGGGAGCCCGAGGCGGCGCGCGCTCCGCCGACGCCCAGCACGGCCAGGAAGGCCAGTTGGATCGACATCATCATCGTGACGTCGGAGACCGAGGACCACTTCGCCACCGTCACGCCCCGGTCGTGCGCGTGCCGTGCCGCCTGCGCGACCGCCGCCGTCTCCCGCTCCTCCGCGCCGCTCGCCTTGACCGTACGGAACGCCTGGAGCACCCGGTCCAGGGCCGCGCCCATCGCGCCGACGGACTCCTGCGCGCGGAGCTGCGCGCGCTGAATCCGGGGCATGAGAAGGGCGGTTATGGCTCCGACACCGACGATCACCACCAGCGTCACGCCCAGCAGCGTCAGGTCCATGTACGCCATGAACGCGATCGTCCCGAGCAGCATCAGCACGCTGTTGAAGGACTCCACCAGGCCGTTGGAGAGGACCGTCCGGAGGAGGGTCGTGTCGCTGGTCACGCGGGACTGGAGGTCGCCGGGGGTGAGCCGGTCCACCGCCGGGACCTTCAACCGCATGATGCGGCCCACGAGTTGGTCGCGGGCACCGAGGACGACGCCCTCTCCCGTACGGGCCATGAGGTAACGCCCGTACGCGGAGAGGCAGGCCCCGGCGAGGACGAGCACGGTCAGCGCGACGAGCGGGGCGAGGGGCGAGCGGTCGGCGGCGAACGCGTCGACGGCGTACTTGGCCATCAGCGGCATCGCGAGCCCGGCCGCCGACCCGGTGAGGGAGAGGAGCCCCGCGCGCAGGAGTACGCCCCGGTAGGGCCGGACCCGGGTCAGGAGGAGGCGCAGGGGGGAGGGGCCGGACTTCTCCGGGGGGGCGGGGGGTGGGGGTGTGCCCTGGGGCACCTCGGCAGCGGGCGCCCCCGCTCCCTCAGGCGGCCTGCCCGTCCCTGTCGCCCCTGTCGTTCCCGCTGTCCCTGCCACCGTGCTCACCCGGGCCCCCTTCGCGAACCGTCACCACCATCAAAGGACGCAGATCGGCCGCTTCTGCCTGCTCGCCAACCGTACGGCCCCCCGCCTGCACCCAAGCATGGGGGGCGAACGGGGGCGCCGTCCGGACCCCGGCGCACCACTCGGGCCAGACGCCGGACATCCGGCAGGCCAGGGCGATGGCCACGGAGCGGGGCAGGCAGCCGTAACGGCCCGCGCAGCGGCGGCTGGTGGCGATGACGGCCTCGTACACCTCCAGCGTCTCGTCGTACGAGGCCGGGCGCGCACCCCGGCTGCACCGGGTCAGCACCCGGCGCAGGCGGCCCGGCTTGAGCGGGGCCAGGACGAACGCGGCGGCGATCGCGGCACGCAGCCGCAGACCACCCGGGCCCGCACCCCGGCGGGGCATGGTCATCTCGGTGGTCATGGGCGCAGGATCTTCGCCTCGACGAGCTGGCGGGTCAGTTCGGCGACGTCCGACTCCGCCTCGGCACGGTCGACGTCGAACTCGGCGACGATCCGCTCGACGGCGGCTTCGGGTGCCTGTCCGGCGGCCAGGGTCTCGACGACGATGACGCTGGTGTCGTTCAACTGCCAGTAGCTGCCGCTCTTTTCGTCGAGGAGGACGCCGCCGTACTCGGTCGTCGTGACGGCGATGCCTTTTCTGAGCTTCACGGGGTTGCCTCGCTGATCGTGGGGGTCAACTGGGGTGCGGTCCAGGCGTTCTCGGCCGTGCGGAGCCAGGTCTCCCCGGCCACGGTCGAGCTGACGGAGTGCTCGACCAGGACCGGCGAGAAGGGTTCGGCGGCGAGCCTGCGCAGCTGTCGGGCGTCGACCAGGCCGCGTTCGGCGAGCCGGGATCCGGCCCACAACTCCATCAGCTCCGGGGCGTGTTCGCGCAGGCCCTGGTGTTCGTCGGAGGCCATGTGGTCCTTCGTCGTACGGGCCAACAGCTCGTCCGGCACCACCCCGCGCATCGCCTCGGCGAGCAGCGGCTTGTAGCGCCAGGGGGCGATCCGCTCCGGCAGGCGTACGGCGAGGGTCGCCTCCAGGACCCGGTCGTCGTAGAAGGGCGCGGCGACCGGCAGCCCGATCGTCATGCCGATGTCCTCCATCGCCTGGAAGTGCCGGGCCCCCATCCGTACCGCGTCGATGTCCACATGCCGCCCCCGCCACGGGTCGATCGGCTCGGCGTGCTCGGCGGCGGCCCGGAACTCCTCGGTGATCAGGGCGCATGCGTGCTCGGTGAACCAGGGGTGCAGGGACTGCCGGACACCCCAGGAGAGCAGCGGGGTGCGGGCGACGGGCTGCGGGGCGGCGGTGACCGCGCCCGCGAGCCAGCGCGGGAACGGGGAGCGGTCCAGCAGGGCCTTCACCGTGGGCAGGAGGGGCCAGCCGAGCTGGTGGCGCAGGCCGCTGAGGCGGTTCCAGGCGGTGAACGGGTTGCCGTGGAAGAGGTCCTGGTAGGTGTGGGGCAGGCCGAGGAAGAGTTCGTCGCCGCCGTAGCCGGTGAGGTGGTAGCGGGAGCCGGTGGCGTGGGCGCGGCTCAGGAGCAGGTGCGCGCGGGCCCGGCCGGGGGCGACGGGGAGCGGTTCGTCGTTCAGCTCGTCGGCGAAGGAGGCGAGGTCGGCGTAGAAGTAGGGGGCGTCGGCGGCGGGGATGAGGTGGTGGTCCAGGGCGGGGGCGCTGCCGGTGCTGGTGGCGGTGGGGGTGGTCGGGCCGGTGCCGGTGAGGGTCGTCGGGCCGGTGGCGGGAGCGGCCGTGCCGGGCGTGGTGCCGGGCGTGCCGGTGCCGGTGGGGGCAGCCGTGCGCCCGCGCCTCTCCGCCGCCTCCACCGCGCGGCGGGCCCAGCTCTCGTCCTCGCTGTAGCGGTCCCGGGCGGCCACCGTCAGCAGGGACAGCGTCGCCGGTCCGGTCTCCCGGGCGGCGAAGGTCAGGGCGGTGGAGTCCATGCCGCCGGAGAGCTCGCAGCTGATCCGGTCCAGGCCGCCGACATGGGCCCGTACGGAGGCGGCGACGGCGTCCCCGAGTCTTCGGGCGCCCTCGGCGAGGGAGAGTTCCGGCGCCGGGGGCTCCCACCAGCGGTGCTCGCGGGGGCCGGGGGCGGCGGCCGTGCCCGGTGCTGCGGCGGGCAGGGCGAGTCCGTACCCGGCCCCGGCCTCGTGCACGCCCTGCCACAGGGCGCGTCGGCTCAGAGGGTGCGGCAGGAAGTCGAGGAGGCGCAGGGCCAGCGCGCCGTCGTCCAGGGGTGCGCCGGTCAGATGGGCGAGGACGGCGGGGCGGTCGGAGGCGATGGTCCCGGCCTCGGGGTGCCGGGCGTGGTGGATCCGGCGCAGCCCCGACGCCGTACCGCGCATCCAGATCTCGCCGGAGAGCCGGGCGACCACGTGGTAGAGGCCGGGCAGCCGGGCGAGGCGGCGCTCCAGGCCGGTCCGGTCGCGGGCGCCCTCCAGGATGCCGGCGAGCACGGCCTCGGGGACGCGGTCCGGGCCGATGAGGACGAGGGCGTCGTCGCCCCGGCCGAGGTGGCTGACCTTGCGGACCAGCGGGCGGGCGACGATCCAGGGACGGCCCGAGGGGTGGGTGACGGTCAGGGCGTCACCCACCCCCGTGGCCGCTTCCGGTACGGGAAGCCGCCCGGCCACCGCGTGGCCCGCCACGCTGTCCGGCAGGACGACGAAGTAGTCACGCAGCAGGCCGGGCATCTTCACCTTTCGGAAGTTCTCACACAGTGCGCAGGGAACCGGTCGGCGGATCAGATGATGCGCCGGCTCCAGAACTCCTTGTACGAACCGATGAAGTAACCGGCGGTCTTCTTCGAAAAGTCGCCCTGCTTGAACAGCGACGGCTTCACGTAAGCCTTCTTCTGCTGCTTCATGACACCTTCCCTTCTGTGCGGTTGACGGCCGTTATGCCCAAATAGCTTCTGCATAACTTGAGTTATTCATGCGACTGGTGTTCACCAGGTGAACACCAGAGCCATCATGTCCCGCCGACAGAGCGGTACGCATCATTCCGACTTACCTCGCAAAGTTGGCTGGATAGCGAGAGCGTGAAGGGGCCGGGGAGGCGCGGACCGCCGCACTCCGGCCCACCGACCGGTCGGCATGTGCAGTCGCACACCGCAGAGCCCTGGAAGGTGACTGGACTGGACCAATGAGCGCGGGCGGCGGCGCGACCGGGCAGTGAGCTGGCAAGAGAGCGGGCTGCCGTCGGCGGAGCGGGGGAACCAGCCGTCACCCGCCCTCCGGCGCCTCTCCGCCCGCCTTACCCCAGGGGCGACGGGCGCGCCACCGGCATCGGCGTAACCGGGCGAACACGCCCTGCCGTACGGTGCGGGGCACGACAAGTAACCATTCGGCCAAGCCGATCACCCGCACCGGTCGGGCCCGGGGCTCCAAGCAGGCCCTTTCCGGCCCGGGGGGCCTGGTTTCCGCCCCTCAGCCGTCCCTCAGCCGTCCCTCAGCCGCCGCTCAGCCGCCCTCAGTCGCGCCGGGTGCCCGCCTCGCGCACCCGGTACACGCCCCAGGCCGCCGTGCCCGCGCCCAGCAGCAGCGGGATCATGCCGTACCCGAAGACCGTCCCCGAGTGGGCGAACCACCGGCCGCCCTCGAACACCTGGGTCGCGGTGATCCTCTCGGGGTCCTTCCGGCCGTCGTGGTCCGCGAAGGTGATCCGCGTACGCCCGATCTCGGCCGACTTCGGCATGCCGTCCACATGGACGCGCAGCGACTCCTTGGCGACCCGGTCGCGCTCGGCGTCGTTGGCGCGCTGCTGGGCGGGGCTCTCGCCGAAGCAGTGCCAGACGGTCTGCCCCTTCTCGGTGCGGGTGTCGTGGCAGTCGATCCGGCCGAAGGTCTCCACCCGCATGCCGAACACGCCGGAGAGCCCCGTCCCGGTCACCACGATGAACGCCCCGGCCGCGAACAGGACCGTCCCCACGAGGACGAGCCAGGCGCCCTTGAGCCGCCCCCGGTCCCACCTCCGACGCCCCTGCCACCCCTGCGTCGCCTGCCTGCCGCCGTCCCCCGCCTGCGTACCCGTCATGGCCGCCCCGCCCCCGTTCCACGCGTGCCGCCCGCGTCCCCCGCGCGCGTAACAACCGTTCCGCTTCGTTCAGTTCCCGCATTGTCCCCGGGCACGCCACAGGGGCGGTACCCCCGTTACGGAGGTACCGCCCCTGTGGGACGTACTCAGGACATCGATCGTCCGACGAGAGGCGGTGAGGCCTCCGCAGCCGATCAGAAGTCCATGTCACCGCCCGGCATGCCACCCGGGGCGGCCGCGCCGGCCTTCTCGGGCTTGTCGGCGATGACGGCCTCGGTGGTGAGGAAGAGCGCCGCGATGGAGGCGGCGTTCTGCAGAGCGGAGCGCGTGACCTTCGCCGGGTCGATGATGCCCTCGGCGATCATGTCCACGTACTCGCCGGACGCGGCGTTGAGGCCGTGACCGATCGGCAGGTTGCGGACCTTCTCCACGACGACGCCACCCTCAAGACCACCGTTGACGGCGATCTGCTTGAGCGGGGCCTCCAGCGCGAGCTTCACGGCGTTGGCGCCGGTCGCCTCGTCGCCCGTGAGGTCGAGCTTGTCGAAGACGGCCGAGGCCTGGAGCAGAGCCACGCCACCACCGGCGACGATGCCCTCCTCGACGGCGGCCTTGGCGTTGCGCACCGCGTCCTCGATGCGGTGCTTGCGCTCCTTGAGCTCTACCTCGGTGGCGGCGCCGGCCTTGATGACGGCCACGCCGCCGGCCAGCTTCGCCAGGCGCTCCTGGAGCTTCTCCCGGTCGTAGTCCGAGTCGGAGTTCTCGATCTCGGCGCGGATCTGCTTGACGCGACCCTGCACCTGCTCGCTGTCCCCGGCACCGTCGACGATCGTGGTCTCGTCCTTGGTGATGACGACCTTGCGGGCGCGGCCGAGCAGGTCCAGGCCGGCGTTCTCCAGCTTGAGACCGACCTCCTCGGAGATCACGGTGCCACCGGTGAGGATGGCGATGTCCGCGAGCATGGCCTTGCGGCGGTCACCGAAGCCCGGAGCCTTGACGGCGACGGACTTGAACGTGCCCTTGATCTTGTTGACGACCAGGGTGGAGAGCGCCTCGCCCTCGACGTCCTCGGCGATGATCAGCAGCGGCTTGCCCGACTGCATGACCTTCTCCAGCAGCGGGATCAGGTCCTTGACGCTGCCGATCTTCGAGTTGACGATCAGGATGTACGGGTCGTCGAGCGACGCCTCCATACGCTCCATGTCGGTGGCGAAGTAGGCCGAGATGTAGCCCTTGTCGAAGCGCATACCCTCGGTGAGCTCCAGCTCCAGACCGAAGGTCTGGGACTCCTCGACGGTGATGACGCCTTCCTTGCCGACCTTGTCCATCGCCTCGGCGATCTTGGCGCCGATCTCGGTGTCGGCGGCGGAGATGGAGGCGGTCGAAGCGATCTGCTCCTTGGTCTCCACGTCCTTGGCCTGCTCCAGCAGAGCGGCGGAGACGGCCTCGACGGCCTTCTCGATGCCCCGCTTGAGGGCCATCGGGTTGGCGCCTGCGGCGACGTTGCGCAGACCCTCGCGGACGAGAGCCTGGGCGAGAACGGTGGCGGTGGTCGTACCGTCGCCGGCGACGTCGTCCGTCTTCTTGGCGACCTCCTTGACCAGCTCCGCACCGATCTTCTCGTACGGGTCCTCGAGCTCGATCTCCTTGGCGATGGAAACACCATCGTTGGTGATCGTGGGCGCGCCCCACTTCTTCTCGAGGACGACGTTACGGCCCTTGGGGCCGAGGGTGACCTTGACGGCGTCGGCGAGCTGGTTCATCCCGCGCTCGAGACCGCGCCGTGCCTCCTCGTCGAACGCGATGATCTTGGCCATGTGAAGTGGTCCTCCCGGACAGGGGTGGATTTCTCCGGACCGAGAGGCGCCCGCGACGGACGGCCTGCCTGCGTGGTGGTTCCTTGCCCCACCGCGCCTGCGGGCCTCACCGGCCCGGTCCAAGTTTCTGTCACTCTCACCTGGAGAGTGCTAACGCCAATGATTAGCACTCGACCCCTGCGAGTGCAAGCGTCCCTCGTCGGGCGGGGGCCGGATGCGGACCGGATCCGGACAGAGACCCCGTCGGCCCGGACATCCTGACGGACCCGCACGACCAGGCCCGCACCCCCGTCACGGCCCCTCACGGACACGCACGGACACGCACGGACACGCACGAAGGGCCCGATCCCCTGATCTCTCCGGGGTCGGGCCCTTCGTGCGTGAGTCGTGAGCGGTGTGTCGTCGGCCGGCCGCGCCGGGCTCGGCCTCAGCCGACGGCGAGCTTGACCATGTCGGCCTGGGGCCCCTTCTGGCCCTGCGAGATCTCGAATTCAACTCGCTGACCCTCTTCGAGGGTGCGGTACCCGTCCATCTGGATCGCGCTGTAGTGGACGAAAACATCCGCACCACCGTCGACCGCGATGAAGCCGTACCCCTTCTCCGCGTTGAACCACTTGACGGTGCCCTGAGCCATGCCTAACTCCCCTATTACTGGCCCTTGCACGGGACCGCACTTCGCGGCCCCGGGTCGGAACCCACCCTCCGACAGGAGAGGGTGCGCGGCGCCGTAGCGCGTCGACCGCGGCCGAATGTATCCGCCCAACTGCCCTCTGCAACAGGTCAATCGGACGAGAATTCCGGGCATGGCTGAACACCCGAATATGCGGGATTGCTGAGATTTACGGGCAAGTCGGGCCCGGCAAAGGCCACTTATGCCTCAAGGGGTTCACGCACTTTGGCTACTTCTTATCGGGGCCGGGCGCATTCTCATATGCGGGCGGCACGCGCAGCGAAGGGGGTTTCCCCAACTGTACCGTGCTCAACCATGCAGAATTGCCCCCTCCGCTCTGTGGGGCGGAGGGGGCAAACGGGGTGAGGCGGAGTCAGCAGCCGCCGGCCACGGCCGGGATGATCGAGATACCGGAGCCGTCCGGCGTGGCCGCGTCGAGGCCGCCCTCGAAGCGCACGTCGTCGTCGTTGACGTACACGTTCACGAAGCGGCGCAGCTTGCCCTGGTCGTCCAGGACGCGGGCGGCGATGCCCGGGTGGTCCTTCTCCAGGGACTCGATGACCTCGGAGAGCTTGGTGCCCTCCGCCGGGACCTCGGCCTGGCCGCCCGTGTACGTGCGGAGGATGGTGGGGATGCGGACCTTGACGCTCATGGCGGACGCCTTTCTGGCTGCTGCGGTCGGGATGGTCAGGCGGAGGCGAGGCCCGCGGCGCGGAACGCGTCCAGGCTCGGCTTGATGGTGGCCGTCGCCTGGGAGGTCGCGGAGACCGCGTCGAGCGTCTTGAGCCCGTCACCGGTGTTCAGGACGACGGTGGTCAGCGCCGGGTCGATCACGCCGGCCTCGATCAGCTTCTTGGTCACGCCGACGGTCACCCCGCCCGCCGTCTCGCCGAAGATGCCCTCGGTGCGGGCCAGCAGCTTGATCGCGTCGACGACCTGCTCGTCGGTGACGTCCTCCACCGCGCCGCCCGTGCGGCGGGCGATGTCGAGGACGTACGGGCCGTCCGCCGGGTTGCCGATGGCCAGGGACTTGGCGATGGTGTTCGGCTTCTGGGGGCGTACGACGTCGTGCCCGGCCTTGAAGGCGGCGGAGACCGGGGAGCAGCCCTCGGCCTGGGCACCGAAGATCTTGTACGGCTTCTCCTCGACCAGGCCGAGCCTGATCAGCTCCTGGAACCCCTTGTCGATCTTCGTCAGCTGGGAGCCGGACGCGATCGGGATGACGATCTGGTCGGGCAGCCGCCAGCCGAGCTGCTCGCAGATCTCGTACGCCAGGGTCTTGGAGCCCTCGCCGTAGTACGGGCGCAGGTTGACGTTGACGAAGCCCCAGCCCTCGCCGAGCGGGTCGCCGATGAGCTCGGAGCAGAAGCGGTTGACGTCGTCGTAGTTGCCCTCGATGCCGACCAGTTCACCGCCGTACACCGCGGCCATGACGACCTTGCCCTGCTCCAGGTCGTGCGGGATGAAGACGCAGGAGCGCAGTCCGGCGCGGGCGGCGGCGGCGCCGACGGCACCGGCCAGGTTGCCCGTGGAGGAGCAGGAGAGGGTGGTGAAGCCGAAGGCGCGGGCGGCCTCGACGGCGATCGCGACGACGCGGTCCTTGAAGGAGTGCGTCGGATTGCCGGAGTCGTCCTTGACGTACAGACCGCCGGTGACGCCCAGCTCACGGGCGAGGTTGTCGGCCTTGACCAGCTTGGTGAAGCCGGGGTTCAGGTTGGGCTTCTCCGCGACATCGGCGGGGACCGGCAGCAGCGGGGCATAGCGCCAGATGTTGTCCGGACCGGCCTCGATGCGCTTGCGCAGCTCTTCGGGGGAGCCGGTGGGCAGGTCGTACGCCACTTCCAGTGGCCCGAAACAGGACGCACAGGCGAAAAGGGGGCCGAGTTCGAAACGCTCGCCGCACTCGCGGCAGGAAAGCGCCGCGGCGGGACCGAGGTCCACGGAGGCGGTGGTGGCATTACCTGCGATGGTCTGAACAGCCATGATGGCGGAGGCCCTTTCTCCTCATCTTCCTTGCGGCGCATTTCGCCACAAGACGGAATTGGCACCTTCCCCACCGTGACCTCGCGGTCGGTAGGAGGGTTGCCGGGACTTCAACGGGCCGTTCCCTCAGTCCCTCTGGATGAGCTCTGTGGCACTGGATCTTCGATCCAGGCGTTTGTGTGCGGACGTACCCCGACATGCGACGGTCATCCGCGTTGTTCAAGACTGTAACCGAAGGAGCGGACGGTTGAGATAGTCGTCCGAACGGCGAGATGGATCACATACGAGGGGTGCCGACCGTGCTCGAAGAGGTGGAACGCTGGCTGACCAGGCGTTCCTGGTCGTCCGCCGACCGCCCGCTGCCCCGGCTCACCGACGCCCGGAACGCCGAACCGCACCGCACGTCGGTGAGTGTGGTGCTGCCCGCGCTGAACGAGGAGGCCACGGTCGGGGCGATCGTGGCGACGATCCGGCGGGAGCTGATGGAGAAGGTCCGGCTGGTCGACGAGCTCGTCGTGATCGACTCCGGCTCCACCGACGCCACCGCCGCCGTCGCGCGGGAGGCGGGCGCCCGGGTGGTCCACCGGGACGCGATCCTGCCCCGGATCCCGGCGCTGCCCGGCAAGGGCGAGGTGCTGTGGCGGTCGCTCCTGGTGACCAGCGGGGAGATCGTCTGCTTCGTCGACGCCGACCTCAAGGACTTCTCCGCGGACTTCGTCTCGGGGACGGTCGGCCCGCTGCTCACCGACCCCGGCGTGCAGTTCGTCAAGGCGATGTACGACCGTCCGCTCGGCGACACCGCAGGTCAGGGCGGCCGCGTCACGGAGCTGGTGGCCCGCCCGCTGCTCAATCTGCACTGGCCGCAGCTGGCCGGTTTCGTGCAGCCGCTGGGCGGCGAGTACGCGGTGCGGCGCTCCCTGCTGGAGCGGCTGCCCTTCCCGGTCGGTTACGGAGTGGAGCTGGGGCTCCTGGTCGACGCGCTGCACACCGTGGGCCTGGACGCGCTGGGCCAGGTCGACGTGGGGGTGCGGCGCCACCGCCACCAGGACGGGCAGGCGCTGGGCCGGATGGCGGCGGCGATCTACCGCACGGCCCAGCTGCGGCTCTCCCGGGGCCATCTGGTGCGGCCCGCGCTGACGCAGTTCGAGCGGGGCGCGGAGGGGTTCGTACCGCGCACCCATGCGGTGGACACGGAGGAGCGGCCACCGATGCGGGAGATCGAGGAGTACGCGCAGCGGCACGCGGCGTGAAAGTGGTGGCCCGTCCTCCGGACGCGCGTTTGGCGGCTTCCCTTACGGGCTAGGTTCCGCTACATGGTCTCCGAGCACGCACCCTCCTCGACTGCCCAGGTCCTCGTCGCGTCCAACCGCGGCCCGATCACGTACACGCTCGGCGAGGACGGCACGCTCGACGCCAAGCGCGGCGGGGGCGGGCTCGTCTCCGGGCTGAGCGCCGTCGACGACAAGCTCTGGGTCTGCGCGGCCCTCGGCGACGGCGACCGCGAGGCGGTGCGGCGCGGGGTCGGTGAGCCGGGCGTACGGATGCTCGACATCGACGCCGAGGTGCACGCCGACGCGTACAACGGCATCGCCAACTCCGTGCTCTGGTTCGTCCACCACCTGCTCTACCAGACCCCCGTGGAGCCGGTCTTCGACGCGGAGTTCCGGCGGCAGTGGGCCGCCTACGAGACGTACAACCGGGCCTTCGCCCAGGCACTGGCCGAGGAGGCGGAGCCGGGGGCCTCGGTCCTCGTCCAGGACTACCACCTGGCCCTGGTTCCCGGGATGCTCCGCGAGCTCCGCCCGGACCTGAAGATCGGCCACTTCTCGCACACCCCGTGGGCGCCCGTCGACTACTTCCGGCTGCTCCCCGACGACATCGCCGAGCAGTTGCTGCGCGGCATCCTCGGGGCGGACCGGGCCGCGTTCCTGACCCGGCGGTGGGCCGACGCGTTCATCGGCTGCTGTACGGAGATCCTGGGCGGGACGGGCCGGACCAGGATCGGGGTGCACGGGCTGGGGGCGGACGCGGAGTTCCTGCGGCGGCGGTCGCAGGAGGCGGACGTGGACGAGCGCATGGCGGCGCTGCGGGAGCAGGTGGGCGAGGGCCGGAAGACCATCGTCCGGGTGGACCGGACCGAGCTGTCCAAGAACATCGTGCGCGGCCTGCACGCCTACCGGGCCCTGCTGGACGCCCACCCCGAGTGGCGCGAGCGCGTGGTCCACGTGGCCTTCGCCTACCCCTCCCGTCAGGACCTGACGGTCTACCGGGACTACACGGCGGCGGTGCAGACCCTGGCCACCGAGATCAACGGGGCGTACGGCACGGAGAGTTGGACGCCCGTGGTACTCCACGTGAAGGACGACTTCGCCCGCTCGCTCGCCGCGTACCGGCTGGCGGACGTGGCGCTGGTCAACCCGATCCGCGACGGGATGAACCTGGTCGCCAAGGAGGTCCCCGTCGTCTCCGACCACGGCTGCGCGCTGGTGCTGTCGCGGGAGGCGGGGGCGTACGAGGAGCTGGGCGCGGACGCGATCGTGGTGAACCCGTACGACGTGGTGGGCACGGCGGAGGCGCTGCACGAGGCCCTGTCGATGAGCGGGGAGGAACGGACCGGGCGCACGAAGCGGCTGGCCGAGGCGGCGACCGCGCTCCCGCCGCAGCGCTGGTTCCTGGACCAGCTGGAGGCGCTGCGGCAGGAGTAAGAGGTCTTCAGAGCCGGTACGCCAGCGCCGCCAGGAAGCCCACCACGGCGGCCGGGCCCGGCACCAACAGGTCGGCGCGCTCGGCCAGTTCGGGCACCTCGGCGCTGCCGCTGCACACCAGCAGGCCCGGGATGCCGTCCGGGCCGTCGCCGCGCAGCTTCTCCACCGCGGCGAAGGCGGCCAGGTCCCCGAGGTCGTCGCCCGCGTACAGGACGGACCCGGCGTCGACCTCGGCGACGTACGTGGCGAGCGCGACGCCCTTGTCCATGCCCGGCGGGCGCAACTCCAGTACCTGACGGCCCGGTTCGAGGATCAGGCCGTGGCGGGCGGCCAGTTCGCCGAGGGGGCCGCGCAGGGTCTCGAAGGCGGCCTGCGGGTTGTCGGCGCGGCGGGTATGGACGGCGACGGCCTGCCCCTTCTCCTCCACCCAGGTGCCGTGCCAGGAGTCGAACTCGTGGAGTACGCCGGGGAGTTCGGCCCTCGCGGCGGCGACGCCGGGGTGCGGGGCGGGGGCCTTGACGGTGCCGGTCGCGGCGTCCCAGCGCTCGGCGCCGTAATGACCGAGGACGACGAGGTGATCGAGACCGGGGACGCCCGCGAAGCCGCCGTAGCGGACGGCGACGCTTGCGGGGCGGCCGGTGATCACGGCGACGGAGGCGACCTTGGGCGCGAGTGCGGCGAGCGCGGTGACGGCGCCGGGGTGGGCGCGGGCCTGCTCGGGGTCGGGGACGATGTCGGCGAGGGTGCCGTCGAAGTCGAGGGCGATGACCGCGCGGTCGGGGCGGGCGAGGACGGCGTCCAGTCCTTCGCGTCCGGCCGGGGTGGTCGGGGTCGGGATCGGCGGCTGTACGGAGTGGCTGCCCATGGGGTGAGCCTAGCGGTGTGCGGCCGACCGGGGGCCCGGGCCCACCCGGGGCTCCGCCCCGCACCCCGCTCCTCAATCGCCGGAGGGGCTTGATTTTCGGGCCTCGGCCACCGACGCGTACGGCCCGCAAAGCGCAGGCGCGTTTTCAGCCTCTCCGGCGATTGAGGAGCGGGGGTTCGGTGGCAGCGCCCCGACATGGGCCGTCAGCGCCGCTCGCGCCTCGCCGCTCGCAGCCGGCGCAGGCGGTTCACCGTGACCGGATCCTCCCGCAGCGCCCGCTCGTCCTCGATCAGCGCGTTGAGGAGCTGGAAGTAGCGGACCGGGGAGATGCCCAGCTCCTCCCGGATCGCCCGCTCCTTCGCCCCCGGACCCGCCCAGGACCGCCGCTCCAGCGCGAGCAGCGCCCGGTCACGGTCGGACAGCCCCTGGGGGGGAGGTGCGGGCTCGGCGTCGGAGGCGGTCATACAACCAACCTAACCGCGCCCGCCGACACCGCGCCGCCCCACTCCCGGCCGCGCCCGCCTACTCCGCGCTCTCGGCCTTCGTCGCCTCCGCCGCTATCGCCCCGAGCACCCGCTCCGGGCTCCCGCCGGGCGCGACCGCCTCGCCGATGTTCGCCTTGATCGACTCGCTCACCGTCGCCCAGGACGTCTTGCCGAACGGGGGCAGCTGGGAGTTCGGCAGCGCGGCCAGGAACTCGCGAAGCTTCGCGTGCTTGGCGTCCGTCTCCATCTCGGCGGACGCGCTGCCGGTCACCGGGAGCAGGTCGTACTCGTCGGCGAAGGCGAGCACGTTCTCGTCGGAGTAGGCGTAGTCGAAGAACTTGCCGATCGCCTGGCGGTTGCCGTTCTGCTTGAAGCCCATCATCCAGTCGGCGACGCCCATCGAGCCCTTCGTCGGCCCCTCGGCGCCCGGCAGCGGCACCATGCCGACCTTGATGCCCTTGGCCTCGGCCTCCTCCATCAGCGTCGGGTGGCCGTTGAGCATGCCGACCTCGCCCTTGGTGAACGCCTCGAACGCCTTGGCCCGGTCCAGCTTGCCCGGCTCGACGGGGCCGGTGAGGCCCTTGCCGACGAGGTTGTCCCGCAGCCAGCTGAACGTGGCGATGTTCTGGGCCGAGTCGATGTCGTACAGGCCGACGTCGTCGACGTAACCGCCGCTGTTGCTGAGCAGCCACATCAGCGTCTCGGCCTGGGACTCCTCCTGGCCGAGCGGCAGGGCGAACGGGGTGGTGACGCCCTTCGCCTTGAGCGCGGTGGCGTCCTTCTGGATGTCGTCCCAGGTCTCGGGGGCGTCGAGACCCGCCTCGTCGAAGAGCTTCTCGTTGTAGAAGAGCAGCCGGGTGCTGGCGACGAACGGGAGCCCGTACAGCGTGCCGTCGACCTTGCCCGCGTCGGTGAGGGAGGGCAGGAAGTTCGCCTGGGTGGGGATGGAGATCATCTGGTCGGCGCTGTAGAGCTTGTCGGCCTTGGCGTAGTCGGCGTAGGCGCCGATCTGGGCGATGTCGGGGGCCCTGCCCGCCTTCACCATCTCGGCGACCTTGCGGTCGACGTCCTTCCAGGAGTAGACGTTGACCTCGACCTTGATGCCGGGGTGCTGCTTCTCGAAGCCCGCCGCGACACCGCTCCAGTACTTCTCGGAGCTGTTGGCCGAACTGGTGCCGTAGTCGGCGGCGACCAGCTTCAGGGTCACCTCACCCGAGCCGCTCTCGCCCCCGCAGCCGGACAACGTTGCCGTCAATCCCAGCGCGGCCACCACCGCGGTCATAACCGTAAAGCGCCGCTGCACAGCCTCGCCCATCCTCGTCGATCACCTGGCTCGCGGACGGTGGGCGTCGCGTCGTCGTGCGGACTCCCGGTCGGACTTCCTGTCGGCCACGGCGGCGCCACCCGTCCTGCCACCGTCCGGATGAACTGCGATTTTCCCCCACTACGGAGGGGGAGGTCTACACCACAGGCGTATCGCTTCGGCAACGTATGCGGGCTTTGCGGGCCACAACTGGCTTACAGGCTATGGCAGTCGACGCCCCGAACCCGTATGTTGGTCCAGACCATTGACCGGTCGGACCCTCACCCCCGATGCCCATTTCGTGGCTTTCCGGCAGGAAACGGTCCGCCTTCACTCGTTCATCATTTTGTATGGATGCGCAACAAACCGCGCTAGTGGACTAGACCTTTTAGGGGTCGGCGGGCGAAACTGTCTCTCGTGAGACATGTCATCGCCCTCGATGTGGGCGGCACCGGAATGAAGGCCGCGCTGGTCGGGACCGACGGCACGCTGCTCCACGAGGCGCGGCGGGCCACCGGCCGGAAGCGCGGCGCCGACGCGGTCGTCGAGACCGTCCTCGCGTTCGCCGCGGAACTGCGCGCGTACGGCGAGGAGCACTTCGGCGAGAGCGCGGTGGCCGCCGGGGTCGCCGTGCCCGGCATCGTCGACGCCGAGAACGGGATCGCGATCTACTCCGCCAACCTGGGCTGGCGCGACGTACCGATGCGCGCCCTGCTGGGCGAACGCCTCGGCCGGATCCCCGTCGCCCTCGGCCACGACGTACGCACTGGAGGGCTCGCCGAGGGCCGGATCGGGGCGGGCCGGGGTGCCGACCGCTTCCTCTTCGTGCCGCTGGGCACCGGCATCGCCGGGGCCATCGGGATCGCGGGGCAGATCGAGGCGGGCGCCCACGGGTACGCGGGCGAGATCGGCCACATCGTGGTCCGGCCGGACGGCCTGGAGTGCAGCTGCGGCCAGCGCGGCTGTCTGGAGACCCTGGCCTCCGCCTCCGCGGTGACCCGGGCCTGGGCCGCCGCCTCCGGGGACCCCGAGGCGGACGCGGCCGACTGCGCCAAGGCCGTCGAATCGGGCGACCCGGCGGCGATCGAGGTCTGGCGGAACGCGGTCGACGCGCTCGCCGCGGGCCTCGTCACCGCGCTGACCCTGCTGGACCCGCGCACGCTCATCATCGGTGGCGGTCTCGCCGAGGCCGGGGAAACCTTGTTCACACCACTGCGTGCGGCCGTCGAGGAACGCGTCACGTTCCAGAAGCTGCCCCACATCGTCCCGGCGGCCCTCGGGGACACCGCCGGATGCCTGGGCGCGGGGCTGCTCGCCTGGGATCTACTCGCCACGGAGGTATCCGCCTGATGGCCGGACGCGCAGCAGACAGCACGGTCCTCGCGGGTGCCCGGGTGGTCCTTCCCACCGGCACCGTCGAGGACGGCCGGGTGGCCGTCGAGTCCACCCGGATCTCCGGCTCCGCGCCGGAGGGCGCCCGGATCGTCGACCTCACCGGCCACTGGGTGGTCCCCGGCTTCGTGGACATGCACAACCACGGCGGCGGCGGGGCCTCCTTCACCTCCGGCACCGTGGACGAGGTCCTCCACGGCATCCGTACGCACCGCGAGCACGGCACCACCACGCTGGTCGCCTCCACGGTCACCGGCGAGATGGACTTCCTCGCCCGCCGCGCCGGGATCCTCTCCGAGCTCGTCGAACAGGGCGACCTGGCCGGTATCCACTTCGAGGGCCCCTTCATCTCGCCCTGCCGCAAGGGCGCCCACAGCGAGGCGCTGCTGCGCGACCCGGACCCGGCCGAGGTCCGCAAGCTGGTCGACGCCGGGCGCGGTGCCGCCCGGATGGTGACCCTCGCCACCGAGCTGCCCGGCGGACTCGACTCCGTACGGCTGCTCGCGGACCTCGGGGTGATCGCCGCGATCGGCCACACCGACGCCACGTACGCGCAGACCGTCGAGGCGATCGACGCGGGCGCCACCGTCGCCACGCACCTGTTCAACGCGATGCCCCCCATCGCCCACCGCGAGCCCGGCCCGATCACCGCGCTCCTGGAGGACGACCGGATCACCGTCGAGCTGATCAACGACGGTACGCATCTGCACCCGGCGATCCTGGAGCTGGCCTACCACCACAAGGGCGCGGGCCGGGTCGCACTGATCACCGACGCGATGGACGCGGCGGGCTTCGGCGACGGGCTGTACGACCTGGGCCCGCTCGCCGTCGAGGTCACCGACGGGGTGGCCCGGCTGGTGGAGGGCGGCTCCATCGCGGGCTCCACCCTCACCCTGGACACCGCGTTCCGCCGGGCCGTCACCATCGACCGGATCCCGGTGGAGGACGTCGTACGGTCCATCTCGGCCAACCCCGCCCGCCTCCTGGGCGTCGACGACCGGGTCGGTTCGCTGGAGCCGGGCAAGGACGCGGACCTGGTGGTGCTCGACGAGGACTTCGTCCTGGCGGGCGTCATGCGCAAGGGCGAGTGGATCATCGAGCCGAAGACGGCCTGAGCACCTCCCTCTGTTCCTGCTGAGCACGTAACGAAGAGATGGCGGTCGGAGCCCGGGACTGGGCCCGGCCGCCCTCCCTTTGGCATGATCACCAGCATCACGCGTCACCTTGACTGAGCACGCGTCACCATAAGAAGGTCACGCGGGCCGCTGAGAGTCAGGGGTTCGAGGGAATCGAGGGAGGGGGCGGACCAGGTGATCCTGACCGTCACTCTGAACGCCGCGCTGGACGTGACGTACACCGTCGACGCACTCGTCCCGCACACCAGCCACCGGGTCGGCGAGGTCACCGAACGCCCCGGCGGCAAGGGGCTGAACGTCGCCCGGGTGCTGGGCGCGCTGGGCCACGAGAGCGTGGTCACCGGCTTCGTCGGCGGGGCCACCGGAGACGTCCTGCGCGGCCTCCTCGCCCCGCTCCCGCCGCGCGACGCCCTCGTCCCGGTCGCCGGGAACACCCGCCGCACCCTCGCGATCACCGACCGCTCGACCGGCGACACCACCCAGCTCAACGAGCCCGGACCGCAGGTCGGCCCCGCCGAATGGGCCGCCTTCCTGCGCACGTACGAAGAGCTCGTCGCCTCGGCCGACGCGGTCGCCCTCTGCGGCTCCCTGCCGCCCGGCATCCACGTCGGCGCCTACGCCGAGCTGGTCCGGACCGCCCGCGCCGCCTCCGTACCCGTGCTCCTGGACACCAGCGGCGAGCCCCTGCGCCGGGGCGTGGCCGCCCGCCCCGACCTGGTCAAGCCGAACGCGGAGGAGCTGGCCCGGCTGACCGGCTTCCGCGAACCGCTGCGCGCCGCCGGGGACGCCCGCCGCCGCGGGGCCCATACGGTGGTCGCCTCGCTGGGGCCCGAGGGCGTCCTCGCCGTCACCCCGCAGGGCACCTGGCGGGCCGCCCCGCCCGCCCCCGTACGCGGCAACCCGACCGGAGCGGGCGACTCCGCGGTGGCCGGGCTGCTCTCCGGCCTGGCCGAGGGGCTCGACTGGCCGGAGCGGCTGGCCCGGGCGGTGGCCCTGTCGACGGCGACGGTGCTGGCCCCGGCGGCCGGGGAGTTCGACGCGGCGGCCTATGCGGAGCTGCTGCCGCGGGTGAGGGTGGAACCGCACGTTCCGGCGCCCTGAAGCCGGGCATCCTGAGGCCGGGCATCCTGAGGTCCAACGCCTTGAGGCCGAACGCCCTGAGGTCGAAAAAGCCCCTGCCCCCGGACGAGCTTCCGGGGGCAGGGGCTTTTCGTCAGGGCCGTCAGGGCCGGTCAAGGCCGTCAGGGCCGCTTCAGGACGTGGCGCGCGTGACCTCAAGCCAGTCGAGGATCACGTCACACTGATTGCCGTCCTCGCACGAGATCTTGATCTCGTTCTGTCCGGGCTGGAGGGTGACCGGCGCCCAGGTGGTCTGCCAGTTCTTCTCCCAGTCCTCGTCGGAGGACTTGATGAAGTTCTTCAGGCCGATCGGCTGGCTGTTCGCCTTGCCGTTGACCGTCAGGGTGGCGTCGGCGTCCTTGGCCGGGATCGCGTAGCGCACCGCGAGGCGGTAGGCGCCGCCGTCCTCCATGTCGGCCCGCCAGGTCACGGACGAACCCACGTTGTTGAACCCGGTGACGTACGAGCCGTTGACCCCCTGGGCCCCCTTGATCGAGCTCTCCACCCCGGCCGGACCGCCCAGCGACAGCGTCGCGGCGTCCTGCTTCGGGAGCTCGGCCGGCTTCTCGGACTCCTCCGGCTTCTTCTCCGGCTTCTCGGACTCCTCGGGCTTCTCGGCGGGGCCGCCCGTGGACACCGCCTCGTTGTTCTTCTTGGCGTCCTTGTCGCCGTCGCCGTTCGAGAGCAGCGCGACGCCGATGCCGATGAGGACGACCGCGACCACGGCGACCGCCCCGATCAGCAGCGCCTTGGTGTTCGGGCCGCCCCGGCCGGGACCGCCGCCGCCCGGCACCGAGCCGTGCTGCGCGGCGGGCGCGCCACCGGGGTAGGTCTCGGGGGCCGCGTACTGCGGGTTCGGCCGGTTGTACTGCGGCGGAGGCTGCTGGCCGTGCTGCTGGGGCGGGTAGCCGTACCCCTGCTGCTGCGGCGGCGCCTGGTGCTGCCCGTACTGCCGCTCGCCGACGGTCCGCACCTGGTTGTACGACGTCCTGGGTACGCCCGGCTGCGCGGCCGGACCCGGGTAGCCGTAGCCGCCCTGGCCGGGCGGCTGGGCGCCTGCCGCTTGTCCGTCCGCGTACAGATAGCCGAACGGATCGTCGTCCTCGGGCTTGCTCGCGCCGTTGTTTCCGGCCGTCATCCCTGGGTCACTCCTCACCATGTCGCCAGCCGTCGCCGACCGGCCGAGCCTACCTCGAACGGAGCAGAGTCCGAATTGCGATCACGGACCGGGCGGACCCGGCGGAACGGGTACGGGGTAGGGGAAGGAAGCGTTCATGAACGTCAGCCGGCCCTGCGGTGGACCTTCGACCGGGACCGCTTTTCGACGTACATCCGCTGGTCGGCGGAGCGCAGGACCTCTTCCACGCTCATCCCGCACTCGGCCCAGCCGATGCCGAAGCTCGCCCCGACCCGGACGGCGCGCCCGTCGACCCTTATGGGCGGAATGATGGCATTTCTCAGACGTACGGCCAGGTCAGCGGCGTCCGCTGCCCCGAGGCCGTCCGCGAGAACGACGAATTCGTCACCTCCGAGCCGCGCGACCGTGTCGCCGTCCCGGACGCAGGTGGAGAGCCGCCGCGCGACCTCTATGAGCACCGCGTCACCTGTGTGGTGGCCGAAGCGGTCGTTGATGGACTTGAAGCCGTCGAGGTCGCAGAAGAGGACCGCGAGCCCCTTCGTGCCGTCGTCGTGCTCCGTGTCGGGGGCGACCGTGTGCACGTGGTGGTCGTAGGGCCCGCCGCCGGGCGCCGCCTCCCCCTCGTACCCGTCGGCCTGGTAACCGTGGGTGAGGGACGACTCGACGTCTCCGTACGCCGCGTCCAGCGCCTCGATCGCGGTCGCGGCCGGGGAGTTCGGCCGCTCGCAGATCCGGGCGCTGAGGCGGGACTTCAGCTCGGCGCTGTTGGGGAGGCCGGTGAGCGCGTCGTGCGAGGCGCGGTGGGCGAGGTTCAGCTCGTGGCGCTTGCGCTCCTCTATGTCCTCGACGTGGGTGAGGAGGAAGCGCGGCCCGTCGGCGGTGTCGGCGACGACCGAGTTGCGCAGGGAGACCCAGAGGTACGTCCCGTCCCGCCGCCCGAGCCGCAGCTCGGCCCGGCCGCCCTCGGCGGAGGTGCGCAGGAGGGTGCCGATGTCCTCGGGGTGGACCAGGTCGGCGAAGGAGTAGCGGCGCAGTACGGAGGCGGGGCGGCCGAGCAGTCGGCACAGGGCGTCGTTGGTGCGCAGGAGCCGGCCGTGCTGGTCGCCGCCCATCTCGGCGATGGCCATCCCGCTGGGCGCGTACTCGAAGGCCTGCCGGAAGGACTCCTCGCTGGCCCGCAGCGCCTGCTGTTCCCGTTCGAGCCTGACCAGTGCGCGTTGCATGTTTGCTCGCAAGCGAGCGTTGCTGATCGCAATGGCGGCCTGGGACGCGTACATCTGGAGCGCTTCACGCCCCCATGCGCCGGGGCGGCGCCCGTTGCGCGGCCGGTCGACGGATATGACCCCGAGGAGGTCCCGGCCGCCCCCGGAGGCGTACATCGGGGCGTAGAGCCGGTCCAGCGGGTGCCACTCGTCCTCGAACCGGGGCTCGGGGCCCTCGGTGTGCCACTGCGGTACGTCGTCGTCGAGCAGGACCCAGCCCTCGGTGTGCGGGATGAACCGCAGCTGGTCCCAGGCCTCACCCATGGAGAGCCGGCGCTCCCAGGAGGCGCGGGAGCCGACCCGGCCGGTGATCAGGGCCTCGGCGGCGGCGTTGCCCGCGAAGGCGGCGATGACGAGGTCACCGTCGGGCCGGACCAGGTTGACGCAGCCCAGCTCGTAGCCGAGACCGGTGACGATGCCGTCCGCCACGGTCTGCAGCGTGTCCGCCAGACTCCGCGCCGTGTTGAGATCGGCGACGGCCTGGTGCAGCTGCCGCATGGTCGCAAGGCGGACGTAGGGTTCCGACTCGGCCTCCATCGCTCGCACTCCCCGAGACCTCGACAGCAACTCCAGGTTTCATATCGACGTACTTGTTGTAGTGTCACGGCCACTGAATCACAGTGAGCTGTGCACCCGGTACACAGGGTCAGCAGAAAATGGACTCTGTGACCCAAGTCACAACAGATGACCCTGCGTCAGAGGTGACTCTTCGGGCGTTCTGTCGTTTTCCTGAACGCAAATCCGGCCATACACATTCGGCCACGGCCTCGCCCGTCGGACCGGAGTCCTAGGACCTGTCTGGTCCCCTGGCCCGATGCGGCGGCCGGGCGCGCGCGGTTAGCGTTCCGGTGTGCTGCAGAAGACTTCCGCCATCCCGCGCCCCGAGCCCATCCCCCATGCTGAGGGGGTGAGCAACGACGAGTTCCGCGCAGCACTCGCGCGGCTGGCCGCCGGAGTGGTGCTGGTCACCGCCCAGGAGCCGCCGCTCGACGAGGAGGGCCGCGGCGAGGACGTCGGGATGACGGCCACCGCCTTCATGTCCGTGTCCCTGGACCCGCCCCTGGTGATGGTGAGTCTGCGCAACGACTCCCGGATGGACGACCTGCTCTCCGAGCAGCCCCTGTGGGCCGTCTCCGTCCTGGCGGCGGGCCAGCGGCAGATCGCGGGCCGGTTCGCCATGAAGGGCCGTATCAGCGACCGGCTGCTGTTCCAGGACCTGGCGTACGTACGGGGCGAGGTGACGGCGGCGCCCCTGATCGGCGGGGCGCTGGCGACGCTGGAGTGCCGTACCGAGCAGCGCGTGGTGGCGGGCGACCACACCCTGGTGATCGGCCGCGTGCTGACGGCCGGACTGCCGAGCCCGGACGGGGACCCGCTGACGTACTTCAAGGGGCGCTACCGGCAGCTGGGGTGAGGGCCGCCGTCACAGGAGGCGGCGGGTCTACCAGTCCCGGCCCGAGCGGCCGCGCTTGGTGTCGCCGCGCTGCTTCTTCTCGCGCAGCCTGCGCTCGTTGATCCCGCGCGGGATCTTGCGCTTGATCCGCGGCTTGGGCGGCGGCGCCGTGGCCTCGGCCAGGAGGGCGGCGAGCCGGACGGCGGCCGTCTCGCGGTTGCGCCACTGGGAGCGGTGCTCGGACGCCCGTACGGAGACGACTCCGCCCACCAGTCTGCCCGCGAGCCGCTCCAGCGCCCGCGCCTTCCACACCTCGGGGAGCGCGTCGGTCGCCGCGAGGTCGAAGCGCAGCTCCACCTGGGAGTCGCTGGTGTTGACGTGCTGGCCGCCGGGCCCGGAGGAGCGCGAGAAACGCCACATGAGCTCGGCCTCCGGCAGGGAGACCGAGCCGCGGATGACATAGGGCCCGGACATGTCACCCATGTTCCCCGCTCCCTGCCCGTCCCGTCACCTTCTTTTGCCCCTGAGACCCCTTCAGGAGGAAGTTCGGCAAAGAAAGTAAAGGGAGCAGGAACCTCATGGTCTGCTGGTTGCGTTATGACGGGTGGCGGTAGCTTTCGTGATGGCACGAATGCCCGCACACGACGAGGAAAGGGACTTCCCATGGCTGTAAGCCTGTCCAAGGGCGGCAACGTCTCGCTCACCAAGGAGGCCCCGGGCCTGACCGCCGTCACGGTCGGCCTCGGCTGGGACGTCCGCACCACCACCGGCACCGACTTCGACCTCGACGCCTCGGCGATCGCGGTCAACGCGGCGGGCAAGGTCGTCTCCGACGGCCACTTCGTCTTCTTCAACAACAAGTCGACGCCGGACCAGACCATCGTGCACACCGGTGACAACGTCACGGGTGAGGGCGAGGGCGACGACGAGCAGATCAACGTCAACCTGGCGGGCCTGCCGGCCGACGTGGACAAGATCGTCTTCCCGGTCTCCATCTACGACGCCGAGAACCGCAGCCAGAACTTCGGCCAGGTCCGCAACGCGTTCATCCGCATCCTCAACCAGGCCGGCGGCGCCGAGATCGCCCGCTACGACCTGAGCGAGGACGCCGCCACCGAGACCGCCATGGTCTTCGGCGAGCTCTACCGCAACGGTGCCGAGTGGAAGTTCCGCGCGGTCGGCCAGGGTTACGCCTCCGGCCTGACCGGCATCGCCCGCGACTTCGGCGTCAACCTCTGACCCGAGCGCACGACTGTTCCACAGGAGCCCCCGGCCGCCATCCACGCGGCCGGGGGCTCCCGTGCGTGATGCGCCGTCAACACGTGTGCCCTGTGCAGCAAAATCGCACCAGCGGGCGCGCGCGTCGCGACCGAAAAGGCGGCGACCGACCGACCTGTTCGGCGCGGACAGCGAGGAACTGAAGGCGGTCTCGGCCACCTGGACCGGGTCAACGTCAAGCAGCCGCCCCAGAGAGGACTTACGGAAGCCGGTCAGCCCTCCTTGGGCGGCCGGCTTTCGCCGTACAGCCAGGTGTCCCACAGCTCCGTCAGGTCCTGGCCCGTCCTCTCCTCGACGTACGCGGTGAAGTCCTCGGTGGCGGCGTTCCGGTGCCGGTGCGCCTTCGTCCACCCCCGGACCAGCGCGAAGAACGCCCGGTCGTCGTCCACGGCCAGCCGGATGCGGTGCACGACCATGGCCCCGCGCCCGTACACCGGCGAGGAGAAGAGGTCCCCGGCGGCGGGCGGACCGGCGGGCGGGAAGGCCCAGTTGGCATCGTCGGCGTACGCCTCCTCGAAGCTCTTCCCGATCGGTACGCCGTCGTGGTCGGCGGCCCAGAGCCACTCCGCGTACGTGGCGAAGCCCTCGCTCAGCCACAGGTCCCGCCAGGTCGCGGGGGTGACGGAGTTCCCGAACCACTGGTGGGCCAGCTCGTGGACGAGGAGTGCGGTGTCGGGCGGGCCGGGGAAGACGGGCCGGTTCTGGGTCTCCAGGGCGTACGTCGAGTCGCCCGTCCGCTCCACGATCGCCCCCGCCGAACGGAACGGGTACGGGCCGAACCTCTCCGCCGACCACGCGAGCACCGCCGGGATCTCCGCCAGCACGTCCCGGCTTCCGGCGGCCGACTCCGGGTCCACGGCGGTGAACAGCCGGATGCCCTCGGGCGTGCGCGACTGGTGCGTGGTGAAGCGGCCGACGGCGACGGTCGCGAGATAGCTCGCCATCGGTTCGGTGGTGCGCCAGAGGTAGGCGGTGCGGCCGTTCTCCGTACGGCGGGAGACCAGCTCCCCGTTGGAGACGGCCGTCAGCGGATCGGGGACGGTGACCTCGATGTCGTACGTGGCCTTGTCGCTCGGGTGGTGGTTGCCGGGGAACCAGGCCATGGAGCCGGTCGGCTCACCGAGGGCGACCGCGCCGTCCGCCGTCCGCAGCCAGCCCTCCTTGTCGCCGCCCGCGTCCGTGATGGCCTGCGGGGAGCCGGAGTAACGCACGACGGTGGTGAACGTGCGCCCCTTGCGCAGCCGGTCCTCCACCGCGGCCGCCGGACGGATCGTCAGCTCCTTGCCCGCCCGGTTCACGGCCGCCGGACGCCCCTCCACGGTGGCGCCCTCCACGTCGAGCCCGGCGAGGTCGAGGTGGAAGGCGCTGAGGTCCTGGGTGGCGCGGGCGGTGATCGTGGCCGTACCGCGCAGCCGGTCGGCGGCGGGACCGCTCGGTCCGTCGGTGGACGGGCCACTCAGCTCATCGGCGGACGGGCCGAGGTCGAGCTTCAGGCCGTAGTGGGTGACGTCGTAACCGCCGTTGCCGAGCCCCGGGAAGTACGGGTCGCGGAGCCCGACCGCCCCCGGGGTGCCCTCGACCCCGCCGGAGCAGCCCGCGCCGAGGAGGGCGAGGGCGAGCAGGAGGGGGACGGCGGCCGGGGTTCGGAGGTTCACCGGTCGATCCTAGGCGCCGGGTCCGGGGGCCGGGTTTTGAGTTCCTTGGGCGGGAGGGAGCCGCCGCCCCGGGGGACGAGCTCCGTGGACGGGAAGAAGCCCCCCGGGAGGGACGGGCTCCGTGGACGGGAAAGAGCCGCCCGCCCCGGGGAACGAACTCCGTGGACGGGAAGGAGCCGCCCGCCCCGGGGGACGGGCGGACGGCTCCCGACTCAGAGGATGGCGATACCGAGGGGTCGGTTGCCTGCGGGGAGGCGGATCGGTCGACTCTTCTCACCGTCGTTCAGGTCGACGACCGTGATCCCGTTCCAGTACCCGTCGCGGGTGAACCCACCGGTCACGTAAGCCGTTCGGCCGTCCGCCGACACCGCCACGTCCTCGTGCGGCCCGTCCAGCGGGACGAGACGCTCCCTGCCGTCCGGGGTGCGGACGGTGAGCGAGGGGCCCTGGTCGGCCGCACCGATCGGGCCGGTGCCGACGACGAGGAGGGTGCCGTCGGGGGTGAGCGCCGCACCGTGCTGGTGGGTGTCGGCGGTCATCCGCTCGACCGTCACCCTGCCGGTACGCGGGTCGAGGACCGCGAGCCGCTCCCCCTCGAACGGCAGGAGCAGCATGCCGTCCTGGGGGCGTACGACGGCGTAGTGCGGCTTCAGCCAGGAGCCGAGCCCGCCCTCGGTGCCGTACGGAGCGACCTCCATGCGCCGGGTCTTCAGCGTCCGGGCGTCGACCGCCGTCACGTCGAAGGAGTCGTGGCCGGTGGCGTACACCTCTCGGCCGTCCGGCGAGACGTCCACGTCGAAGGGGCGGCGGCCGACGGGCGCGGTACCGGTGACCTCGCGGGTCGCGGTGTCGACGACCTCCACCGTGCCGTCGCCGCCGGGCACGTTGACCCCGACGTAGACGTGCCGGCCGTCGGGGGCCAGGGCGATGCCCATGCCGCCGCCCCGGTACTCGCCGGTGGTGACCGGGCCGGTCTCCGTCTCGTACGGGATCAGCGCGAGCCGGGTGCGCCGCCGCGTGTCCACGACGGCGACACCTTCGGCGGTGGCGACCCAGGCGCGCCCGTCCTCGCCGACGACCAGCCCGTAGGGGGCGGTGCCGACCTCGACGGAGGCGATGGGAGCACCGCCTCCGCCGCTGCCGCCCCTGCCGCTGCCGCCCCTGCCGCTGCCGCCCTTGCCGGGGTCGACGAAGGTCACGGTGTCGCTGCCGAAGTCGGCGACGAGGAGGGTGCCTTCGGGGGTGCGGCCGGTGGGGGTACGGGAGGGGTCGGCGGTGCGTACGGTGCCGGGCGCGGCGGACGCCTCCGGGGCCGGGTCCGCCTGCGGGGCCGCTTCCTGGTGCACTTCTGG
The DNA here is from genome assembly GCF_042750035.1 of Streptomyces sp. NPDC059452. NCBI lineage: Bacteria > Bacillati > Actinomycetota > Actinomycetes > Kitasatosporales > Streptomycetaceae > Streptomyces > Streptomyces sp. NPDC059452. The sequence continues at coordinate 28,268 of NZ_JBHYVE010000019.1, forward strand.
GTGCGCTTCCGGGTGCGCTCTTGGGGTGCCGGACGCGCACCCGGCGAGCACGGCGACCGCGACGAGGCCGAGCGCGAGGCGGCGGGCCGTCGGGGGTGTCCGGCGGATCATGGACCTCTCCGTTTCCGTGCGGGCGTGCGTGTGTGAGGCCGGGCGGGCGGGCGGTTGTACGGGGGTGGCTACCGGGCGAGGGCGGCGACGCCCGCCTGGGCGAACTTCTCGTCGAGGTCGCCGCTGGGCGCTCCCGCCACGCCGATGCCCGCCACCGGGGCGCCCTTGACCTGGACCGGGGCGCCGCCCCCGAGGAACAGTGTGCCGGGGATGTCCTTCAGGTTGGGGGCCTGCTCCAGGCGCTTGACCAGCTCGGAGGTGGGGGCGTTCCAGGAGACGGCGGTGAACGCCTTCTTCACGGCGGACTCGGGGGACTGCGGGCCCGCGCCGTCGCCGCGCAGCGTCACGATGGTGTTGCCGTTGCGGTCGACGACCGCGACCGAGACGCGCTGGTTCTCCTTCTTCGCGGCGTCCAGCGTGGCCTGCGCGGCCTTGGTCGCGGCGGCCACGGTGAGGTGGGTGCTCTGCTGGAGGTTGCGGTTGTGGGTGTCGGCCTTGACGGCGGCGGCGGGGGCGGCGGCCGGGGCGGAGGCGTTCGCGGAGACGGCGCCGAAGGTCCCGGCTCCGAGGGCGGCGACGGCGACGGTACCGGTGAGGACACGGGCACGCAGCGACAGCTTCTTCATGGTGACTCCCTGGTGGTTTCCGGGCCGTCCCGATGACGGCCCCGGCGTTTCGTTCTCTGCCATCGATCCTCCGGGCGGATCCGGCCCCGTACGGTCGGCGTACCGGCTGGAAGCGGGGCGCGGGACGGTCGATGTCTCTGTCGGCCGATCGGTTGATGCGCGGGTGGTCCGACGGGGTCACCATGGAGGGATCTGTGCTGGTCAGCGAGGGAATGTGAGGAGGTACGGGGTGGAGTACTGGAGCGGTGCGCGGGAGCCGGGGAGGGCCGGGGCGCGGGAGCTGGGGAGAGCCGGTGCACGGGACACGGAGAGGGCCGGTGCACGGGACACGGAATGGGACGGTGCGCGGGACGCGGAGAGGGACGGTACGGCCGTCGGCCCCGGCCCCGACCCCGACGCCCGGTGGCTCGCGCTCCTCATCCACGCCGCCTTCTTCCTGCTGCTCGGCGCCTCGCTGACCCGGTTCCTGATGCGGCACCCGGGCGAGGCCCGTACGCCGTGGATCATCGCCCTGTCGATCACCCTGGCCGTGCTCTACCTCCTGGGCCCCGTCCTCGGCTCGCGCCCCACCCCGCGCCGGGTGGCCTGGCTCGGGGTGCTGGTCGCCGTCTGGATGGTGCTGGTCGTGCTCGCGCCGAGCTTCGCGTGGTGTGCGGTGCCGCTCTTCTACACCGGGCTGCGCATCCTGCCGCCGCGCGCGGCCCTCGCCCTGGTCGCCCTGCTCACCGCGTTCGTGGTGGCCGCGCAACTGCGCCTGGCCACCGGGTTCGACCCGAACCTGGTGCTCGCCCCGCCCGCCGTGGCGGCCGTCGCCACCGCCGTATTCGTCCATATGCAGCGTCAGGCCGTACGCCAACGGGAACTGGCCGCCCGTCAGCGCGAGCTGATCGACGACCTGCTGCGCACCCGGCGCGAACTGGCCGCCACCGAGCGGCGCGAGGGGACCCTCGCCGAACGTCAGCGGCTCTCCATGGAGATCCACGACACGCTGGCCCAGGGCCTGTCCAGCCAGCAGATGCTGCTCCAGGCGGCCGACCGCACGTGGGACGCCGACCCGGACGCCGCCCGCCGCCACGTCCGTACGGCCACCGGCATCGCGGAACGCAACCTCGCCGAGGCCCGCCGCTTCGTCCACGACCTGGCCCCGGCCGACCTCGCGGAGGGCGGCGGCCTGGAAGCGGCCCTGCACGCGTTGGCGGCCCGCGAGACGGCCCAGGCGCACGGGGTCCTGACCGTCCGCTGCCACGTGGAGGGCACACCGTACGCGCCCCTGCCGGACCGGGTTCAGTCGGCGTTGCTGCGGATCGCCCAGGGGGCCCTCGCCAACGTACGGGAACACGCCGACGCCACCGCCGCCGGGCTGACCCTGACGCACCTGGGCGACCGGGTGGTCCTGGACATCGGCGACAACGGCCGCGGCTTCACGGTGGAGCGGGCCGGCTCACGCGAGGAACACGCCGTACGAGGTCATGGGCTCCCCGCGATCCGGGCCCGCGTGCACCAGCTCGGCGGAAGACTGACGATCGAGTCGGCCCCGGGCGAGGGCACGGTGCTCTCGGCCGAGATCCCGCTCGCGCCCACCACCACGGAGAACCCCACGGAGAACCCCACGGAGGACCCCACATGACCGGCGAGGCAACCCCGTCCCCCGCGCCCGCCCCCGTACGCATCCTGCTCTGTGACGACCACGTGGTCGTCCGCGCCGGACTGCTGGCCCTCCTCGGCAGCGAACCGGACATCGAGGTCGTCGGCGAGGCGGGCAGCGGCGAGGAGGCCGTGGTGCTCGCCGCCCGGCTCACCCCGGACGTCGTCCTCATGGACCTCCAGCTCGGCGAGGGCATCGACGGCGTCGAGGCGACCCGCCGCATCGCGGCCGACGGCACGGTCCACGTCCTGGTGCTGACCACGTACGACACCGACGCCGACATCACCCGCGCCATCGAGGCCGGGGCCACCGGCTACCTGCTGAAGGCGGAACGCCCCGAGGAGCTCTTCGCCGCCATCCGCTCCGCCGCCCAGGGCCGCACCACGCTCTCGGCCCCCGTGGCCAGCCGGGTCATGGCCCGGATGCGCAGCCCCCGCCCCACCCTCACCGACCGGGAACGCGACATCCTGGCCCAGCTCTCCCAGGGCCTCGGCAACCGCGACATCGCCCGCGCCCTGTTCATCAGCGAGGCCACGGTCAAGACGCACCTGGGCCGGATCTACGACAAGCTCGGCGTGGACACGCGGGCGGGGGCGGTATCGGTCGCGAAGGAACAACGGCTGCTGCCATAAACGCCGTAGACGCCGACGGCACGGGCTGACGGGCTGACGGGCTGACGGAACATTCGTCCAAGACAGGCGCGCCGAAGTCCGCGACGGTAGAGGCATGCGCAGACAGCAGAGGGGGCCCGAACCCCCGGACCGGGACACCGAGGACGGCTGGGAGGTCGCCCACCTCGTCGGGGGCCCCTCGCTCGACGGGGTCCGTATGGCCGGCTTCCGTGACCGCGCGGCCGTCGGGCTGGACATGCAGGTGCTCCCCCAGCCCGCCGTGGTCGTCGTCATCGGGCTCGGGGACGCCCCCGTCACGGTGGAGAGCGCCACCGGGCCCCGGCCCATGAGGAGCTTCGTCGCCCCGTTGTCGCCCGGTCCGGCGCACATCCGGGGCGAGCGGGTCGCGTGCGTCGAGGTGTGCCTGTCACCCCGGGCGGCCCATGCGCTGCTGGGGGTCCCTCCGCGCGAACTGGACGGTTCCGTCACCGTACTTGAGGACCTCTGGGGGCGGCACGCGCGCCTCCTCCGCGAGCGGCTGACCGACGCCACGACGTGGCAGGAACGCCTCGCGCTGACGGACGCGTTCCTCGCGAGGCGGGCTGCGGGGGCACCGTCGATGTCGCCCGAGGTCGCCGCCGCCTGGGACACCATCGTGGCCCGCCGGGGCCGGATCCGGGTCGACGACCTCGCCGCGTCCTTCGGGTGGAGCCGCAAGCGGCTGTGGTCCAGGTTCACCGACCAGATCGGCCTCACCCCCAAGCGCGCCGCCGTACTCGTCCGCTTCGACCACGCCGCCCGGGCCCTCCACGCGGGCAACTCCGCCGCCGACACCGCTCTGACATGCGGATACGCCGACCAGCCGCACCTCCACCGCGATGTCCTGGCCCTGGCCGGATGCACACCGGGCGCGCTGGCCACCCGAACCACATCCGCCGGCTGACCGCGCGCGGGAAGCCCCCGGAACAAACCGAACCCCACCAAGACAACAAGCAGCGTCCAGAGAGGGAATCACCCGTGACACACACCGAAGCTCCAGCAGCGGACGCAGCCGACCGCGATCTGATCGGCCGGCTCGCGTTCGGCAGCATGGCAGCGCAGACCCTGCGCGCGGCGGTCCGGCTGGGGGTGGTCGAGCTGCTGGGCGATACGCCGCGCCGGGCCGCCGATGTGGCCGCCGACGCCGGGGCCGAACCCCAGCCCATGACGCGGCTGCTGCGCGCCCTGACCGGGCTCGGCCTGCTGCGGGAGCACGACCCCGACTTCTTCACGGTGACCCCGGCGGGAGCGCTCCTGCACCCCGGCCGCCCCGACTCGCTCGCCTCGTTCGTGAGCATGTTCACCGAGCCCGCGATCGTACGGGCGTGGGAGCACCTGGACGACAGCGTCCGTACCGGCGAGATCGCGTTCGACACCGTCTTCGGCACGGATTTCTTCAGCCACCTGGGTCGGCACCCCGAGCTGTCGGCCGCGTTCAACGCGGCGATGAGCCAGGCCACCTCGGAGACCGCGGCCGCGCTGCCGTACGCCTTCGACTTCGGCCGGTACACGTCGGTCACGGACGTGGGCGGGGGCGACGGAACGTTGCTGGCCGGTGTGCTCGCCGCGCATCCGGGGCTCACCGGAGTGGTTCTCGACACGGCGGAGGGGCTGGCCGAGGCGCCGGACACATTGGCGCGGCGCGGGTTGGAGGGGCGGTGCTCCCTGATCGCCGGGGACTTCTTCGAGGCGGTCCCCGCAGGGTCGGATCTCTACCTCCTGAAGAGCGTGCTGCACGACTGGACGGACGACCAGGCGGTCACGATCCTGAGCAACTGCCGCAAGGCCCTGCCGCCCGGGGGCCTCGTCCTCATCGTGGAGCCCGTGCTCCCCGAGGTCGTCGACATCACGGCCGACGCCGCCGACGGCGGAGCCACCTACCTGAGCGACCTCAACATGCTGGTGAACGTGGGCGGCAGAGAGCGCACCCGCAAGGACTTCGCGACCGTGTGCCACCGCGCGGGCCTGACCCTCACGGAGGTCACCCCGCTCACGGCGGCCGCCCCGTTCACCCTCATCGAAGCCATGGCCGACTGACCACGGGCCCTGCGGCGAACCCGGCGGTCAGCTCTCCTCGAACACCGCGTCGGCGGTCATCGCCGTAACGGCCCGCTCGAACCACACATCGAGCACCGGAAGGTCCGTGCAGGCGGTGATCCGCTGCCGCGCGTCCTCGGGCACCGCGACACCGCGCACCTCAAGAATCCGCAGGATGTCCTCGACCCGGCCCGCGACCCGGCCTTCGTCGCGCCCCTCGTCACGGAAGGTTTCGGCGACGATGCCACGGAAGTGACTGAGACCAGTGCCCATCAGGTTCCTCCAGATCTCACGGGCCGGGGTGGCGCCCAGGCCCGCTTCGGTGAATTCGGCGAAGACCGCCGCGGCGTCGGCATCCGTGGCCCGGAGGGCCTCGGCGAGCGCTTCCAGTATGTACGGATGGGCTCGGCCGCCCATTCCGCCGTCCCCTTGTCCCGGCAGACGACCAGCAGCACCGGCGGGTACCGGAACTTCGCGTAGAGGTGGGCGGGGTAGTAGGCCCAAGGCATAACGGGTCTCCTTCACCCGTTCGTGTCGGCCCCCCATGACCGGGCATGACACCATCGATCCGTGCTCGACATCGGCTACTCCCTCTCCCGGCGCTTCCCCGATCCCCCGCAGACCGACTACCGCCGCGCGGACGTCCGCGCGCTGCGGCACGATCTGTTCTCCGGTGACGTCTACCTCGCGGACACCAAGGCGGACCGCGAGGTGTCCACAGCCTGGGGATGGGTTCCGGTGCTCGACTTCGCGTGGGCGCTGTGCGACATCGTCGAGCAGATCGACCAGGACCCCCGCGGCAACCGCTCGCACCGGCGGCAGTACGCGGAGCTGGACTTCACCGAGTCCTCGGACGTCATGATCTTCGAGCGGCGCTTCGGCTGGGTCGACGTCGAGGCGGACTGGATGCCCGGCGACGAGCCCCCGCTCACCTTCGGCCACTCCCTGCTGCGCCGCGAGGCCCGCGACTTCCTGCACGACCTGATCGCCGACCTGGCCGACATGCACGACGGCCTCGCCGACAACCCCGTGATCTGGGACCTCCAGGCCCGCTTCCCCCGGCTCTGACCGGGACCGGCCCCCTCACCCCTCCACCCGCACCCCGATCTGTGCCGCGAACGCCGGAGCCAGTTCCATCAGCTGTGCCGGACTGATCACCGCGCCCGCCAGCCGGTCCACCCCGCGCGCGATGTCCAGCTCGGCCACCGTCCGCAGGTCCACCGACTCCATCCGCACCGCGCTGAAGTCGGCCCGCTTCAGCACACAGTCCCGGAACTCCACCCGCACCAGGTGCGCGTCCCCGAAATCGGGCTCGGAGAGCACGCAGCCCTCGAAGACCACGTCCTTCAGCCGGGCCTTCCGCAGATTCAGGTAGTCGATCTTCCCGCCCCGCACCACCACCCGCTCCAGCACCGCCCCGTGCAGCTGCACCCCGCCCAGCCGCGCGTCCACCACCTCCACGTCCCGCAGCGACGCCCCCGCGAGGTCGGTGCCCACGCCCCGTACGCCCGTCAGCACCGAGTCGATGAAGCGGGCCCGCGCCAGCTCCGTACGGTCGAGGGCGCAGCCGTCCAGCGCGCAGTCCATGAACCGGGCGCCCGGCCCCGACTCGTCCGTCAGGTCCGCCCCGTCGAACCGCACCCCGTCGTAGTCCCCGTCCGGCTCCAGGCCCTTGCCCCCGTACGGAACGAGCGGCGGCAGCCGCACCTCCGGGCGCCGAGCCGCCGCGATGGAGCCCGTGGAGCCCTTGGAGGCCTTGGAGCCCTTGGTGTCCTTCTTGCTTCTCGTCGTCCTGCCCGCACTCGCTGCCATGACCCCATCGTGACGCACACCACTGACAAACACCGGGGTTGACCTCAAGTGCACCTGAGGTACGAGGGTCGGAGCGACCGCCCGTCCCACCAGCCCGGGAGACCGCCCATGCGCGCCATCCGCCTCCACACCTTCGGCCCCGCCGAGAACCTCACGTACGAACGGACCGAGGACCCCGTCCCCGGCCCCGGCCAGGTCCGCATCGCCGTCGCGGCAGCCGGCGTGCACCTCCTGGACACCGCCCTGCGGGAAGGCCGCACCGGCCCCTTCCCCGCCCCCGCCGAACTCCCCACCATCCCCGGCCGCGAGGTCGCCGGAACCGTCGAGTCGCTCGGCGAGGGCACCGACCCCGCCTGGCTCGGCAAGCGCGTCGTCGCCCACATCGGCATGGCCCCCGGCGGCTACGCCGAACTCACCGTCACCGAGGCCGACAGGCTCCACGAGCTCCCCAACGACCTCGGCGCCGCCGAAGCCGTCGCCATGATCGGCACCGGCCGCACCACCCTCGGCGTCCTCTCCTTCACCGACCTCGGCCCCACCTCCGTGGCCGTCGTCACGGCGGCGGCGGGCGGGATCGGCACCCTCCTCGTCCAGTACGCCAAGAACGCCGGGGCCACCGTCATCGCCCTGGCCGGAGGCCTCGCCAAGGCCGCCCGGGCGGAGGCGAACGGCGCCGACCTCGCCCTCGACTACACCCTCCCCGACTGGCCCGACCAGGCCCGCGCCTTCCTCGACGCGAACGGCCTGTGGGCCACCGTCGTCTACGACTCCGTCGGCGGAACCACCGCCCACAGCGCCGTCGACCTCCTCGGCAAGGGCGGGCAGCACATCGTCTACGGCTGGTCCGGCGAGGGCCTCCACGACGGGCAGCCCCTCACCTTCACCCCGGAGGAGCTCGCCGAACGCGCCATCACCTCCGCCTCCGTCCTCGGGCCGCAGCTGGTCGAGCGGGGCGGCGGCCTGCGCACCCTGGAGAGCCGCGCCCTCGCCGAGGCAGCCGCCGGGCGGCTCCGCCCCGCCGTCCAGCGTTACCCGCTCGCCGAAGCGGCCGCCGCCCACCGCGCACTGGAGACGCGCGGCACGATCGGGAAGGTGGTGCTGGAGCCATGACGCCGTGACGCCGTGAAACCGTGAAACCGTGAAACCGTCACGTCGTCACGCCGCCGAACCTCAGACCCCCACCCGGCCGCCCACCGCCCCCAGCCGCGCCAGCTCCGCGAGCAGAGCAGAGCAGCGCCTTGCCGTGGCCGGTGCGGTCACCGCGCCGCCAGCAACCGCCGCGCGATCTCCGCGTGCTCCGGGGCCAGTTCGCGCTCCCCGCCCCCGACCGCCCACACCGCGTTCTGGAGCACCCGCCCCAGCGTCCAGGCCCGTGCCCTCCCCCGGTCCCGCTCCAGGCTCAACGCCTCCGTCAACGCGTCGAACCGCCACACCACCTCCCCGGCGTCGAACAGGTTGACCAGCGCCGGGAACAGCTCGAACCCCGGGTCCCCCACCAGGGGCTTGGGGTCGAGCGCCACCCACTCCCCCGCACGCCCCGCGTCCGCCCGTCCGGCCAGGACGTTGTCGTAGTGCAGATCCCAGTGGAGCAGCCGGTCCCCCGGCTCGCCCGCCACCTCCCGCACCGCCGCCGCGCAGTCCGCGAGCAACCGCCGCTCCGAGGCGTCCGCCAGCCGCCCCGCCGCCTCCGGGGCCGCCACCAGCATCCGCTCCACCGCATCGCCCAGGGTCCGCAGCCCGTCCGGCGCGGGCACCGCCACCAGCCGGGCCAGCACCTCACCGAGCACGCCGACCGCGTCCCGCGCCCCAGCCACATCAACCGCGCCACCGGCCATCCCACCAGCCTTGGCGACCCCGGCCACCACCCCACCCAACGGCCGCCCCTCATCCAGCCGTTCCAGCAGCAGAGCCCCCGTCCCCGCGTCATGCCCGAGCACCTCGACCGCCCCGGCCCCCGCCGCACCCCAGGCCCGCAGCGCGACCGGCTCGCCCACCGTCTCCTCGTCCACCAACTGGAGCTTCAGCGCGGCAGGCACCCCGTCCGCCTCCCGCACCACCGGCAGGACCAGCGCGCACCGGCCGTACATCGCGGCCCCGTCCCGCCGCAGCCCCCACTCCTCCAGGAACCGCCCGGCGAGACCCGGCAGCGCGGCGACGAACGCCCGCCCGGCCGCCCCGTTGTCTGCGTACTGAGTGGCGATCAGTTCGTCCGGGATGTCAATCACGCCACCGATCCTAGGCACGTGCGTCAATCGGACCATGCCCCGAAATCAGCCGGGCCGCACCACCCACCGCGACCGCGACCACCGCCACAACAACCACCACCGCCTCCGCCACCACCTCCGCGAAAGCGCCTGGATCACCGCCGTACGCCACTGGATCGCCACCGCCCCCGGCACGTACATCTGGCTGGCGGTCCTCCTCGTCACCACCGTCCTCCTGCACCGGATGTCGCCCGCCTTCGCGGAGGAGTTCCTGCGGCAGCGCTCCACCAACCTCCACGAGCTCTCGCAGAACCCCGTCCGCGTCCTGTTCTCCAGCGCCCTGTGGATCGACGGCGCGCGCTGGCTCCCGTACGCCGTCCTGTTCACCGTCTTCCACGCCACCGCCGAACACTGGCTCGGCACCCTGCGCTGGCTCGCCGTCGCGGTCGCCGCACACGTCGTGGCCACCCTGGCCGGCGAAGGGGTCCTCGGCTGGGCCGTCCGGCACGGCCACGCACCGCAGTCCGCCACGAACACGCTGGACATCGGGGTGAGTTACGCCCTCGCCGGGGTGGTCGCCGTCCTCGTCCACCGGGTGCCGCACCCTTGGCGGTACGTCTACCTCTTCGCCGTCCTCGTCTTCTACGGCGTCCCCCTGATCGCCGACGGCCGCACCTTCACCGACCTGGGCCACTTCACCGCCGTACTGACCGGCCTGGCCTGCTACCCCCTCACCCGCACCATCCACAAGACGAGCAGGACGAGTAAGGCGAGCAAGACGGGCAGGACGAAACGGTCCGCCGCGCAGTAACGTCCCGCCACACGTACGCTCGGCATCACACCGGACAGGGACCCCAGGGGCATCATGAGCACCGTCAGCAACGCCGGCACGGTCAACGGCGGCATATCGTTCTGGTACGCGCAGGAGGGCACCCCCGCCCCCCGCGAACCCCTCCCCGGTGACACGAGCGCCGACGTCTGCATCGTCGGCGGCGGCTACACCGGGCTCTGGACGGCGTACTACCTGAAGAAGGCCGTCCCCTTCCTCAACATCACCGTGCTGGAGGCCAAGTTCTGCGGTTACGGGGCCTCCGGCCGTAACGGTGGCTGGCTCTACAACGGCATCGCGGGCCGCGAGCGGTACGCGAAGCTGCACGGCCACGAGGCCGCCGTACGGCTCCAGAAGGCGATGAACGAGACCGTCGGCGAGGTCGTCCGGGCCGCCGCCGAGGAGAAGATCGAGGCCGACATCCACCAGGGCGGCGTCCTGGAGATCGCCCACACCCCGGCGCAGCTCGCCCGGCTCAAGGACTTCCACAGCGTCGAGATCGCCTTCGGGGAGAGTGACCGGGTCCTGCGCGGCGCCCGCGAGACCGCCGAGCGCGTCCATGTCACCGGGGCCGTCGGCTCGACCTGGACCCCGCACGGCGCCCGGCTGCACCCGGCCAAGCTGGTCAAGGGGCTGGCCGACGCCGTGGAGGCGCTCGGCGTCACGATCCACGAGTCGACGCCGGTCACCGAGATCAAGCCCAAGCACGCCGTCACCCCGTACGGCACGGTCCGCGCCCCCTACATCCTGCGCTGCACCGAGGGCTTCACGGCGGGCCTCAAGGGGCTCAAGCGGACCTGGCTCCCGATGAACTCCTCCATGATCGCCACCGAACCGCTCCCCGCCCGCGTCTGGGACACCATCGGCTGGGAGGGCCGCGAGACCCTCGGCGACATGGCCCACGCCTACCTCTACGCCCAGCGCACCGCCGACGACCGCATCGCCATCGGCGGCCGCGGCTACCCCTACCGCTACGGCTCCGCCACCGACCACGACGGCCGCACCCAGCCCGCCACCATCGCCGCCCTGCGCGATCTGCTGGTCCGCCTCTTCCCCACCACGGCGGGCGTACGCATCGACCACGCCTGGTCCGGGGTCCTCGGCGTCCCCCGCGACTGGTGCGCCACCGTCACCCTGGACCGCTCCACGGGGCTCGGCTGGGCGGGCGGGTACGTCGGCTCCGGCGTCGCCACCGCCAACCTCGCCGCCCGCACCCTGCGCGACCTGATCCAGCAGGACTCCGGCCAGGCGGGCCCCACCGACCTGACGACGCTCCCCTGGGTCAACCACAAGGTCCGCCGCTGGGAACCGGAACCCTTCCGCTGGCTCGGCGTCCACGGCCTGTACGCGGCCTACCGCGCCGCCGACCGCCGCGAGACGACCTCACCGCGCCCCGGCACCGACCCCATCGCGAAGGCGGCGGACCGCATCGCGGGCCGCCACTGACCCTCAAGAAGACTCCTCGGCTAAGAGGACTCCTCCGCCACCAGCACACCCACCTTGTCGATCCGGTGCTCCGGATTGCCGAGGCCGTCCCGCCAGAAGTTCCCGGCCGCGTCGTCCTCGGGCGTCGCACAGGTGGAGATCGTGATCATCGCCCGGGTCGGCTCGACGCCGGGCCGCCCCGGCACCTCCGCCCGCTGCTCGGCCAGCGAGCGCTCGCTGCGGAAGGAGGTCTTCCGGGTCTCGGTGATCCTGTACGTGTACCGGGTGCCGTCCTCCGTCACGTACACGGGGTCGCCCTTGCCGAGATCCGGCAGATCCCGCAGCACACCGCCCGCGCTCAGCCGGTGCGCGGTGACGAGGTAGTTGCCGACATCTCCCGGCCCGACCCCGCCCTCCTCCCCGTACGGACTGGAGGCGACGCCCCGGTCCTGGATGCGGCTGCCGGGGCGGTCGTCCGTGGTCCCCTCGTACGGGACGACGTCCAGGTCCTCGACGCCGATGGCGGGGATCGCGAGGACGGCGGTCTCGGTACGGGGTTCGGTGCGGTCGGCGGGGGCGGCGGCCGCTCCCACGGTCAGCAGGACGGCGGCACCGGCACAGGCGAAAGCCTTGGGAAGCGCACGCGTACGCATAAGAAGACGCGTACGCATAAGAAGACGGCGGCAGCGGCGGCGGCGGCTCATGAGCATCCATCCCCCATCCCTGTCCCGGGGCACTACCTCCAGCACTTCCAGTACACCAGGACCCGGCCGGGAGCGCAGGAGGCGTCAGTCGCGGGGCCAGGGCCGCCCGTCGAGGCGCTCGATGGAGAGGTTGAGGCGGCCGAGCGAGACGGCGAGCTGCTCCGCCTCCTCGGGCGTCCAGTCAGCCATGACCTTCGCCAGACCCGCCACGTTCCGGTTGCGGTCGCTGTCGAGGCGGCGCGCGCCCTCGTCGGTGATGGCGAACTTGCGGGCGATGCCCCCGTCGGGGTCCGGGATGCGCTCGACGACCCCGGCGCGGAGCATCGCGGCGGTCTGCCGGTTGAGGGTGGAGGCGTCCAGCCCGAAGGCCTCGCTGAGCTGGCTGATGGACATGGGGCCCTCCACCTCGATCCGGCTCAGCAGGATGTAGGCGCTGCGGTCGAGCCGCCACTCCTCGCGCGGGGCGAGCAGGTGCATGTAGCGGCCGAGCAGCATGGTCTCGCGTTCGATCCGGTCGAGGGGCATGTCCACGCGTACAGGTATATCACGATGGATATGCACGATACATAAGGTGTGCATGATGCACATTCCATGTATCTTGCACAGCTGGACGTCGGACATGACGCTCGGACAGAACCGGCACAGCAGGCAGGCCCGCAAGGGCGAGAAGGAGACACCCCGTGGAGAGTTCACCACCCGCAGCGACCCTCCCGGGCCCGGGAGAACCAACGGCCCACCCGGGGGAACCCGCGGCCCGCCCCGGAGGAATCGTCGGCATCCTCGCCTTCGCCGGCATCGTGGCGGCGCTCACGCAGACCCTCGTGGTGCCGCTGATCGCGCAGCTCCCCGCGATGTTCGACACCTCCGCGTCCAACGCCTCCTGGGTCATCACCGCCACCCTGCTGGCCGCGGCGGTCTCCACGCCCGTCGCCGGACGGCTCGGCGACATGTACGGCAAGCGGCGGATGCTGCTCGTCTCACTCGTACCGCTGGTCCTCGGCTCGGTCGTCTGCGCCCTGTCCTCCTCGGTCGTCCCGATGATCGCCGGACGCGGCCTCCAGGGCCTCGGCATGGGCGTGGTGCCGCTCGGTATCAGCCTGCTGCGGGACGTCGTCCCGGCCGAGAGGCTCGGCCCGTCCATCGCGATCATGAGCGCGTCGATGGGCGTGGGCGGCGCGCTGGGCCTGCCGTTCGCCGCCGCCATCGCGGAGAACACCAGCTGGCGTGTGCTGTTCTGGGTGGTCGCCGTACTCGCCCTCGCGGTCGGCGCCCTGATCCGCGCCCTGGTGCCCGCCGACCGCCCCTCCGGCAGGAGCAGCAGCTTCGACCTGCCCGGCGCCATCGGCCTCGGCGCCGCCCTGGTCGCCCTGCTGCTCGCCGTCTCCAAGGGCGCCGACTGGGGCTGGGGCAGCGCCACGACGCTCACCCTCTTCGCCGCCGCTCTCGTCCTCCTCCCCGCCTGGGGCTGGTGGGAGCTGCGCCTGCGCGACCCCCTCGTCGACCTGCGCGTCACCGCCCGCCCCCAGGTCCTGATGACGAACACGGCCTCGATCCTGGTCGGCTTCGCGATGTACGCGCAGTCCCTCGTCGTCCCCCAGTTGCTCCAGCTCCCCGAGGCCACCGGCTACGGCCTGGGCCAGTCGATGCTGGCGATGGGCCTGTGGATGGCCCCGGCCGGGCTGATGATGATGGCGATGTCCCCGCTCGGCGCCAAGCTGTCCGCCGCCAAGGGCCCCAAGGTCACCCTCGCCGTCGGCAGCCTGCTCATCGCCGCCGGCTACGGCCTCTCCGTACCGCTGATCGGCTCCGGCTCCCCGTGGAGCCTGCTGCTGGTCACCCTCGTCTGCAACTCCGGTGTGGGCTTCGCCTACGGGGCGATGCCCGCCCTCATCATGAGCGCGGTGCCCCAGTCGGAGACCGCGTCGGCCAACAGCTTCAACGCCCTGATGCGCTCGATCGGCACGTCGTTCGCGGCGGCGGTGATCGGCGTGGTCCTGGCCCGGATGACCACGGACTTCGGCGGCTTCCCGCTGGCCTCCGAGAACGGCTTCCGCGTCGCGATGCTGATCGGCTGCGGGGTGGGCCTGGCGGCGGCGGTGGTCGCCGCGCTCATCCCCGTACGCGCACAGACGACACCGCTTCAGCCTGCAGGGGCAGCTCCGGCAGCTACGGCGGCTACGACTGCTACGGCAGCTACGGCAACTCCTGCATCTCCGACGGCCCCTGGGGGTCCCGCGGCTCCTGGGGGTCCTGCGGCTCCGACGGCCTCTGCGGCTCCCGCGCCGTCGGAGGCCAAGGCCTGAGCTCCCCCGTCGCCACCCCCGGCCCCGGCTTGACCGCCCACGCCCTCCTGGCCGCCACCCGCGCCGACCTGGTGGAGCACCTGACCGGCCGGGAGGGCCTGCCCCGCGGGCAACTACGTTCCCGGCTCGCGGAGTTCACGCAGCGCGTGCTGACCCCCGGGGCGCGGGACGACTGAACGCCCGGCGGCGGAGAACCCGCAGGCCCGCCCGATGACCGCCGCCGTCAGCCCGTCGAGCTGTTCCCGTAGTTGGGCAACCCGGCGCAGAGCCTCCTCGTCGTCGACGGAAGGCAGTCGGCGTACGAGATCGTGAGCGTGCTCCCGAACGCTCCTGGCCAGCTCCGCGACGGACTCCTCGGACGGCCCTCGGAACGGCGCCACGAACCGCCGCTCGCCCACGACGCAGGCCGACGCGACGCCGGTCACCGCGCTACCGGTCCCCGCGATGTCCGTCACCGCGCAGCCGGTTGACGCGCTACCGGTCGGTGTGGGGCGCGGGGCGGCGGGCTGGGCGGTCGGGGTCGCGCACAGGCGGCGGCGGTGGGCGGTCTGACGGCAGGCCTCCCCGCAGAACTTCCGGGGCCGGTCGGTGGCGGGCCCCGCGGCGAGCACGGAACCGCAGAGCTCACACGCACCCCGCACGGGCCGTTGCCCCTCCCCCCGGTCCACCGCGCCGAGGGTCATGCGGACCTCCGCGCGGTACCCGTCTCCGCCCGGAGGGCCGCCCGGGTGGCGGGGCCGTACACACCGGCGGGCTCGTCGATGTTCCGTATCCACTGGAACCGGTGCACGGCGACGGCCACGTCCTGGTCGTACTCACCGTCGTACGCCCCGTGGTACAGGTGCAGCCGCTCCAGCCTGCGTTGCAGCTCGGCCACTTCGGGGCCCGTGCTGCCGAGCGTCAGTACGGGCGGGATGTCCGGCTGCCGGACCGGCGGCGAGGGCGGGGGCGGAGTCGGGGGCGGGGGTGAGGACGGTGGCGGCGGGGGCGGAGGGGTGCTCGGGGACGCCGGGGGCGCGGGGGTGACCGCGCCGGGCGAGGCACTCGGGCTCTGCGCGCGTACGGCGGGCGGGGCCGTCGTGGGCGGTGGCGCGGGGACGGAGACGGTGGGGGTCGGCTCCGGCGCGGGAGCTTCGGACATCCCGGCCGCCGACGGCACCGGGGCCACCACCCGCTCCCCGTCGACGGCCACGAGCCGGTCGGAGTCCTGGGCGCCGGGTACCCCGTACAGCACGGCCAGCGAACCGGCACCGGCCGCCACGGCGCACACGAGGAGCCCCGCGAGCCTGCCGGACCAGGCGCGACGGGGACGGCGGGGGCGATGAGAACCACGGGCCTCGGCCCCGGCGGTACGGGGTGACGGCAGCGGGGCCCCGGGGGGCGTCGGCTCCGCGAAGAGGTTGAGAACCTCCTGCTCAAGGGTGTCCTCGGTCCTGTCCGGCGGCGTGAGATGCCCGAACACGGGGCTCGCCGCGAAACAGACAGTGCCCTGCGGCGGCGCGCCCGGACGCCCTTGCCTGTCGTCGGTCCGCAGATGATGCCGGGAAGTCATGGGACTGTGCCTCCGATCATGGGGTGCCTCGCCCGGAAGGGCGGGGCAGCGCCGATGCGCGCCGCCCCGCCCCCGAGCAGTTCAGCCGCTCAGCCACTCCGACGCGTCAGACGCGGCTACGGCGGCGGCGCGTCACGAGGGTGATGGCCGCACCCGCGGCGATCACCAGGGCGGCCGCCACGGCGACGGCCACCGTCGGGCCCGCGCCCGTGAGGGCGAGGTCGCCGCCACCGCCGCCCGGGGTCGACGCGGACGGGGACGGGGACGGCGGCTCGGTCGGCACCGGGGGCTCGGCGGGCGGGGTCTGCCCGGCCGGCGGGGTCGGCGGGGCCGTCCGCTCCGGCGGGGTCGTCCCGGGCGGGTTCTCGGGCGTGCCCGGGGTCTCGGGGGTACCCGGCGTCGCGGGCTCGTCCGGGGTCGTGGGCTCGTCCGGCCGGTCGGGGGTCGGGGACGGGGCGGGCGGTGTCTGCGGGGTGCAGGAGAAGGGCGGGGTGCCGTTCCAGGGGTAGTTGTGGCTCTCGTTGCCCGTGCCGTGGGTCGTCAGGTCCCCGCCGACGTACAGCCGCCCATTGGTGCTGGCGGTGATGTCCGCGGACGCCTCGGGGGCCAGAACCGAGCCCATGAAGTTCCCGCCGCCCCCCAGGGTCAGCGAGGCGGAGTCCTGGAAGTTGTAGAGAATACGTGAAGCGGCTTCACCAAATTTCGACGAGCTGTAGACGTCGGCCCGGTCGCCATTGAAACCGACCGCCATGGGAGAAATCCGGACGGCCTGGGAACCGGTCACATTGACCACGACGGACGAACCGGCCGGTATGGACTCGAACGAGAAGGACGAGACCCCGTCGATGTCGGCGGCAGCAATCTCGAAGACCTGGAGATCGCCCCGGCTCGGCCCCGTACTGCGGAACGTGGCCGAGCCGCCCTTCACCGTCGTCGTCCCCGTCGCCTTCAGCGCGCCCAGGGCGGCCGACTCCTTCTTGACGGTCCCGCCGAACCCGTCGTGCGGGCGCAGAGCCGCCTCCCGGCCCAGCCCGCCCGAGCTGCCGCCGCCGTTCGTCTCCAGCTTGCCCCGGACCGCGAGCTCACCGCCCACCCGGACCGAACCCCCGTACCCGGGACCGGAGGTGAGGCCGTGTCCGACATCGACCGTCACTCCCTCGGCGATCGACAGATCGCCCCCGACGGCGAGCATCACCGCACCGGACGCGGGGATGATGCCCGAACCGGCCCCGACCCGGCCGATGTTGAAGATCCCGCCGTTCTTGGCGAACCGGGCGTCCCCGCCGACGACGAGAAGCCCCTCGGCCTCCGCCGATCCGCCCTTGACGGTGTAATCGCCACCGGCGAAGAGGGCGATATTGTTGTCCGTGAAAGTCGGGGCATGACCGATGCCCGGAATTTCCCCAGGAGCGGGGCACGATTTCGACGCACCCGCAGCAAATGCAGGACCGGCAGAAACTATTGTTCCGCCGCCCATGAGACCGATCGACAGCGCCAATGCGGCTGCCATGCCTGCTCTTCTGAATGTAATTTCTCGCTTGCGCACGGCGCCGACCATAGCAGCGGAGCGACCCCGCACAAGGGGGTGCGTTCGCATTGCCTTCGGCGCCCTTTTCAAGGAATTACTAACGCGATCTCATCGGCCGGTTAAGAGAGCGATAAGGCGGGGAGAGAGGCGACCCGACGGCATGCCCCACGACACGTCCGACGACGGCGTCGGGCCATGCACGGGCACAAGTCCCGCTGATGGCGGAGGCCTCCGCCGGATCCGAGGCCCGTTCGACGCGGACGAGGCCCGGTTAACGCCGCCGACTCCGGATCGTTACGGACGCGGGGAGCCGACACCACACCAGGAGCCAAGCCGGGGGCCGCGCATGGAGCCGCACCGGAAGCCGCCCGCGCGGCCCGCCGCCGCCCATACGGGCTGCGGCCCCCATCACTGCCCCTCGATCTCCACGAGCGGCGGATGCTCGTGCCAGCTGCAGAAGACATTGATCTCGCGCTCGCCCCGGGTGAAGGTCACCCGAATCCACTGGGGGTGGTGCCAAACCTGCATCCGCCACCCCGCGTTCGGAGTCGCCGAGACCAGCTCCGCGCTGTCCCGCCCCATGTCGAAGGTGACCCGCCCGCCGTCGACGGCATAGCCCTTGACCTCCCCCGAGGCGCTCCCGGACCCGCCCCCCGGCGCCCCGTCCGCCACCGCGCCCCCGCTCGGCCCGCCCGACGGGGAAGCCCCGCCGCGCTCCGGCACCGGGGGCGCCCCGGCGTCCGCCGAGGGTCCTGAGGGCCCTGAAGGCTCTGAGGGTTCCGAGGGCTTCGACTCCGGCCGCCCCGAAGGCTCGCTCTCCTCACCGGCCGGGGCCGGATCGGGGGAGTCCGCCGGGGTGTTCGGCCGATAGCTGTAGGAAGGCCTGGGCGTGGACCGGGACTCCGCATCCACCCGTTCCTCCGTCAGGGCGACCGCGACCGGCGGAGGATAGGCGGTGGCCTCCATCACGGTATGGACGCCCCACCACGACAACATGCCCGCCGCCACCGTGGACAGCGTCCAGGCAATTACCTGTTTCAGTGGCAGTCGTTTCAGTAGCCGTCGCATCGTGAGCCGTCGCATCGTGGTCCATGGACCGGTGAGGATTCTTCGCCGAAGTGGCTGCAGAACGTTTCATTGAATAGCGTACGGTTCCGCTCATGGCTAGTGTGCTCCTGGTCGAGGACGACCACTTCGTTCGCGCTGCCCTCATTAGGCACCTCACCGACGCCTCCCACAGCGTGCGGAGTGTGGGCACGGCACTGGAGGCGTTGCGCGAGATCTCCCAACTCCATTTCGACGTGGTCATATTGGACCTGGGACTGCCCGACCTCGACGGCTCCAAGGCACTGAAGATGCTCCGCGGCATCGCCGACGTCCCCGTCATCATCGCCACGGCCCGGGACGACGAGGCCGGCATCGTACGTCTGCTCAACGACGGCGCCGACGACTACCTGACCAAGCCGTTCTCCGCCGAGCACCTCACCGCCCGCATCGCCGCCGTACTCAGGCGCTCCGGCTCCCGCTCCGGCTCCGGTACGGGCGGCATCGGCGGCGTCGGCAGCGGCACCGCTCACACCTCGATACCCGAGGTCATCCGCGTCGGCGGGATATCCGTCGACCCGCAGCGCCGCGCCGCCACCCTGGACGGCATCGAACTCGACCTGACCCGCAGGGAGTTCGACCTGCTCGCCTACCTCGCCGGGCGCCCCGGCACCGTCGTCTCGCGCAAGGACCTGCTGGCCCGGGTGTGGAACCAGCCCTACGGCGCCGACAAGACCGTGGACGTCCATCTCTCCTGGCTGCGGCGGAAACTGGGCGAGTCCGCGGCAAGCCCCCGCTACCTGCACACCTACCGGGGCGTCGGCGTCAAACTGGAACCACCGCGGTGAGATGGGCCCTGATCAAGGTCTGCCTCGCGGTCACCGGCATGGTCGTCCTCGCCTTCGCCGTACCGCTCGCCCTGGTCGTCAAGGAGATGGCCTCCGACCGGGCCTTCTCCCAGGCCGAACGGCAGGCCAACGCACTCGGCCCGACCCTCTCCATCACCACCGACCGGGAACAGCTGCTCCAGGCCGTCCTGTCCACCGAAGCCGGAGCGGCCGGACGCATGGCCCTCCACCTCCCCGTCTCCGGGGGCGGCTCGGAGCTGGAGATGGGCCGCGTGCGGGTGAGCCACGAAGCGGTGGAGGTCACCCGCGACCTCGGGCACGCCGGGATCACCGCGGTGCCCGGCGGCTCGGCGTTCCTCCAGCCCTTCGCCCTGGGCGCCGGGAAGATCTGCATCGTCGAGGTGTTCGTACCGGAGGACGAGCTCAGCCGCGGCGTGGCCCTGGCCTGGCTGGTGCTGGCCGGTGTCGGCATCGCCCTGATCACCGGCTCGGTCGTCGTCGCGGACCGGCTCGGCGTACGGATGACCCAGCCGGCCCAGCGCCTGGCCGGAGCCGCCCAGCAGCTCGGCCGGGGAAGCCTGGGGGTACGGGTCCCCGAGGAGGGGCCCCGGGAGTTGCAGCGGGCCGCCGTGGCCTTCAACGCCATGGCCGGCCAGGTGGTCCAGCTCCTCGCCAACGAAAGGGAACTGGCCGCCGACCTCTCCCACCGCCTGCGCACCCCGCTGACCGTGCTGCGGCTCAACGCGGCCTCACTCGGCGAGGGCACCGCCGCCGACCAGACCCGGGCCGCCGTCGCCCACCTGGAACGCGAGGTGGACACCATCATCCGCGCGGCCCGCGACGCCCGGCCGCAGACGTCCGGGCCCGCCGTGGGCACCGGCTGCGACGCCTCCGAGGTCATCCACGAACGCATGAACTTCTGGGCGGCCCTCGCCGAGGACGAGAAGCGTCCCATCAGCGTCGCCGGTGTCAACGCCCCCGTACGCGTGCCCGTCCCGCGCGCCGAGATGGTGGCCGCGCTCGACGCCCTGCTCGGCAACATCTTCCAGCACACCCCGGAAGGAACCGCCTTCTCCCTGGACATGCACCACAGCCAGGAGGCCGTGATCATCCTCGTCTCCGACGCCGGACCGGGAATCCCCGACCCCGAAGCCGCACTCGCCCGGGGCAACGACGGCGACAGGGACGGCTCGACGGGGCTGGGCCTGGACATCGTGCGGCGGATGGCGGAAGCCACGGGCGGCGACGTACGCATCGGCCACTCGATGTACGGCGGGGCGGAGATCCGGGTGTGGATCCAGCTGAACGCCCGGCCGGAGGAACAGCCCACCCTCCGCGACCGCAGACCGACCCGACGCCGCAGACGCCCCGGCGTCACATCAAGCTGACCCCCGCACGACACAACCCCAAGTACCGCCCCAGACCCAGGCCCAGGCCCCAGCCCCGGCCCCGGCCCGCAGCGCCCACTCAGAGCCCAGACCCGGGCACCGCCACCAGCCCAAACCCAAGCACCGGCACCGACACCGACACCGACCCACGACGCCCGCTCAGAGCCCGGGGCCGGGCAGCGCATGCCGAGCGCGCCGTCGACGGCGCCCCGACGACAGCACCGCACCCGCACCCGCACCCGCACCCGCACCCGCACCCGGCAGAGCATCCGCGCAGGGCAGCAGCTCCGCCGCGCCGCTCACGTCCCGGCCCGGCAGCTCAACGACGTACACACCCACACCAGCGCCACCACCCACACCAACACCAACACCAGCACCGCCCACCCCCGGCGCCTCGTACCGCTGCACCACCCCGCCATGAGCACCCACGATCCCGCTCACGACCGACTGGTGAAGGGGGTCGCCCCCGGCGTACGGGCCGCGCACCTCGATACGGACGGCGCCGCTCCCCTCCCCGGCCACCACCACGGTCGTCAACGCATCCACCTCCGCGACGGCGTCCCCACCCGCGACATCGGCAAGCAGATGAGCGAGGGCCACCGCCAGCCGCCCCGGGTCCACCTCGGCCTCGACCCCGGGACAGCGCAGCGCGAACCTCGTACGCCCATGCCCCAGAAGCTCCACCGACCGCCGCACCCCCTCGTCCACGACCCGCCCGACATCCACCACCTCCCGCCGCAGCTCCTCCTCCCCGGCGGCGATCCGCTGCTGATCGAGCACGTCGTCGAGCAGCACGGCCATCCGCGTGTACCCGGTGGCCAGCCGCCCCAGCAGCCGCCCGGCCTCCGGCCACAGATGACAGGCGTCGTCGGCCGCCACGGCCACCAGCTCGGTACGCAGCTCCTCCAGATGCCCCCGCCGGGCGCCGACGACGGCCCCGGCCAGCTGCCGGTGGCGCCCGGCCAGCTCCTCGTACCGCTGCTCAAGGCGGCGCAGCTCGGCTCCGTGGCGCTCGGCCTGGGCGGTGACCTCGGCCGCGTGCCGGTGCGCGAGCCGCCGGTCGGGTCCGCGGTCGAGGAACGTGACGACGGCCCCGACGACCCGCTCCCCCTCGCAGACCGGCGCGGTGGTCATGTCCACCAGAAGCCGATCCCCGTCCCGGGCCCACAGCACCTGCCCCTGGACCCGGTGTCTGCGGCCGGTGCGGAGCGTATCCGCGAGCGGCGACTCGTCGAACGGATACGGCTCACCATCACCACGGGTGTGCAGGACGAGCGGATGGAGCTCCCTGCCCCCGAGCCCGCTCGCGCGGTGACCGATCAGCTGCGCGGCGGCCGGGTTGACCAGGACGATCCGGCCCTCGGCATCCGTACCGACCACCCCCTCCCCCACGGCCCGCAGCACGGCCTCGGTCTGCCGCCGCGCATCGGCGAGCGCCGACTCCGCGTCCAGGACCCCACCGAGGTCCCGGACGACGAGCATGAGCAGGTGCCCGGTGTCACCAGGGCCGTACGGGTCGGAGGCCTCGGCCCCCGGAAGGCAGACGGCGACGACCTCCGCCCCGAACACACCACCGTCCGTACGCCGCCCACTCATCCGCCGCACGGGCCCCGGCCCGGAACCGGAGCCAGGGCCGGGGGCATCGCGCCAGTCGAAGTCGGGCAGCAGGTCCAGCAGCCCAAGCCCGACGACCGCCGCCGCACCGGACACCTCGAACAGGGCAAGGGCCCTGGCATTGGCGCCGACCACCGTGCCGTTGCCGTCGACGAACACGAGGCCGTCCGGCAGAGCGTCGACAGCGGCGGCAGGACGACCGATACCGGAAAAGGACGGCTTGATCACAACGGCACTCCCTGCGACGGGCTTCTCTCACACCTGCGACGGGCTTCTCTCTCACCCCCCGAAGCAGGCGTCCGCGCACGACACCGAGGACCGCTCCGGGCGGTGATCAACGTAGCCGCGCCGCCACCCGGTGAGAGCCCCGTCGCCCGATCCTTAGGAGCGCCTTAACCACCCCCTGACCCTCCCCTCACCCTCGCCCCTTCCCAACGGAAGAAGCCCAGGTCGGACAGGATCCGACCTGGGCTTCACGCTGGGCCCCCTGTCGGATTCGAACCGACGACCTACGCATTACAAGTGCGTTGCTCTGGCCAGCTGAGCTAAGGAGGCGTGCCGGAGCAGTGTAACCAACCATGCACCTGGACCGTTCGCGATTTCCATGTGCCCTGGGCTACTGACAGGACACATGAACGCCAGGTAACGTCACCGCAGGTTCACCTGAGTGGACCAGACCACTCCCTACTCGGATCGTCCGGCACGTTCCTGCCGGTTGAGGAGAAGATTCAGCATGGCCAGTGTCACGTTCGACAAGGCGTCCCGCGTCTACCCCGGCTCCACGAAGCCGGCCGTGGACCAGCTTGAGATCGACATCGCGGACGGTGAGTTCCTCGTCCTCGTCGGTCCTTCCGGTTGTGGCAAGTCGACCTCCCTGCGCATGCTCGCGGGTCTTGAGGACGTCAACGGCGGTGCGATCCGCATCGGTGACCGCGATGTCACGCACCTGCCGCCGAAGGACCGGGACATCGCCATGGTGTTCCAGAACTACGCGCTGTACCCGCACATGTCCGTCGCGGACAACATGGGCTTCGCGCTGAAGATCGCCGGTGTGAACAAGACCGACATCCGGGCGAAGGTCGAAGAGGCCGCCAAGATGCTGGACCTCACCGACTACCTGGACCGCAAGCCGAAGGCGCTCTCCGGTGGTCAGCGTCAGCGTGTGGCGATGGGCCGGGCCATCGTGCGGGAGCCGCAGGTCTTCCTCATGGACGAGCCGCTGTCGAACCTCGACGCCAAGCTCCGTGTCTCCACCCGTACGCAGATCGCCTCGCTCCAGCGCCGCCTCGGCATCACCACCGTCTACGTCACCCACGACCAGGTCGAGGCCCTCACCATGGGCGACCGGGTCGCGGTGCTGAAGGACGGGCTGCTCCAGCAGGTCGACTCGCCGCGCAACATGTACGACCGCCCGGCCAACCTCTTCGTCGCCGGCTTCATCGGCTCGCCCGCGATGAACCTGGTCGAGGTCCCGATCACCGACGGTGGCGTGAAGTTCGGCAACAGCGTCGTCCCGGTCTCCCGTGAGGCGCTGTCCGCCGCCGCGGACCGCGGTGACACGACCGTCACGGTCGGCATCCGCCCCGAGCACTTCGACATCGTCGAGCACGGTGGCGCCGCCGCGAAGTCCCTCTCCAAGGACTCCTCGGACGAGCCGGCCGGTCTCGCCGTCGGCGTGAACGTCGTGGAGGAGCTCGGCGCCGACGCCTTCGTCTACGGCGCCGCGCAGGTCGCCGGCGAGCACAAGGACCTGGTCGTCCGGGTCGGCGGCCGCGAGGTGCCGGAGAAGGGCACCGAGCTGCACGTCGTCCCGCGCCCGGACGAGCTGCACGTCTTCGCCACCTCGACCGGCGAGCGCCTCACCGGCTGAGCCCCGTCGCCTGCGAGCGCCTCACCAACTGAGCCCCGTCACCTGCGAGCGCCTCACCGACTGAGCCTCGCCGACTGACGAAGCCTGTCGTACGTTTTCGGCCCCGTGCCCCCTTCCAAGGGCGGCGCGGGGCCGTTTGCGTGGCGCGCGGCAGGTTTGGGTTTCGGTGCCGGGTCGCGTCAAATACCCCGGCACACAGGGCATTTCCCCCTGGTTCGTCAACCCGGCATGCGAAAGGACGCGTCAAACCGTCACCCACGAGAGTGACGAAATGTCGCCGAGCCATCACTGACCGCTACGCTCGCTGCGTGACCCACACCGCTCGGCGCATCGGCCGATCCCTCGCCCTCGTCCTGCCCGTCGTCATGGTGCTCTCCGGGACCCTCGCGGTCTCCAGCGTCCAGTGGGCGGCGGCGGACAACGACTCCACGCTGCTGGCCGCCTCCTCGGAGACCGTGTCCAAGCCCGCGAAGCCCCGCGCCGCCCAAGACGTCCTGCGCGACAAGCTGCTTGTCGAGCTCCAGGAGAAGGACCCGGGCACCGCCCTGACGGGCCTCCAGCGTGCGGTGGAGCAGCGTCCGTCGCTGGCCAAGCACTGCATGTCGATCGCGAAGGCGCTCGGCAAGGCCGCCGTCGAGCAGTACGGTCCGACCCGCGCGCAGCGCTTCTCCCGTCCCGTCTGCGACACCTCGTTCGCCTCGGGGGTCGCGCAGTTCAGCTGACCCGAACCGTACGGAGCCGGCGTCGGAAGCCGCCCCGCGCGGGCACCGCATATCGTGCCTGCCATGCATACGTATCCGACGCAGGCCGTGATCCTCGCCGGTGGTCAGGGGTCGCGGCTGCGGCCGTACACCGATGACCGCCCCAAGCCGATGGTCGAGATCCCGGGGACCGGGACCCCGATCATCGGCCATCAGCTTTCCTGGCTGGCCGCCGAGGGCGTCACCGACGCCGTGGTCTCGTGCGGCCATCTCGCCGAGGTGCTCCAGGAGTGGCTGGAGTCCGCCGTGCTGCCGCTGCGGGTCACCACCGTGGTGGAGACGGAGCCGCTGGGCCGTGGCGGCGGGCTGAAGTACGCGGCCGGGCGGCTGCCCGATCCGGAGCAGCCCTGGTATGCGACCAACGGGGACATCTGGACGCGTTTCTCGTTGCGTGAGATGGCCGCGTTCCACGCGGAGCGCGATGCCACCGCCACTCTGGCCCTCGCCCGGCCCCGTATCCCGTGGGGCGCCGTGGAGACGGACGCGTTCGGGCACATCACGGACTTCATCGAGTCACCGCCCTCGCCGTATCTGATCAATGCGGGGGTGTACGTGTTCTCCCCCGCCTTCACGGCGATGCTGCCGGACCGGGGCGACCACGAGCGCACCACCTTCCCCCGGCTGGCCCGGGAGCGGCGGCTGGCCGGCTACCCGCTGCCCCACGGGGCGTACTGGCGGGCGATCGACACCGCGAAGGACCTGACCGAGGCGGCGCGCGAACTGGGCGCTCAGGCGGGCTGACAACCCGCCGGAGAAGCTGCCCCGCAGAGGCGCCGGACAGAGAGAAGCCAGACAGACCAGGCAGGTCAGGCAGGTCAGACAGAGGGGCGGCCCCCACCCGATGCCGGGTGGGGGCCGCCCTCTCCGTTTCTCCGTCCGGTGCCGGTCGGCGTCAGCCGAGGAGGCCGCCGATGGGGTTGCGGGCGCCGCCGCCGGTGGAGCCGCCCGGGGGCGTGCCCTCGCCGCCGCCGGAGGTGGGCGGGGCTTCCGGCTCCGAGCCGCCGCCGGTGGAGCCGTCGCCGCCGGTCGAGCCGGAGGAGGTGGGGCCGGCGCTGGTGGCGGCGGGCGGGGGCTGTTGCTGCTGGGGGGTGGTCTGCTGCGGGGGCGCCTGGCCGGTGCCCTGGGTCTCGCTGGGCTGGGTGCCCGCCCCGGCGCTCTGGCCGCCGCCGGAGTCGCGGGTGGCGCCGGGGGTGACCTGGCCGGTGACGGGGGTGGTGGCCTCGCCGGAGCTGGTGGGCTCGGGGCGGCGCTCCTGCTCCTGGGGGGTACGGGAGGCCTGGCTTTCGCCGGTGGACTCCTGGGGCAGCGGCATCCCGGGGAGGCGGTTGGTGGGGTAGTCGTTCCGGCCGGGGACGGTGACGACCTCGGTGGAGCGTACGGCGCCGCCGAGGACGGAGCCGATGAGGAGGGTGAGGCCGATGACCACGGAGGCCACGACCGTTCCGCGGCGCAGGACGCGGCGGCGGAGGTCCCAGAGCTCGGAGCGGGGGCCGAGCGTGCGCCAGGCCTCTCCGGCGAGCCGCCCGTCCACGGAGTAGACGGGAGCGCCCGCGATGATCAGCGGGCTCCAGGCGGCCAGGAGGATGATGTCGGGGGCGTCGTAGACGGCGACCGTGCGCCAGCTGACCGTCACCAGGAGGGCTGCGGAGAGCAGGGCGCCGACGGAGGCGGCGACGCGCTGCCAGAGGCCGAGGACGGTGAGAACGCCGACGACGACCTGGAGGAAGGCGACGGTCAGTCCGGCGCCGACCGGGTGGGCGAGGGCGAAGTCGCGGAGCGGTTCGGCCAGTGCCCAGGGCTGCAGCGAGGTCAGCCACGTGACCATGGAGCCGCGCTCGCCGCCGTCGAAGTAGACGGGGTCGCAGAGCTTGCCCATGCCCGCGTAGATGGAGATGAAGCCGAGCAGGACCCGCATCGGGAGCAGGACGACGCCGAGGTTCATCCGGTGGCCGGGGTAGTACGCGTGCCGGACGGGGTCGTTGCCGTGGCGGCGGGCGCGGGTCTCGGGGCTCTCCTCGTAGCCGTCGTCGTCCGCGCCGGGGCCGTCCGGCTCGTCGTCGACGGAGTCGTACGCGCCGACGGCCTGGCGCATGGGCGGCAGGAGGGGGCCGGTGCGGCCGGGCTGCTGCGGTGCGGTGAGTACGGGGTTGGGCTGCGTCTCCTCCAGGAGCGGGATGACCTGGGTCGCGCCCGCCGCGTGGCCGTCGGCGGCTCCGGCGGTGAGCGCGGTGTCCAGGTGTCCGGCGGTGGAGTTGCGTACGGCTTGGAGGAGGCCGGTGGCGCCGGGGTCGCCCGGGGCCGATCTGCCGCTCCAGACGACCGGTGCCCGCCTGCGTCCGCCGCCGGCACCGCTCATGGCGGGGATGCGGGCCGTGTCCGCGAGGCCGCGCAGCCGTGCGCGCTGGCCCGGGGCGAGCTGCACCCGGAAGCTGGCGTGGTTGACGATGACCTGCGCGGGGTCGCTGTCCACCTTGGTCATGCTCAGGGCGGGTTGCTCGTCGAACCGAGGCGTTCTGGTGTCCACACTCATCTAACCGAGTGATGGGTCTTTAGGACACTGCCTTGACAGGCCCGATGTGTCCGAGACCCGTCAAGATCCGGCCAAACTCGGGCATCCTGGAACCCTGTTCGGCGTTCGCGCGTCAACTCGGCGGGAGGCCGAGCCCGTTGCCGTAACAGGTCTCGCGCGAACGCCGTACCGGCGGCCGGTTCCGCTTCCGTACCGGCTGCCGGTCCCGCTGTCCGTACCGGTGGTACGACACCCCGTTCCGCTATCCGCGGCGGCGCGCCACCTCGTACAGCACGATGCCCGCCGCGACACCGGCGTTGAGCGACTCGGCGCCGCCCGGCATGGAGATCCGGACGCGGTAGTCGCAGGTCTCGCCGACGAGGCGGCCGAGGCCCTTGCCCTCGCTGCCGATGACGATGACGACGGGACCGGCCAGCTGCTCCAGGTCCTCCACCGTGTGCTCGCCGTCGGCGGCCAGGCCGACGACCGTGAGGCCCGCCTTCTGGTAGCCCTCCAGGGCGCGGGTCAGGTTGGTGACCCGGGAGACCGGGGTGCGGGCCGCCGTACCGGCCGAGGACTTCCACGCACCGGCGGTCATACCGGCCGCGCGGCGCTCGGGGACGACGACACCGTGGCCACCGAAGGCGGAGACCGAGCGGACGATCGCGCCGAGGTTGCGCGGGTCCGTCACACCGTCGAGGGCGACGATCAGCGGGTCCTCGTTGTTGTCGTACGCGGCGGCGGTGAGGTCCTCCGGGTGCGCGTACTCGTACGGCGGGACCTGGAGGACGAGGCCCTGGTGGTTCAGGCCGTTCGTCATCCGGTCCAGCTCGGGGCGCGGGGCCTCCATCAGGTTGATGTTGCCGCGGTCGGCCGCGAGCTTGAGGGCGTCACGGACGCGCTCGTCGTTGTCGATGTACTGCTGTACGTAGAGCGTGGTGGCGGGCACGCCGTCGCGCAGGGCCTCGTAGACGGGGTTGCGGCCCACGACCATCTCGGAGGTGCCCTTCACCCCGCCGCGCCGGGGCGCGGGGCGGCGGGCGGCCGCCTGCTTGGCCTGGGCGTTGGCCACCCGGTTCTTCTTGTGTCCCTTGCGGGCGGAGGCGGGCGGGGTCGGGCCCTTGCCCTCCAGGCCACGGCGTCGCTGGCCACCGCTGCCGACCTGCGCGCCCTTCTTGTTGGACGTGCGGCGGTTCCTGCGCTGGCTGTTCCCGGCCATGACCTACCTGTTCCTGTAAATCTGCGATCTACATGGAGATGTAGACCGTGTACGTCCCAGTGTGCCGCCCGGATCGCCGGGCGGCACCATTGCGCTGCTCAGAGGGGGTCGCTCAGCGCGGGCCGAGCGTCCACCGCGGACCGCTCGCGCTGTCCTCGATGACCAGTCCGGACTGGTTGAGCTGGTCGCGGATGGCGTCGGCGGCGGCCCAGTCCTTGCGTTCGCGGGCCGACTGCCGCTGGTCGAGGACGAGCCGTACGAGGGTGTCGACGATGCCGTGGAGGTCCTCGCCCCGGTCGCCCTCGCCCGCCCAGTGCTCGTCGAGCGGGTCGAGCCCGAGGACGCCGAGCATGGCCCGGACCTCGGCGAGGCGGGCGACGGCGGCTTCCTTGTCGTCGGCGGCGAGCGCGCTGTTGCCCTGGCGGACCGTGGTGTGGACGATCGCGAGGGCCTGCGGCACGCCCAGGTCCTCGTCCATCGCCTCGGCGAAGGCGGGCGGCACCTCGGCGGCCGGGGCGACGACCTCCCCGGCCTTCTCGGTGACGCGCTGGACGAAGCCCTCGATCCGCGCGAACGCGGATTCGGCGTCGCGCAGGGACTCCTCGCTGTACTCGATCATCGACCGGTAGTGCGGGGTGCCCAGGTAGTAGCGCAGGACGATGGGGCGCCAGTGCTTGACCATCTCGCTGACGAGGACGGAGTTGCCGAGCGACTTCGCCATCTTCTCGCCCGCGATGGTGACCCAGGCGTTGTGCACCCAGTAGTTGGCGAACTCGTCGCCGTACGCCTTGGCCTGGGCGATCTCGTTCTCGTGGTGCGGGAAGATCAGGTCGATGCCGCCGCCGTGGATGTCGAAGGCGGAGCCCAGGTACTTGTGGGCCATGGCGGAGCACTCCAGGTGCCAGCCGGGCCGGCCGCGGCCCCAGGGGGTCTCCCAGCTCGGCTCGCCCGGCTTGGCCGCCTTCCACATGGCGAAGTCCCGCTGGTCGCGCTTGCCGGTCTCGCCCTCGCCGGAGGGCTGGCGCAGCTCGTCCAGCTCCTGGTTGGAGAGCTCCAGGTAGCTGGGGAGGGAGCGGACGTCGAAGTAGACGTTGCCGTCCGCCTCGTAGGCGTGGCCGCGCTCGATGAGGCCGCGCATCATCTCGATCATCTCGGTGATGTGGCCGGTGGCACGGGGCTCGTAGGTGGGCGGCAGGCAGCCCAGCGCGTCGTAGCCGTCGTTGAACGCGCGCTCGTTCTCGTAACCGATCGACCACCAGGGGCGGCCCTGCTCGGCGGACTTCCTGATGATCTTGTCGTCGATGTCCGTGACGTTCCGGATGAAGGTCACGTCGTAGCCGCGGTAGGTGAACCAGCGGCGCATGATGTCGAAGTTCAGCCCGGAACGGATGTGCCCGATGTGCGGTGCGGCCTGGACGGTAGCGCCACAGAGGTAGATCGAGACACAGCCCGCGGTGAGCGGGACGAAGTCACGGATCTGCCGGGCGCTGGTGTCGTGCAGGCGAATAGTCACGTCTCAAGGGTAGTAGGCCGACACCAGTGCCCCGCGACCCTTGGGCGATCGCGGGGACAACTTTCTGATACCGGCCTGGTCCGGACCGCCTCCCGGGCGGCTCTTTGGGGGTCTCTGGGGTCTCTTCGGGGGCTTTCGCGGGGGCTTCGGGGCCTGCGGGGGCTCTCAGATGCGGCCGACGACCTTGCGCGGGGTGATCCGGACCACGACCCGGGGGTCGTCCTCGACGGAGGCCGGGTTGAACTCCACGTACGGCTTGCCGGTGTACTTCAGCGACAGCTCGTTGATCAGCTCCGGACCGCCCTCCGTGGTCAGCTCCGCCTCGCCGCGGATCTCGGCGTAGGTGTACGGGGCGTCGAAGGGCTGGACGACGACGGTGACGCGCGGGTCGCGGCGGAGGTTCTTCTCCTTGCGGCGGCCGACCGTGGTGGAGATCAGGAGGTCCTCGCCGTCGCGCTTGACCCAGACCGGGGAGACCTGCGGGCTGCCGTCCGGCTGGATGGTGGCGATGTGGACGAAGACCGGGGTGTCGAGCAGGTTCTTGAGCTCGGTGGAGAGTGCGGCGGTCATGGCGTACGTCCTCCTGGTGGCTGATGCGGTCCTGTGTTCCTCCCCCAAACCGCGCGCGCCCTCGGTTATTCCCGCGTCACCCTTCCTTCTGTTCCCGCGTCACCCGTATTGCCTGCTCCCGCGTCACCCGTATTGCTCGCCGTGTCCCGCCGGAAGGGTGACGCGGGAACAGAAGGAAGGGGGGCGAGCACGTGGGCGCGCGCGGACGCACGATGCGGGCGAGATCGGGGCAGCGCGCCCCTGTGCATCAGCACACCGGAGACGTCAGGTGTGCATCAGCACACCGGAGACGTCAGCGCGCCCGGTAGACCAGCGCCGTGGCGATCCCCGCGATCCCCTCGCCGCGCCCGGTGAAGCCGAGGCCGTCCGAGGTGGCGGCGGAGAGCGAGACCGGGGCGCCCACGGCGGCGGAGAGCACCTTCTGCGCCTCGTCGCGCCGCTTGCCGATCTTCGGGCGTACGCCGACGACCTGGACGGCGACGTTCCCGATCTCGTACCCCTCGGCGCGGACGATCCGGGCGGCCTCGGTGAGCAGGGTCACCCCGGCGGCGCCGGACCACTCGGGGCGGCCGGTGCCGAAGTGCTGGCCGAGGTCGCCGAGGCCGGCGGCGGAGAAGAGGGCGTTGCAGGCGGCGTGCGCGACGACGTCGGCGTCCGAGTGACCGGCCAGGCCGGGGCCCTCGCCCTCCCATTTCAGGCCCGCGCACCACAGCTCGCGGCCCTCCTCGAAGGCGTGGATGTCGGTGCCGATCCCGACGAGCGGGATGACGGGGGCGCCGGGGGCCCCGGCCGCGGGGTTCTCAGAAGCCATCGTTGGCCCTCCTGCGCGCGAGTACCGCTTCGGCCAGCACCAGATCGAGCGGCCGGGTCACCTTGAACGCCTCTTCGTGGCCGGGGACGACGACGACCGGCTTGCCGAGGCGTTCGACCATGCCCGCGTCGTCCGTGGCGCCCTCGCCGTCGAGCGCGACCTCGGCGTGGGCCCGCACCAGCGTGTCCCGGTCGAAGCCCTGCGGGGTCTGCACCGCGCGCAGCCTGGCCCGTACGGGGGTGGAGAGCACCGGCTCCGGCTCGCCGGACACCGTGGCGGGCTCGACTTCCTTGACGGTGTCGGCGAGCGGCAGGGCGGGAACGACGGCGGGCGCCCCGTTCCGTACGGCCTCGACGACCGCGTCCACCGTGTCGACCGGCACCAGGGGGCGGGCGGCGTCGTGGACCAGGACGACGGAGATGTCCTCGGGCAGCGCGTCGAGGCCGAGGCCCACCGACTCCTGCCGGGTGTCCCCGCCGGGCACCACCAGGTAGTCGGTGCGCTCGGGCAGGGCGTGCTCGTCCAGGAGGTGCTTCACCTCGGGCGCGCCCTCCGGCGGAGCGACGACCACTACGAGGGAGACGGCCCGGGAGGCCGCCATGGCGCGTACCGCGTGGATGAGCATGGGCGTGCCGCCGAGCACCCGGAGGGCCTTGGGGGCGCCGGGGCCGAGCCGTATACCCCGCCCGGCGGCGGGGATCACGGCTGCGGTACGCGGGGGGCGCGGGCGATCGGGCGGGGGCGGCGTCGAGGTCATCGAGTGCACTCCGAAGGTCCGGGGGTTCGGCAGGTTTGTTTCCACGGGCGACGTGGGTAGGGGCCCAGCAAGCCGGGCGCGACGCCCTCTGGCTTGACCCGGGCCCCTTCCGTGACACCCGGTCGAGCATCGAGCGGAGTCGCGGCGGCGATCATGCGATCAGCGGTGCACGGCGAACTCAACAGGCGATCCGCAGTGCACGGTGAACGGAGTTGTGAACGGAGTCACCGGCAGTCGGGTACCGGCAACCGGCATTTCGGGTACCGGCAATCGGCCTTACCGGAAGTCGGGCTTCCGGTCCGGGTCCGGACATGCCGCAGCGCCCGACGACACACCGTACAAACGGCTGGTCAGCGGGCACCGCGGCACATTCTTACGACCGGTGCGATCCGGTTCAGGACGCGAGAACCTCGTCGAGCAGGGCCTCGGCCTTGTCCTCGTTCGTGTTCTCCGCGAGAGCGAGCTCGCTCACCAGGATCTGGCGGGCCTTGGCGAGCATGCGCTTCTCTCCGGCGGAGAGACCGCGCTCGCGCTCACGACGCCACAGGTCACGCACTACTTCAGCGACCTTGATGACATCGCCCGAGGCGAGCTTTTCCAGATTTGCCTTGTAACGCCGGGACCAGTTCGTCGGCTCTTCTGCGTACGGTGCGCGCAGCACCTCGAAGACCCGGTCCAGCCCGTCCTGCCCGACCACGTCGCGCACGCCCACGAACTCCGCATTGTCCGCCGGCACACGAACCGTCAAGTCGCCCTGGGCGACCTTGAGCACCAAGTAGGTCTTGTCCACGCCTTTGATCTGGCGAGTTTCGATAGCCTCGATCAGCGCGGCCCCGTGATGGGGATAGACCACGGTGTCGCCAACCTTGAACGTCATGTGACAGGTACCCCTTCCGTGGCTATCCAGAGTAACACGAGAATCGACTCTCCTGAATGGCGTTTTCGCAGGTCAGGGCATATCTCAGGGCTTGACAACAGCAACACGGACGTGCTGCGGAAGGCTTCCGGAAGACGGTATTCGCAGGTCGGAGCGGCTGTGCGACGGGAGGGAAACACTCACGTCACACAGTCCGGAAGCCTCACAGAAGAGGGCGAAAGTCCCGTTTTGTCGGGTTCCGGATGGCGAACTTTACGTACGCCGTTCGACTCTCGATCACCCGTACGGAGGTAAGTGCGGGTGGCCGATGAAATTGATCAAGACATGCTCCCCGCACCCTCCCCACGACGCCTTTTCGCGCGGAATGCGGTGCGGCCGGAGAAATTGATCACCGCGATTATGTGAACGGCGCATGTCGAATCGGCCGCCGGGGCGGACACCGGACCGGCGCACGCCCCGCCCCGGACCGCGCCGGAGCCTCCGGAAATGCACCCCGGGAGGAGCCGGAGGCCCCAAGGGGCGGGTCGGGTGCGGGGCGGGAGTGGTGGCTCGGTAGCCTAAGGCCGCTGACACACCCTTAGGACGGCTTTACGTCACCCCTTCCCGCCGGCCGTCCGCGGGGCGAGCAGCCCACCGCCCGACGTCCGAAGTCCGCAGTCCGATCGTTCAAGGAGTTGCCGCCGCCGTGAGCCGCAGCCTTCGACACGGCGCTCTCGCCGCCACTGCCATCGCGTTCTCGATCGTCTCCCTGTCCGCCTGCGCAGCGGGCAACAACGCGGAGACCCTCCAGGTCAGGCCGGACAACGCGGCCACCTCGGTGGGCACCGTCAAGGTCCAGAACGTGAACGTGATCACGCAGGCCGAGCCCGAGGACGAGGGCCCCGCCGTGGTCTCGGCGACGCTGTTCAACGACGGCACCGAGGCCGAGGTCCTGGAGAGCATCACGCTGCCCGGCACCGACGCCCAGGTGAAGCTCCAGGCCGCAGGGGGCAAGGGCCCCGTGGAGATCCCGGCCGGCGGCCAGGTCGTCATCGGCGGCAAGGGCAACGCCTCCGCCGTGATCGAGAAGGGCCGCGAGGCCGCGCAGGACGGCAACATCCAGCAGGTCGTCTTCAAGCTGAGCCGGACCGGCGACGTCGGACTCGGCGCGACGGTCGTCCCGGCGACCGGCTACTACAAGGACTTCGGCCCCAGCGCGCTGCCCGAGGCCCCCGCGCCGAAGCCCAGCGACACGCCCGCCGCGGGCGGCTCCGAGACGCCGGCCCCGCCCGCCGGGGAGACCCCGGGCGCTCCGGAGTCCCCGGAGGCCGGTACGGAGCAGCAGGGCGGCACCGAGGGCTCCCCGGAGACCTCGACCGGCTGACCCTGACGGCGTACGCGACCGGCTGACCCGACGGCGTACGCGACTGGTTGACCCGATGGCGTACGCAACCGGCCTGACGCGCCCGGGAGCCCGGGCGAACGGCTGACGCCACCCTCGTACGTCACGATCGCCGTGGCGGCGTACGTTCCGGATCGCCGCCACCCGCGTACGTACACCAGCACGCGCACCACGCGAAGGGGCGCTTCCCGGTCGGGAAGCGCCCCTTCGCGTGGTCGGTCGTCGTCCGCGGTTTACGGCTCGAACTTGTACCCCAGGCCCCGCACCGTGACGAGGTAGCGCGGCGCGCCCGGGTCGGGCTCGATCTTGGCGCGCAGGCGCTTGACGTGGACGTCGAGGGTCTTGGTGTCGCCCACGTAGTCCGCGCCCCAGACCCGGTCGATGAGCTGCATCCGGGTCAGCACGCGGCCCGCGTTGCGCAGGAGCATCTCTAGGAGGTCGAACTCCTTGAGCGGGAGGTCGACCTTGCCGCCGGAGACCGTGACCACGTGGCGGTCCACGTCCATCCGGACCGGGCCCGCCTCCAGGGCGGCCGGGGTGACCTCCTCCGGCTCCCCCCGGCGGCGCAGGACGGCGCGGATGCGGGCGACGAGCTCGCGCGAGGAGAACGGCTTGGTGACGTAGTCGTCGGCTCCTATTTCGAGACCGACGACCTTGTCGATCTCGCTGTCCTTGGCGGTGACCATGATCACCGGAACGTTGGAACGGCTGCGGAGCTGGCGGCACACCTCGGTGCCGGGCAGGCCGGGCAGCATCAGGTCGAGCAGGACCAGGTCGGCGCCGTTGCGCTCGAACTCGTCCAGACCGTCGGGGCCGGTCGCGGCGATCGCGACCTCGAAACCTTCCTTGCGCAGCATGTAGGACAGGGCGTCGCTGAAGGATTCCTCATCCTCGACGACAAGCACTCGGGTCACGGAAGAGCCTCCGGGGCAGGGAAGGGGTCATAGGAGTCGGTCTCGAACGGTCCCTTGTCATCGCCGTTGACGCCGTTGACGCCGTTGACGATAAGGGGTCCGCCGGTGGTGCGCTCCCTCACGACGCCCGATTCGGGCAGCCGGAGGGTGAAGGTGGAGCCCTGTCCTTCGGAGCTCCAGACGGTGACCTCCCCGCCGTGCGAGGCGGCCACGTGTTTGACGATGGCGAGGCCGAGACCGGTGCCACCGGTGGCCCGTGAGCGGGCCGGGTCGACGCGGTAGAACCGCTCGAAGACCCGTTCGCGGTCCTTCTCGGAGATGCCGATGCCCTGGTCGGTCACGGCGATCTCGATCAGGTCCCCGCCCGGTCCGGGGGTGCGGCGCGCCGCGATACCGACCCGGGTGCGGGCGGGACTGTAGTTGACGGCGTTCTCGACGAGGTTGCCGAGCGCGCCGACGAGCTGGCCCCGGTTGCCCCAGACCGTGAGGCCCTCGGTGCCGCCGGAGGCCATGGTGATCTGCTTGGAGCCGGCCTGCTGGCGGCAGCGGTCGATCGCCTCGGCGACCAGCACCTCCACCTTGACCGGCTCGGCGTCCTCCAGGGGGTCGTCGTTCTGCACCCGGGAGAGGTCGATGAGCTCCTGTACGAGGTTGGTGAGCCGGGTCGCCTCGATCTGCATCCGCCCGGCGAACCGCTCCACCGCCTCCGGGTCGTCGGAGGCGTCCATGACCGCCTCGGAGAGCAGTGAGAGCGCTCCCGTGGGGGTCTTGAGCTCATGGCTCACGTTGGCGACGAAGTCGCGCCGTACCGCCTCTATCCGGCGGGCCTCGGTGAGGTCCTCGACCAGCAGCAGCACCAGCCGCGAGCCCAGCGGGGCGACCCGGGCGGAGACAGCGAGGGCGTCCCCCCGGCCGGTGCCGCGCCGGGGGAGGTCCAGCTCGACCTGCCGTATCTCGCCGTCCCGCCGGGTGTCGCGGGCCATGTTGAGCATCGGCTCGACGGCCAGGCGGCCGCCCCTGACCAGGCCCAGCGCATACGCGGCGGAGCTGGCCTTGACCACGCTGTCGCTCTCGTCGAGCACGACGGCGGAGGAGCTGAGCACGGAGAGGACGGTGTCCACCCCGGGCGGCAGGGCCGCGTTGCTGTCCGGCCGCAGTGACGTACGCGTGGGCCGTTTCAGGTCGCGCTCGCTCCAGCGGAACGCCAGCATGGCGATCACACCGGTACAGAGACCGGCGATCGCTGCAGCTGCGGCGACCGCCGCGTTCACGTCCATGCTTCAAGGTTATGCGGGTGCGCCGACACTCTCCCAGCCGTCCGAGTGCCATCTCGAACACTCGTCGCCCAGAGTTCACCGAGGGGATGGAGCCGGTTCACTTAGGGGGCCGGATACGGACGCGTTGCGGCCCCACCGTGTCACCGTGGGGGTCGGTCCGAGACCCCGGCCTCAGTTGGAACTGGAGAGGGACTTCCATGCGCGACGCTTACCACGAGGAACTCGACTCGATCGGAGAAGGCCTGGTCGAGATGGCCCGGCTGGTCGGATCGGCGATCGGTCGGGCCACCACGTCCATGCTCGACGCCGACCTGAAGCTCGCGGAGAGCGTGATCGCCGGTGACCAGAAGGTCGACGAGCTCCAGCACGACCTGGAGGCGCGCGCGATCGCCCTCCTCGCCCGTCAGCAGCCGGTGGCGACCGATCTGCGGATCGTGGTGACCTCGCTGCGGATGAGCGCCGACCTGGAGCGCTCCGGCGACCTCGCCCAGCACGTGGCGAAGCTGGCCCGGCTGCGCTTCCCGCAGTCGGCGGTCCCGCACGACCTGCACGCCACGATCCTGGAGATGGGCCAGCTCGCCCAGCGGCTGATGGCCAAGGCCGCCGAGGTCATCATCACCAAGGACGTCGACCTCGCGCTCCAGCTGGAGCAGGACGACGACGAGATGGACCTGCTGCACCGCACGCTCTTCCAGCACCTGATGGACGACCGCTGGAAGCACGGCATCGAGACGGCCGTCGACGTGACGCTGCTGGGCCGCTACTACGAGCGTTTCGCGGACCACGCGGTGTCGGTGGCGAAGCGCGTCGTCTACTTGGTGACGGGTGAGCACGCGGACGAGATCCAGGCGGCGACGCCGGTGGAGGGCTCGTAACCGTTACGGGGCCATGCAGGACACCTCGTAACCGGTACGGGGTCACTCCGGGGCACCCCGTACGCTCCCGGCGCACACCAGTCGCACATGCGTTCCTGCACGTGTGCGCCGTTGATGCGCCGGGTGGGCTGGGCATGCAATGGGGCGGGGACGGCGCCATGGCCGTACGCGGTAGGTGCGCGCCATGTCGTCACGTCCCCGGCGGCGGCGCACCGGCGTCCGCCGCCCAGCCGTACGCCCTGAGGAGGGACCATGGCCGATTCCCCCATGACCGAACCCCAGCAGGAGACCCCGACCGCAGTGGTGCACCTGACCGTGCTCGGCGCCTGCGGATGCGGCTCGGGCTGCGGGTGCGGCTGCCAGTCCGGGGCCCCGTGCCAGTGCGGCGGCTGCTCGGGCTGACCGGCGCCGCGCATCTCGTACAGCGTTCGCGGACGGCGCCCGCCCGGGTTCGGTTCTCCGGGCGGGCGCCGTCGTCTTCTTTTAAGGCGGGTTCTTTTAAGGCGGGCGGGCGCCGTCGTCTTCTCTTGAGGCGAGCGGGCGCAGTCGCCTTCTTTTAAGGCGGGCGAGCGCCGTCGTCTTCGTCTTCGCCTTCGTCCTCGTCGCTCCTACGGGGCCGGGGGTCAGCCCGCGCGCTTCACGGCGGCCGAAGGGTCGGGCTCGGCCTGGTCCGGCCGGGCCTGGGCGGGTACGGGAGCGGGCTCGATGACGGGCCCCTCCCCGACAGGGACCGGCTCCTCCCCGACGGGCTCCTCGCGCGGCAGGTTGCGCATCAGCAGCCAGTAGCCGAAGCCCGCCACCGTACCGATCACCGCGCAGGCGCCCCAGAGCCAGGCGGCGCCGTAGTGGTCGATCACGAAGCCGGACATCAGGGGCGCGACGAGGGCCGCCACCGACCAGGACATCGTGTACATGCCCTGGTAGCGGCCCCGGCCCTGAGCCGGTGACAGCTGCACGACCAGCCCCGTCTGGGTGGGCGCGTTCACGATCTCGGCGAGGGTCCAGACGCAGACCGTCAGGGCGTACACGGCGACGGACCCGGCGAAGGCGGTCAGCCCGAAGCCGTACCCGGCGAGCAGCGAGGAGATGATCAGCAGCCGGCGCGGGTCGCGGTGCTGGATGAAGCGGGTGACGGGGATCTGGAGGGCCACGATCAGCACACCGTTGACGGCGATGGCGGTCCCGAAGTCGGAGCTGGAGAGCCCGTCCGCCCCCATCGCCACCGGCAGCCCCACGTACCCCTGTTGGAAGATCAGCGCCACCAGGAACGACAGCCCCACGACCCCCATGAAGCGCCCGTCGCGCAGGACGGTGGTGATCCGCACGTCGTCCTTGGCCCGCTTGCCGCCGGCGGTCTTCACCGGGGCGGCCTGCGCGGGCCGCGACTCCGGCACCTTGAGGAAGACGACGACGGCGCACGCGAGCACCATCAGGGCTTCGCCCAGGAAGCCGGCGAGGTAGCTGTACTCGGCGATGAACCCGGCCGCGGCGGCGGAGACGGCGAACCCGAGGTTGATGGCCCAGTAGTTCAGCGAGAAGGCCCGGATACGGTCCTTGGGGTGCACGATGTCGGCCATCATCGCCTGGACGGCAGGGCGTGAGGCATTGCTCGCCATGCCGACGAGGAACGCGACGGCGGCGATGGCGACCGGGTGCTCCATGAACCCGAGCACCGCCACGGACACGGCCATCGACAGCTGTGCGATCAGCATGGTGGGCCGCCGCCCGAGCCGGTCCGTCATCACTCCGGCGCCGAGCGAGGAGATGACCCCGCCGAGCCCGTGGAGGGCGGCGACGAGACCGGCGTACGAGGCCGAGTAGCCCTGGTCCAGGGTCAGGTACAGCGCCATGAACGTGGCGACGAAGCCGCCGAGCCGGTTGACCAGCGTGCTCAGCCAGAGCCACCAGAACTCTCTGGGCAGCCCGGAGACGGTCTCCCGGACGGCAGTTCTGAGACCGGCGACGGACATGCGGCTTCCCCCCACGGGACGTACGGCAAGATCGCCTCGGGTAAGGCTCCCGACGACCATCCGAACGTTACGAACCCCGACGCCTCACCCGCCACCGGATTGACGCCCGCCGTCAATCGTCGGGCGCGCCCGACACCGCTGCGGGGCCCTGTCCGGTACGCGGGCGGGCGCGCGGGGGCAGCGCGGGTTCGATTACGCTCGGACTCATGGCCGACGCACCGTACAAGCTGATCCTCCTCCGCCACGGCGAGAGCGAATGGAACGCGAAGAACCTGTTCACCGGTTGGGTGGACGTCAACCTCACCGAAAAGGGCGAGAAGGAAGCAGTCCGCGGCGGTGAGCTGCTCAAGGACGCCGGTCTGCTCCCGGACGTCCTGCACACCTCCCTCCAGCGCCGCGCGATCCGCACCGCGCAGCTGGCCCTGGAGTCCGCGGAGCGCCTCTGGATCCCGGTCCGCCGCTCCTGGCGCCTGAACGAGCGCCACTACGGCGCCCTCCAGGGCAAGGACAAGGCGCAGACGCTGGCGGAGTTCGGCGAGGAGCAGTTCATGCTCTGGCGCCGCTCGTACGACACCCCGCCGCCGCCGCTGGCCCGCGACGACGAGTACAGCCAGTTCGACGACCCGCGCTACGCGGACCTCCCGCCGGAGCTGCGCCCGGACACGGAGTGCCTGAAGGACGTCGTCGTCCGGATGCTCCCGCACTGGTTCGACAGCATCGTCCCGGACCTCCTCACCGGCCGCACGGTCCTGGTCGCCGCCCACGGCAACAGCCTGCGCGGTCTGGTGAAGCACCTGGACGGCATCTCGGACGAGGACATCTCGGGCCTCAACATCCCGACCGGCATCCCGCTCTCCTACGAGCTCGACGCCGACTTCAAGCCGCTGAAGCCGGGCGGCACGTACCTCGACCCGGACGCGGCCAAGGCCGCCATCGAGGCCGTGAAGAACCAGGGCAAGAAGAAGTAACCGCCCACGGAGACGCCCCCTACCTGCGGTTTCGCGAGCAGGAGGGGGCTCTTCTGTGTGCCTTGGGGCGGCGGCCGTGGAGACGACGGACACCGTCGTACCCGCCGCCCTGTGCGGAATTGTCTACGACATTCCCGTCCATCGATGGCGGAGACGATGATCCCCTCGGGAGGGACGCGCATGGCGGATGATCTCCGGTTCGGCTGGGAGCTGAGCGGCTCGGGATGGGCCACGTACCGGATCGCCGACGGTACTTCGGAGCACGAGGACTCCGTCAGCTACTGCACGGATGCCCTCGCCGACCTGCTCCATGCCATGGCCGGTCTCTACGCGGACTCACCTGCCCAACGTGTCTCGTTCGATCTCGAACCCGCCGAGCTGAGATGGCGCCTCCGGCGCCGGGGAACAGACGTGGCCATCGCCGTCCACCGGTTCCCGGACATGTCGACGAGCTGGGACCTGCCCGACGAGGCGGGCACCCTTTCCTGGAGCTCCACACAGCCTCGCGGCGTGCTGAGTCACGCGGTACTGGAAGCCGCCGGGACGGTGTTGCGGATTCACGGCGAGGCCGGATACCGGGAGAAGTGGGTGCTGCACCCGTTCCCTGTCGCTGCCCTGCAAGACCTTCGACGGCTGCACCAGCGCGGCGACGACTGCCGACGGGGGCAGTGCGGGACAGCCGATATCCACGGCTGAGATCGACGACGGTGGATGACAGCGGTCCGGCCCAGCCACGGATCAGGTGATGCCCACCGGGAGGGAGGGAGGGAGGGAGGGTGGGAGGGAGGGTGGGTGGGTGGGTGGGTGCGTGGTCGGCTCTGGCAGGTCATCCGCTGGCCATCGACAAAGCCCGGCCGTCGGTTGGGTCCCGGACGATTTCTCCGGGCCGCCCCCGGACAGGCCGGGGATGCAACCATTCCTTTCAGAGCTGGAACCCCCGGAAGCCGACCACGCGCTTGAGACTCTAGAGGCCGGCACTGACAACGGCCCTGTACGCGATCGGCCGTTGAGCGGTGGGGCAGCCGACGCCGCTCATGTCCAGCACCTCTTCCCGGGCCGGAGCGCGGGTCCCGTAGGGTTCCGGCATGGTGACTGCGACGGTTCGTGAGTGGGACGACGAGGAAGGGTGGGGTGTGCTCGACTCCGCCGAGACTCCCGGGGGTTGCTTCGGCCACTACTCCGACATCCAGTCGAGCGGCTTCCGTACGTTGGCTGCCGGGCAGCGCGTCGACCTCACCTGGGAGGCCCCGGGCTTCCGGCAGGACGGGTACGACTACCGCGCCGTGAGCATCGTGCCTCGGACCGCGTGACCTTCATGGCCTCCATGAACTCCGCGAGCTCAGCGAACTCCGCGACCGAGCGCGCCCGGCATCTGGTCGAGCAGGCCCGGGCCGTGCTGGCCGGTCACAGGATCGTGGCGGAGTTCGAGATCGACGAACTGCGGGACTGCTGCCTGATCCATGTCGGGCTCGCCGACCGTCCCGGGTTCCAGGTCCAGGTGAGCCAGGCGGTCGACGGTTGGATCGGTATTCTCGACCCCCACCAGGAGGACATCCCCGAGGCCGAGTGGCCGCGCTTCGTTCTCGCCCGTGCCTCGTCCGTTGCCTGATGGAACAACGGGACCGGGAACACCGGGACGGGGGCAAGGAGATGGGGAACAAGGGGAGCGGATCATATGGCTGGGGGGATAAGTCGTGGCCAAGTGGCAGATGTTCAGTGAGAAGCCCACGGCCTTCGACTGGCTCGTCATCATCGCCGGTTCCTGGACGGCGGCGAGCTCCGTATCCCCGCTCTGGGTCCGGGTGCTGGCCGGAGCGACCGCAGCCCACTTCGCGGTGAACATGCTCGTCCACCGGATCAGGCGGCGGCGTCTGCGCGCCACCGGGACCGTAGGCGTCGACGCCTGACACACCGCCGGGAGCGGCGTCCGACACCGCCGCCTGACACCCGGCCCGGCTCGGCTCCCGGCCCGCCACCGACGTCAGCTCTCCCTGTTCCCGCCCTTGCCCTCCATGGCGAGC
Source organism: Streptomyces sp. NPDC059452 (assembly GCF_042750035.1). Taxonomy (NCBI): domain Bacteria; kingdom Bacillati; phylum Actinomycetota; class Actinomycetes; order Kitasatosporales; family Streptomycetaceae; genus Streptomyces; species Streptomyces sp. NPDC059452. Next base: position 70,881 of record NZ_JBHYVE010000019.1, read on the forward strand.
AAGTACTTCCACCGCCGCCGGGCCAGCAGGACCTTGACCGGATGGCCGATCAGGACCAGGACGCCGAAGCCCACCACGATGACGCCCCGGACGACGAGCGAGGCGTGGACGGATTCGCCGCGGTTCGTGAGCATCACGCCGACCGCGATCGTCAGCCCGCCCCCGGCACAGAGCAGAAAGCCCGCCACGGGGAAGAAGACGCGGAAGCTCGCCCCTCGCCACCCCTGTTCCACCTTCGCCCGGATCCTCGGCCCGTCCAGGGGTATCGGGCCCGGAATGCCCCGTCGCCGCAGCTCCCGGTAGCGCTTCATCGCCTCGGCCTCCGGAGCGGTGAGCTCACCGCTCCGCCGTCGTCTCCCCATCCGCTCCGCCCCCGGCCCCGTTTCCCCTTCGCCCGATCGGCACCCCGCACCCGCCCCGTCACCGTAATACCGCACCCGCCCCCGGACCGAGCCGGCCGTCGTACGGTCCGAACACATTTCGGTCGTACACCGGTCCTGCGGTCGGAGGCCGAACCGGGGGTCCCACGCACTACGGTGGCCCCGAGCCCCCCAGCCAGGGCGACGCACACCAAGGGGCAAGGGCAAGGAGATCGGGGAGAGCGATCATGGGCGAGTCTCTGAAGACCTTCGTCGGCGGTACCGAGGTCGAGGTGCCCAACAGCATCCCGGACATCCGGGCCGCGCTGCCCGAGGAGAGACGCGAGGAGTTCGACCTCGCCATCAACGAGGCCGGGGTCCACGAGATCCAGGCCGTCATGCGGCACTGGATGCTGGAGGCCGTCCCCGATCCGGAGGCCGAACAGATCCTGGACCGGCTGGCGCAGGACGAGGCCGAGAGGCGGAGCGTCGCTTGAGCTTCCGCATCTCCTACGCGCCGCCCGCCGACGACACCCTGGCCAAGATGCGTGACGGCCAGGCCTTCCGGGACGAGATGGCCCGCACCCTGGGCAGGGAGCCGTACGGGCACGCCTCATCCGCCGTCAAGCGCGAGCGGGACCGGCGCGAGGCGACCGTCTCCGGGGCCATCGTCCTCTACTACGTCTCCCGGTCCGTGCTGACCGTCACCGTCGTCCGGCTCGTCCCCCTGCCCTGACGGCCGCCGCCCTGCCCTCCGCCCTGGCACCGGAGCGGCCGTCAGAGCGGAGGGCAGGGGATGTGCGGCCGGGCCGGTCAGCCGAGCTTCTTCGCCTGCGCCGCCACAACCTCCGTCGGCAGGGCGAACTTCGCGCCGCCGTCCGCGCCCGCCGTCAGGTTGAAGGCGAAGAACGTCGCCACGGTGCTCCCCTTACGGAGCGCCATCAGCTTGTACGCGATCTTCTCCTTGCCGTCCTCCTGGACGAGCGTCCAGGCCGCCGCCTCGTCGCCGCCAGTGATCTTCTCCTCGGTGATCGAGACGAACTTCTGCTCGTCGCCCGCGACCGTGGCGGTGAAGCCACCCGCGCACTCCGCCGCGGCCTTCTTCACCGCGGCGTACGCGTCCGGGCCCGCCGTCCCGTCGTACGCGTTCAGCGCGACGAAGGTGGACGTCAGGTCGAAGGCGGCCTTCATGGCGTCCTCGACCGCGCCTTCCGTCATGTCCTCGATCGACTTCTCGGCGCCCTTCACCGGATCGGCGACCACCTTGCGCTTGGTGGTGGCCTTCGAACCGTCCGCCGCCACGCCGGACATGGCGTGGACGACCGGCAGGCAGGCCTCCTTGTCGGCCTTCAGACCGGCCCCCGGAACCTCGTCGTCCGGGCCCGCCTTGGTGACCTTGTGGCCCTTGACGTCACCCTGCTCCAGGGAGACGGCCTCCAGTTCGGCGGCGCCGAGCGCCTTGGCCTGCTCCTTCGGGGCCGAGCTGCTGGAGTCCGCCGCGTTGCCGGTCTTGCCGTTCTTCCCGGCCTCGGCGTCGGTGTCGGCGTCGGACGAGCCGCCACAGGCGGTGGCCAGCAGGGTCAGGGAGACCGCGCAGGCGGCGAGGGCGGTACGGCGTACGACAGTGGCGCGCATGGTTCATCTCTCCGTGTCGGGAAGCAACGCGCCGCTTCCCGTACGGCAGTTGATGCCCGTCCTGGGAGGGACCGTCGCAGTGACCTTCACCCTACGATCGAACCCCTGAGCGATTCACGCCCTGCGACCCCCACGGCACGATCGTGATTCTGATGTGATCATCCTGTGAATGCACTGTGGGGCCAGACCGGGCCGGACCAGGCCGGGCCGGGCCGGGCCGGGCCGGACCAGCCCGAGCCGAGCCGGGCTGGACTGGGCCGGGCTGGACTGGGCCGAGCTGGGCAGCGCGTACCGGCTCTCCAGCGCCCTCAGTCGCCGGACGCGCGCTCGATCAGGTGCGTGAACGCGTCGAGGTTGCGCGTGGACTCACCACGCGACACCCGCCACGCGTACTCCTTGCGGATCGAGCTGGCGAAGCCCAGTTCGAGGAGGGTGTTGAACGAGTCGTCGGCCGCTTCCAGGACCGTGCCGAGCAGCCGGTCCAGCTCCTCCGGAGTGACCACGGAGAGCGGCAGCTTGCCGGCCAGGTAGACGTCTCCGAGCGAGTCGATCGCGTAACTCACTCCGAAGAGGCGGAGGTTGCGCTCCAGGAGCCAGCGGTGCACCTCGGCGTCGTTCTCGTCCGGGTGGCGGACGACGAAGGCGTTGAGGGAGAGGGAGTGCCTGCCGACGATCAGCGAACAGGTCGTCGACAGCTTGCGGGTGCCCGGCAGCGTGACGACGTAGTTGCCGCGCGCGGGGCTCTCCCATGCGAGCCCGGCATCGTTCAGCGTCGCCTCGATGACCTGGGCCGCTGCTGTCTCATCGGGTACGTCAGCCATGCAGCGAGCGTACGGCAGCCCGAAGCGGCGGGCAGGAGGGGATCAGCCGTGGTGCGTACGCGCCCGGCGGCGGTGGTCGGCCAGGGCCGCCGTGTACACGTCGGCCGTTCCCGAGGCCGCCGTGTCCCAGCCGAAGGACTGCGCGTGCGCCGCGGCCGCCGCCCCCATGCGCTCGACCAGCTCCGGCGCGTCCGCGAACCGCTCCAGTGCGCGGGCGTACGCCTCCGGGTCGTGGCCGGGTATGAGAAAGCCGCTGACCTCGTCCCGTACCGCCACCGGCAGCCCGCCCACCGCCGCCGCGACCACCGGCGTACCGGCCGCCTGGGCCTCGATGGCGACCAGGCCGAAGGACTCGCTGTACGAGGGCATGACCAGCACCGACGCGGCCCGGAACCAGTCCGCCAGCCGGTCCTGGCCCACCGGCGGATGGAACCGTACGACGTCGGCGATACCCAGGCGCGCGGCCAGCTTCTGGAGCCCCTCGGGCTTGGCCAGACCGCTGCCGCTGGGCCCGCCGACCACCGGCACCACGATCCGGGAGCGCAGGGACGGGTCCCGGTCCAGGAGTACGGCGACCGCGCGCAGCAGCACGTCCGGGGCCTTCAGCGGCTGGATGCGGCCCGCGAAGAGTGGGATCAGCGCGTCCTGCGGCAGGCCGAGCCGGGCCCGGGCGGCGGCGCGGCCGTCGGCAGGGCGGAAGCGTTCCAGGTTGACGCCCGGGTGCACGACGGCGACGGCGGAGGGGTCGGCGTCGTAGAAGCGGACCAGCTCGTCGGCCTCCTCGGCAGTGTTGGCGATCAGCCGGTCGGAGGCGTTCACGATCTGGGTCTCGCCGATGACGCGGGCGGCCGGCTCGGGGGTGTCGCCCTCGGCGAGCGCGGCGTTCTTGACCTTGGCCATGGTGTGCATCGCGTGCACGAGCGGGACGCCCCAGCGCTGGGCGGCGAGCCAGCCGACCTGGCCGGAGAGCCAGTAGTGGGAGTGCACGAGGTCGTAGTAGCCGGGGCGCTGACCGGCCCAGGCCTGCATCACCCCGTGCGTGAAGGCGCAGAGCTGGGCGGGCAGGTCCTCCTTGGCCAGCCCCTCGTACGGCCCGGCGTCGACGTGCCGGACCAGCACGCCGGGGGCCAGCTCGACCTCGGGGGGCAGTGAGCCGGTGGTGGCCCGGGTGAAGATCTCGACCTCGATATTGATCGCGGCGAGGCGCTTGGCCAGCTCGACGATGTAGACGTTCATCCCGCCCGCGTCGCCCGTGCCGGGCTGGTGCAGCGGGGAGGTGTGCACGGAGAGCATCGCTATGCGGCGCGGCTTGCGGGAGGTTCCGGGGAAGCCGCCGGGGAACCTGATGCGGGGGCCGGTCCGGGTGGAGCCGAGCCGGGAGACGTACTGGCTCACGTCGTCGGTACTCCTCACTCAGGCTCACTCAGGGCATGCCACGAAGGGGCGCGGGGCCCTCCGAAGGGCGAGAACAGCGGAATCCCGCCTTTCATTTCCTCTTTGCCAAATCATTACGGACGCGGGAGGGGCGACCACACGGAAGCGGGAGGGGCAACCACCCGGACGCGGGAGGGGCGACCACCCCGCCCCGGGCCCCTCTCGCGTCCGTGGACACCTGCTCCGTACCGCCCGAGGGCACCCGCGTAAGGCCCAAAGGCCCATGGGCACCCGCGTACCCGCCCCTCCCCCGTCGCATACGCTCACCGCATGCGCCAGCGCCCCATCGGCACCGCCACCCGCGGGACCACCAACCCGAACCGGCTGCGCCGCATGGACCGCTGGATCGCCGCCACCCACGGCCCCGCCCTGCGCCGCGCCGACACCCCTCTGGCCGTCGATCTCGGGTACGGAGCCGCCCCCTGGACCGCCGTCGAGCTGCTGGCCCGGCTGCGTACCGCCGAGCCGCGCACCGCCGTGGCGGGCATCGAGATCGACCCGGAGCGGGTCGCGGCGGCGAAGCCGTACGAGCGGGACGGCCTCACCTTCGTGCACGGCGGCTTCGAGATCCCGCTGGAGGTGCGGCCCACGCTCATCCGGGCGGCGAACGTGCTGCGCCAGTACGACGAGGACCAGGTCGCCGAGGTCTGGGCCCGGCTCTGCTCCCGGCTCGACCCCGGCGGGCTCCTGGTGGAGGGGACCTGCGACGAGATCGGGCGCCGGCACGTGTGGGTGGCGCTGGGGCCCGAGGGGCCGCGCACGGTGACCTTCGCGACCCGGCTCGGTTCGCTGGAGCGCCCCTCCGATCTCGCGGAGCGCCTGCCGAAGGCGCTGATCCACCGCAACGTCCCGGGCGAGCCGGTCCACGCGTTCCTGCGCGACTTCGACCGGGCCTGGGCGGCCGCCTCCCCGTACGCCTCGCTCGGCGCCCGGCAGCGCTGGATCGCGGCGGTGCGGGCGGTGGCGGGCGACTGGCCGGTGGCGGACGGCGTACGGCGGTGGCGGCAGGGCGAGGTCACCGTCGGGTGGGATGCCCTGCGGCCCAACGGCCGCTGAACAATCCCCCGGCAGCCTCCTGCGCGGACATCTCCCCGTTCGGGCGAAAGTATGCTCTTCGGGGGAACGTCGCAGGTGCGTCGTTCGTCCTGGGGGTGGGGAGAGGGCGTCAAGTGGCCCGGCGGGTCCGTCATGTGACGCGTCAGGTGCCGCACGCCCCTGTTGCTTTACGGGACGACGTGGCACGATCGCGACGTCGCTCGCATGTTACTGACGGTAAGTCAGTCGTACGCTATCTGGTGCTTTACCCCGGAGACCGGCCCGGGGCTTCAGCCCGGAGGGGGAGCTCGTGAACCGACGCCGCTGTGCCGCTGCCGCCATCACGGTGGTCTGTGCGCTGGGCCTGCTGACCGTCCCGGTCCAGGCGATGGCCGCGCCGATCCCGGACGTGCCGACGCCCCCTCCCGGCGCTTCCGTCACGGTGCCCTCCGCTCCGCTCCCTCCCGCCTCTCCGCTCTCCCCCTCCACGTCCCCCTCCGCCTCGGACCAGGAGCTGGAGAAGGTCCGCGAGCAGATCGAGACGCTCTACCGGAAGGCCGGAGCGGCGACCGACGCGTACAACCTCGCCCAGGAGCAGACCAAGAAGCAGTCCGGCGAGATCGTGAAGCTGGCCAAGGCGATCGTCGACGGCCAGGCCCGCATCGCCGAGCTGAAGGACCAGGCGGGGGCCCAGGCGCGCGAGCAGTACCGCAACGGCGGCCTGCCGCCCGGCGCGCAGCTGGTCCTCAGCGACGATCCGAAGCTCTTCCTGGACGGCATCAACAAGGTCCGGCAGAGCCAGCAGGCGAACCAGACGGTCCTGGCCGAGCTGAGCCGGACCCAGGAGGACCTGGAGACGTACACCCAGGACGCGAGCACCAACTGGCACAAGCTCGAAACCAACCGGGTCAAGCAGGCCAAGGCCAAGAAGAAGATCAACGCGCAGATAGCCGCGGCGAAGAAGCTGGAATCGCGGCTGGAGAAGAAGGAGCGCGCCCGGCTCCGCCAGCTGGAACGGGAGGCCGCGAGCAGGGCCCACACCGCCTGGCTCGCCACCCGGCCCGTCCAGACCATCGAGAACGCCGGCAGCGGGGCGACCTCGGCGGGCAAGGCCGCCGTGGCCTTCGCGACGGCGCAGATCGGCAAGCCGTACGTCTGGGGGGCCACCGGCCCCGGCTCGTACGACTGCTCGGGACTGACGTCGAAGGCCTGGGCGGCGGCGGGGCGCCCGATACCCCGCACCTCGCAGGAACAGTGGCGGCTGCTGCCGCGCATCGACATCCAGGACATGCGCCCCGGCGACCTGATCATCTACCACGCCGACGCCAGCCACGTCGGGATGTACGTCGGCGACGGCACGATGGTCCACTCCCCGCGCCCCGGCCGCAACGTCACCCTGGCAGGCGCGGGCTCGATGAAGATCCTGGGCGTGGTCCGGCCGGACAAGTAGGAACGGGGACGCGCGCACGGGATTGGGTGCGCGTGCCGGTGCAGGCGCGGGTACGGGATGCGGCGCGGGTAACGGGATTGGGCGCACGTACGGGTGCAGGCGCGGGTACGTGAGCGGCGCCACCTCGCGCGTACGGGTACGGGAGCGCCGCCACGTCACACGTACGGGTACGTGAGCGGCGCCACCTCGCACGTGCGTGCGCGGGTGATGTTTGTCATGGGCTCTCCGCCGCCCCCACGGCGCCCCATCCCGCCGGATCCGTGCCGGGACGCGGCTTATGACGGCGCATATGACAGGGGCCGGTCCCTCTGTGCCATTCCGTTCCCCGGCCGGGGAACGCTATCGTCCCCGACTGGCAGGGCGTCGTTCGTCGTCCCGCCGCGCCCTCGGGGGGAGGGAAGGAAACCCGAACCGATGCCCGCACCCGCGCCCGTACCCGTACCTCCGCAGCGTGACGTTCCCGCTGCGGAGACCAGCCATGGCGGCGGCGACCTCACCGTCCTGGTGATCGAGGACGACCCGGCGGGCAGCATCACCGGCCCCGAGCTCTCGGCGGCGGCCGGAACCCGGGTCCGTATCCGTACCGCCCGCAACCTCACCGAGGCCGGGCGGCTGCTCACCGACGACGTCGACTGCATCCTGCTGGACCTCGCGCTGCCCGTGCCGACGACCGGCACCGCCTTCGCGTCCGGCGACGGGGACCACCGGCCGGAACCCACCCCGCACCGCGCCGAGGAACTGGCCGTCCTCACCCACGTACTCCGAATCGCCCCGCTCCACGCGGTCCTCGTGCTCACCGCGCAGGACGACACGGAGCTGGCGGCCGAGGCGGTACGGGTCGGGGCGCAGGACTACCTCTTCCGGGGCGAGCTGGACGCTCGGGTGCTGAGCCGCGCGATCCGGTACGCCGTCGAGCGGAAGCGCGCCGACATCGCCCAGCACCAGCTGACGGAGTCCGGGCTGCGCGCCCAGGAGAACGCCCGGCTGGAACGCGGCCTCCTGCCCACCCCGCTCCTGGAGGGCTCCGACCTGAGCTTCGCGGCCCGCTACCGGCCGGGCCGCAGCCGCGCCCTCCTCGGCGGCGACTTCTACGACACCGTCCGCACCCCGGACGGCACGGTCCACGCGATGATCGGCGACGTCTGCGGGCACGGCCCGGACGAGGCGGCGCTCGGGGTCGAGCTGCGGATCGCCTGGCGGGCGCTGACGCTGGCCGGGCTCTGCGGCGACCAGTTGCTCTCCACGCTCCAGCAGGTGCTGGAGCACGAACGGCAGAGCGAGGAGATCTTCGCGACGCTCTGCACGGTCGACATCGCCCCCGACGGGCGCAGCGCGGGCCTCTGCCTGGCCGGGCACCCCGCACCCCTGCTCGCCCGCCACGGCCGACCGGCGCTGCTGCTCCCGTACGAGGACGGCGGCCCGGCGCTCGGACTGCTGCCGCGCGCCCGGTGGCCGCGCCGTCAGGTCGAGCTGGGCGGGGCGTGGAGCCTGATGATGTACACGGACGGGCTGATCGAGGGCCGGGTGGAGGCGGGCAGCAGTCAGCGGCTCGGCCAGGACGGCATGGTCGCGATGGTCAACAGCCGGCTGGAGCAGGGGCTGGCAGGCGAGGAGCTGCTGGAGACCGCGGTCGCCGAGGTGCGGGAGCGACACGGCGGCGAGCTGACGGACGACGTGGCGGTGCTGCTGCTGGGCCGCGACCCGGAGCGGATACGGCGACGGGGCCGGAGCGCGTCATGCCCCGCCCCGACCCCGTATCAACCGCTACTGCCGTGAGCGCTCAGCGCCCGCCGTCGTAGGGGCCTGTTCAGCGCCCACCGTCGTAGGGGCCCTGCTCAGCGCCCACCGTTGTACGGGCCGTAGGGCCCGTCGCTGCTGGAACCGCCCCGGCGGCCACCGCCGCCACCGCCCGAGACCTCCTTGATCGCGGGCCGTACGTCGACCATGAACACGATCGACGCGACCACACCCGCGAGCTGAAGGAAGAGGAAGAAGGGGTAGAGGTTCACAGCGATGGCGACGCCGAGAATGATCAGCCAGAAGGACTTCTTCTTCTTGTCGGCGGCACGGTAGGCGTCCTCCCGGGCGGTCGCCGCGAAGACGAAAGCGACCACGGCCAGCACCAGCATCGCCAGATAGAGGAGCTGGATGAGTGAGCCGAATCCTGCGAGCAACATGGTGTACCGCCTAGTGAGTGGATGAGCGCCCTGCGGCCAAGGTACCGGGACAACGAACCGGCCACCCGTAAAGGTGCCCGCCCCGCGCCCCGGTCACGCTTCGGACCCGCCGGACGGAGCTGGCGGGGTCCGGGTCACTTGTCGGCGGGCGGCGGGGTCTTCTTGGCCGCGGGCTTCCGCGGGGCGGGAGCCTTCTTGGCGGGGGCGGCCTTGGCCTCGACGGGCGCGGCCTTGGTCTCCACAGGCGCGACGGGCTCGGCCTCCGCAGGCGCGGGCTTCACGGCCGTCGGCTTCACGGCGGCGGCCTTGGGCTCACTCCTGGTAGCGGCAGGCTTGGGCTCGCTCTTCGTCGCGGCGGGCTTCGGCTCGGCCTCCACGACGGCGGCGATCTCGACGATCTCGTCGGCCGTCTCACCGCGCCAGGTTCGTACGGTCTGCTCGCCGTGCTCAGCGACCTTCTCGTACGTCTCCCGGGCCCGCACCGCGTACTCGGCGGCGATGCCCACACTGCGCAGGGCCAGGTCCTGAGCGCTCTCGCCGAGCTTCTTCAGGTCGGCGGCGTCGAACGAGCCGAACACCTCGGTGACCTTCGCCTGCACGGTGGCCTGGGCCTCCTTGGCCTGCGTGGTCACCTTCTCCTGCACGGCCTTGGGGTCGGTGTTGCGTACGGCCTCGAACCGCTCGGGCGCCTCGGCCCGCAGCTGCTCGATCAGCGCCGGGACCTTACGCGCCTGCTGCACGGCCAGGTCGGCGGTGCCGGCGGCGAAGTAGAGGGGGGTGCGGTCGGTGAGGGTCTTGCGCAGGTCATCGGTGATGGCCATGACTGTGGTCCTCCCGGATCATCAGAACCAGCTGCTAGCTGTGAGGGTGGTCGTCTTTCCTGGCGTCTTCTTCGGCATCCGCACCGGCTCCGTCGCCGATACCGGCTCCAGCATCGCGCTCCGCGCCCGCCTTGCCCGTCTCATCCGTCTCGGTCGCGCCGGTCATCTCATCAGCCTCGTCCGAGTCGTCCGCCTTATCCGCCTCATCCGCTTCGGGCACGAACCCGTTCTCGCGGCGGAAGGAGTCGTAGATCTGCAGCAGGACGTTCTTCTGCCGCTCGTTGATCGACGGATCGGCCAGAATGACCGCCCGCGTCTCCAACTCCTCCCGCTCCCGCTCGTCGAGGATTCCCGCCCGTACGTAGAGGGTCTCGGCCGAGATCCGCAGCGCCTTGGCCACCTGCTGCAACACGTCCGCACTGGGCTTGCGCAGGCCGCGCTCGATCTGGCTGAGATACGGGTTCGACACCCCGGCGGCATCGGCGAGCTGCCGCAGCGAGAGCTGCGCGGCACGGCGCTGCTCCCGGAGGTACTCACCGAGATTGCCGACGTTGAGTGATGCCATGACTCGATACTGCAACACCTCTGCTAACTATTGCAAGCACATGCTTGCAAAAGTGTCGCACACCACGCGTCGCGGGCCGTGTCAGTCCTGAGTGCGACACTGCGATCCATGTCGCTTGCCGAACTCAGTCTTGACCAGTGGCGGTCCTTCGAGCTGCCTGCCGCACGTCGCATCGCCCAAGAGGCCGCGCACCAGGTGGACGGCCACGTGACCGCCGTGGAGACCGTTGAGCATCTCGGTGCTCCGCTGCACCGGGTTCGGATCGAGCGGGACAGTCAGGAGTTCGCCCTGATACCCGGCGGCACAGTGACGCTCGGATTTGATCTCAACGCCTGGCAGCCGACGCCTGAGCAGGCCGCCGACTATGCGGAGAGCCTGGATCAGGGCTTTGGCCAGGGCCCCGATCTGCGAGCCCACCTCGCGCAGGTGCTCAGCCCCCGCCGGAACGTCATTCTGGCCACGGTGCTCATGGCCGTGGAGGACGAGAACCTGACCGAACCGCCTGCCGACATGCCGGCCGTCCTCGCGGCCCGTGGTCTGCGGATGCCGAGCTCCGACGAGTGGGAGCACGCCTGCGGAGCGGGCGCGGACACGCTGTTCCGGTGGGGCAATGACTGCCCCCTCGACCGCATCCCCTACGGAGACCGCACCGGCCCGCATGAGCAGCTGAACGGCTTCGGCCTGCGCATCGCCTACGACACCTACCGCACGGAGCTGACGAGCGACATCACCGCGGCCCATGGCGGTGACGGTGGCGAGTCGGTGTGCGGGGGGTATGGCCGCATGCTGGCATGGCTGCCCCTGGCCACCGCCAACCGCAACCCCGCCATGGCCGAGTTCGCGTACGGCCCGGACGGTGAAGGCATCTGCGAGGACTTCTCCACTCGGCCTGTACTCACGCTCTGAGCCTTCTGCCCGAATGGTGGGTCGGGGACCGTCAGCACCGTTCGAGCTGGATGCCAGGGTCAGTCGGTGGGCGTGTAGCTGAGGCGTTGCACCAAGTTGTCCTCGAACTTGTCCGTGATCTCCCTGCCGTTGACCACGAGGCGCATCGCACCCGAGTCGCCCAGGATGACGTCGATCCGGTCGGTGTCCTTGAACGTCTTGGTCTCGCCCTTCTCCAAAAGCCCGTCGTACAGCACGTCACCCTTGCTGTCCTTCGCCGAGAGCCACGCGCGGCGGCCCTCGGCGGTGGCCGTCACCGTGACCTCGCTCTTGCCCTCGCCCTGGCCCTTGTCCTGGCCCTGGCCCTTGTCCTCGTCGCCGTTGTCTTCCTCCGTCGTGGGTGTGGTCGGCTGCGACGTCGTGTCCGGGGTCGGGCCCGCCGTTCCGGTGGTGGAGGTCTTCGCCCCGGCCGACGGGGACCCGGCGGTGCTGCCTCCGGAGTTGAGCAAGGCGGCCCCACCGAACCCGGCGGCGCCCAGTACGACGGCGGCGACGGCCGCGATGACCAGTCGGGACCCGGGCCTACGGCGGCCGGCCGCCCCGGCCCGTTGCGGCGCAGGGGGCTGTCGCGGCGGGGCGGGGACGGTGTCCAGGCGGTGGATACCGTCGGCGGACAGGGCGGTGGGGGTCGGCGTGACCTGCACATCGGCCGGGGCACCGATCGGGGCATCGGCCGGGGCACCTACCGGGGCATCGACCGGGACCGGCGCGGGCGTCCCCTCCATCGCCCGCGCGGGCGAAGTGCTCTGGTACTGCCGGATCCGCTCGACCTCGGCCCTCATCGTCGCGGCGTCCGGGAAGCGGTCCTCCGGTGCCTTGGCCAGGGACCGGGCGACCAGCGCCTCCACCTCCGGAGGTACGTCCGCGCCCAGCGAGGCCAGGGCGGGCGGCTCCGCGGTGACGTGCAGATAGCCGATCCGGAAGCCCGAGTCGGCGTCGAACGGCACGGCCCCGGCGAGCAGTTGGAACAGCACGATGCCGGTCGCGTACAGGTCGCAGCGCCCGTCGACGGCGCGGCCCGGCTCGAACTGCTCCGGCGCCATGTAGTGCGGGGTACCGATGGTGAAGCCCGTACCGGTCAGCGCAGTGCCCTGGTGGTCGAGGGCGCGGGCGATACCGAAGTCCATGACCTTCACCGCGCCGCTCGCCGTGACCATCACGTTGGCCGGCTTGATGTCGCGGTGGACCATGCCGCGCGCGTGGCTGGCCTCCAGCGCGGCAAGGATGCCGGACACGAACCGCAACACCATGGTCAGGGGCAACACGCCGGGCACGGGCGGCAGCCACTCGGCCAGGGGCTTGCCGTCGAGGTGCTCCATGACGAGGTACGGGACGCTGCCCGTGGCCAGTTCCTCCTCGCCCACGTCGTGGATCACCACGACGTTCGGGTGGTTGATGGCGGCCACGGCCCGCGCCTCGCGCCGGAACCGTTCACGGCTCTGCGGGTCCGCGGCGACGACGGAGTTCATCGTCTTGACCGCTACGACCCGGTCGAGTTCCGTGTCCCGAGCACGGTGAACGGCCGCCATGCCGCCCTCACCGATCAGCTCTTCGATGACGTACCGGCCACGGCCGATCGACCGACCCGGCCCGATGCTTGCGGACACGCCCATCACCCCCATGACCAGGGAAGGATAGCGGCGCCGCCGGACAGGAATCGTGAAGGGCCGGAGTCGGCCAAGTTCACAACATCTCTTCTGAAACAACTGATGCAGGTCCAGCCGTACGCCAACTGGCATCAGTACGGAGAGAGTTGATCGGTCGGCTGCGGTCACCCTGAAGAGCACCCCGGGCAGAGCTTCGTTCGTTAATCTCGAATCGCAGATCGCAGATCGCAGATCTCGAATCTCGAATCTCGAATCGCGCCATCAGCATCTCGGAGACAACCTGAGGGGATTCCATGGCAGTTGAGCGGATCTGGCTGGACGTTCCCTTCGCCGAGAAGGACGAGGCGAAGAAGGGCGGGGCACGCTGGGACCCTGCCGCCAAGCGCTGGTACGCACCCCGCGCCGGGATGGCGGAACTTCAGCGCTGGGCGCCCGCCCCGGACGTCCCCGACCTGCTGCCCGGCGAGAACCGGGCCCTCGGCAGCGAGCTCTTCGTCGACCTGGTGCCCAGCACCTGCTGGTTCACCAACGTCCGCTCCTGCGTGGCCCAGAGGGACTGGGAACGCCTCCGCCGCATGATCACCCGGCGGGCCGGACGGCGCTGCGAGATCTGCGGGGCCGCCGAGGACCGCGCGGCCAAGCGGTGGCTGGAGGCCCATGAGCGGTGGGCCTTCGACCACGTGGCAGGGGTGCAGACCCTCAAGCGGCTGATCTGTCTGTGCACCGACTGCCATACGGTCACGCATTTCGGTTACGCGCAGGTCCGCGGGATCGAGGCGCAGGCCTTCGCGCATCTGGTGAAGGTCACCGGGATGAGCGAGTCACAGGCCCACCGGCACGTCAGGGACGCTTTCACGCTGTGGGAAGAGCGCTCGCAGACCGTCTGGAGCCTGGACCTGGGAATCCTGACGAACGCCGGGATCACCCTCGCCCCACCCCCCGAGGCGAAGGACCGTGCCCGCGTCGCGGAGAAGACCCTCCGTTCGGGCGGCGGCACGATCCCGGCCCAGGTCGACGCCGAGGTCACGGCCGAAGCCCTTCGTCCCGTACCTCCCTCGGACCGCATGCCACCCCCTGCGCGGACCGGTTCAGGGAACTGATCAGCGCCTCCAGCCCCTCTGCCTGAGAGGTGCGCTCCCCCGGCAGTTGACCTTCACCTTGGGGCAGGCCACAGCATCGGTGGAGCCGGGCGACGTGCCCGGCATGAGGGAGGAGCGGGGCATGGGGCTGCTGACCATCGGTACGTTCGCGAAGGCGTCCCGTCTGTCGCCGAAGGCGCTGCGCCTCTACGACGAGCTCGGACTGCTGACCCCCGCCCGCGTCGACCCGGTGAGCGGCTACCGCCTGTACGCACCGGAACAGCTCGACCGGGCCCGGCTGGTCGCCTGGCTCCGCCGGCTGGGGATGCCCCTGGCCCGTATCCAGCACATCGGCACGCTGGAGCCGGCTGCGGCGGCCCAGGAGATCCGTACGTTCTGGGCCCAGGTCGAGGCCGACACCGCCGCGCGGCGAGACCTCGCCTCCTTCCTCATCGACCATCTGTCACGGAAGGACTCCGCCATGTCCCAGGCCACCACCCCGCTGGAAATCCGTTACGCCGCCCTGTCCGACCCGGGCCTCGCGCGCAGCGGCAATCAGGACACCGTCCACGCCGGTGCCCGCCTGCTCGCCGTCGCCGACGGCTACGGCAGCGAAGGGGCCCGGGCGAGCGCGGCCGCCGTCGACGCGCTCAGGCACCTCGAAACGGACGGCCTCCCGGCGGGGAGTCTCCTCGATGTCCTCGAAGACGCCGTCGAGCTGGCCCAGCATGCTGTGAACGGCTCCGCCGGGAGTGGGACTGGGACCGGAGCCGAGGCCGGGACCACCACATCCGCATCAACCACCTCTGCCGCCTCGTCCTCCTCTCCCGCCTCTCCCGAAGAAGTCGGTACGACGCTGACCGCGATGCTCTGGACCGGGTCGCAGCTCGCCCTCGTCCACATCGGCGACTCCCGCGTCCACCTCCTGCGGGACGGAGAACTGTTCCAGATGACGCACGACCACACCCTGGTGCAGTCGATGGTCGACGAAGGGCGCCTCACCCCGGAGGAGGCCGCCGCCCATCCCCAGCGGTCGCTGCTGCTGCGCGCCCTGGGCCCGGGCGCCGGCGGACGCCCCGATCTGCACCTCCACGACGCCCGTCGGGGAGACCGGTACCTGCTCTGCTCCGACGGACTGTCGACCGTCGTGACCACCGAGGAGATCCACCGCGTGCTCTCCGGGACCGGCGACCCCGAGCAGGCCGTCCGCGAACTCGTCGCCCTCGCCAACGGCTCCGGCGGCCCCGACAACGTCAGCTGCGTGGTCGCCGATGTCGTGGAGACCCAGGAGTAGCCACTTTTTTGTGGGTACTTGGCAGTCGTCGCCGGTCGAACCATCCTGGAGGAGGGCGTTCGGACCAGGGGTGACGCGGCAAGGAAAGGGAGCGGAGGAGAAGAGTGCTTCAGGAGGCCGAGCGGGTCTCCGTCAGTCCCTCCAGGCGGCGATGGCCCCAGTCCGAGAGGGAGTTGAGCAGCTCGGAGAGTTCCCGGCCGTTCCCGGTCAGGGAGTACGTCGTCTTCAGCGGCAGCACGTCGTGCACCTGCCGGTGCACCAGCCCGTCGGCCTCCATCTCGCGGAGCGCCTGAGTCAGCACCTTCTCGCTGAGGCCCGGCAGCGCCCGGCGCAGTTCGCCGGGGCGGCGCGGGCCGGATTCCAACTGCCAGATCAGGGACGTCTTCCACTTCCCGTCGATCACCGCGATCGCGGCGGTCACCCCACAGACGTTCACGTCCTGGGCACGGCTGCGCGTCATCTTCGCCCCCTTCATCGACAAGTCACCGATCATTTTACGGAGTTGAGCCATGTCCCTACCGAACGAACGAGACGCACAGCCCACGCAGTCCGCCAAAGCCGATACCGATGCCAATGCCAATGCCAAAGCCGATGCCGCCGTCACCGTCATCGGGCTGGGGCCGATGGGCCGGGCCCTGGCAGGCGCGTTCCTGGCGGCCGGGGTGCGGACCACGGTCTGGAACCGGACGCCGGGGCGGGACCGGGCGCTGGTCGAACGGGGGGCGATCAGCGCCCGGACCGCCGAGGAGGCCGTGGCCGCGAGCGCGCTGACCGTGGTCTGCGTGGTCAACTACGACGCGGTGGACGGCATTCTGCGGCGCGACGCGGTCACCGCCGCGCTCAAGGGGCGCACGGTGGTCAACCTGACGGCCGACACCCCGGACCGGGCCCGGGACGCCGCCGCGTGGGCGGCCGAGCACGGTGTCCGTTACCTGGACGGGGCGATCATGACGCCGACCGTGACCATCGGTACGCCGAACGGCGTCTTCATCTACAGCGGCCCCGAGGACCTCTACCGCGAGCACCGGACCGTGCTGGACACACTGAGCGGCACCCACACCCACCTCGGCGAGAAGATCTGCCGGGCGGCGGCCTACGACATCGCGCTGCTCGACATCTTCTGGACCGCGATGGCGGGCTTCAACCACGCCCTGGCGGTGGCCCGGGCCGAGGGGATCACCGCCCGGGAGCTGGCCCCCTTCGCCGCGGGGATCGGCGCGATCCTCCCGGCGGTCTTCGAAGGGGTCGCGGAGGAGGTGGACCGGGGGGAGTTCTCCGACGAGGGCAGCCCGCTCACCTCCACGGCCTCGACCATGGCCCACGTCATCCACACCTCCGAGGCCCACGGCATCGACGCGGGCGTGATGCGCGCGGCGGAGGGCCTCGCCCGCCAGGCCATCGGACGCGGCCATGGCGCCGAAGGGTTCCACCGGGTGGCGGAGCTGCTGGGGCGGAGCTGAGCAAGTGGCTTCAGATTTACGTTGGTCGAGCGGGCCGGGTGCGCTGCGCCCGGGCCGCTCGACTCCCGGGCCGCTCGACTCCCGGCCCGCTCGGCTCCCGGGCCCGAGGCCGCAGCAGCCCGTTCACACGACTGACAAGCAGACGTCACACCCGTACGGAATGCACCCCCGGCAGCCGCCCGTTGGTACCGGTATGGCCATAGGAGTAGCACTCAACGCATCCGATGCCGACAACGAGATCGACGCCACCGTGGAGCTCGCCCGGGAGGCCGCGGCCGCCGGGCTGCGGTCGGCGTGGTTCGGGCAGCGCTTCAGCGTGGACTCGCCCGCGCTCGCCGGAATCGTCGGGCGGGAGGTGCCGGGCCTCCAGGTGGGGACCTCTGCCATCCCCGTCTTCGGCCGCCACCCCCTCCTGGTGTCCAGCCAGGCCCAGACCGCCCAGGCCGCCACCCACGGCCGCTACCACCTCGGGCTCGCGCTCGGCGCCCGGCACCTCGTCGAGGGCGGCTTCGGTATCCCCTTCGAACGGCCCATCGCCCGCCTGCGTGAATTCCTCATCGCCCTGCGGCAGTTGACGGAGACCGGCACCGCCGACTTCCGCGGTGAGCTGCTCACCGCGGCCACCCCGATCCCGGCCCGCGTCCCGGGAGCCGAGGCCGGGGTGCCGTTGCTCGTCGCCGCGATGGGGCCCCAGGCGCTCCGGGTCAGCGGGGAGCTGGCAGACGGGATCCTGCCCTATCTGGCCGGTCCGCGCGCCCTGGCCGACCACATCGTCCCGGCCGTCACCGCGGCGGCCGAGGCAGCCGGGCGGCCCGCGCCCCGGATCGTCGCGCTGGTCAACGGTGTGGTGACCGACGACGTCGACGCCGTACGGGAGAAGGCCGCCGAACGGCTGGCGTTCTACGAGAAGATCCCGTCCTACATACGCGCCATCGAGCTCTCCGGCGGCCGGCAGGCCATCGATGTGGCGGTGATCGGCAATGAGAAGACGGTCGCGGCGGAGGTACGGCGCTACCGGGACGCGGGCGCCACGGAGGTGGTCTTCGCGGGAACGGAGGTCGCCGGGGACGCCGACCGGCGCCGCACCTGGGCCCTCCTCGGGGAGCTGGCAGCCGGTTGATCGAGGGAGCGACCGGCTGACCGTCGGGGCAGAGGCGGCTGACCGTCAGGGCGCGGGCTGCCCGCCGGGGGCGCCCGTCGCCGTTGCGGCCGCGGCCGCAGCCGCGTAACGGACCGCCAAGTGCGCGAACGCGTCCCCGAGTTCGGGCGGGCCGACGACCTCGATGTCGGCGTCGAACCTCCCGATCGCGGTCGCCAGGCCGGGCCAGGACCACGAGCCCAGCACCAGCCGGCAGCGGTCGGGGCCGAGCTCCTCGACGAATCCGTCGCGGAGGTGGCGCAGGACGTCGGCGGCGGGGAGGCCGAGGATGACCTCCCCGCGGCAGGGCCACCCGTCGAGGCCGTCGGCGGTGCCGGTGGCGGCGGAGCCCCGGAACCGGGCGGTGACGAAGGCCGCCACGCTCCCTCCGGGCAGCTCACGCGGGGTGAAACGGGGGCCGGTGGGGGTGCGCGGGGCGATCCGGTCGGCGCGGAAGGTCCGCCAGTCGTCGCGTTCCAGGTCCCAGGCGACGAGATACCAGCGCCTGCCCCAGGTGACGAGATTGTGCGGCTCGACCCGGCGGGGCGGAGGCGGGGACGAGGAGGGGGATACCGGTACGGATACGGGTTCGAGCCCGGGCGCAGATACGGGTCCGGGTCCACCCCCAGGCCCAGGCCCCGGCACCGACACCCGCCTGTAGTCGAAGCGCAGCACCTCCCGCGCGTGGACCGCCGCGCCGATCGCCATCAGCACGCCGCTCTCCACCGGGGGCGCCGGGCGGTCCTCCGCACGGTCGACCGCCGTGACCCGGAGGCTGTCGACGCGGTGGCGCAGCCGGGCGGGCAGGACCTGGCGGACCGTGTTCAGCGCGCGGGCCGCCGCCTCCTCGATCCCCGCGCCGGTGGCCGTGGCGATCTGGAGCGCGACGGCGAGGGCCACCGCCTGCTCGTCGTCGAAGAGCAGCGGCGGCAGCGCCGTGCCCGCGTCGAGCCGGTACCCCCCGTCCGGGCCCTTCGTGGCCAGCACCGGGTAGCCGAGCTCGCGCAGCCGGTCCACATCGCGGCGCACCGTACGCGGGCTGACGTCCAGCCGCTCGGCCAGCAGCGCCCCCGGCCAGTCCCGGCGCGCCTGGAGGAGGGAGAGCAGCGACAGCAGCCGTGCAGAAGTTTTCGGCATGACATCCATGGTGCACGGAGTAGCGGACACTATCTGTCCTCTTCTCTTGGGATGGTGGTCCCACACCGGAAATCCGGAGAACACGCAAGGCACCGCAAGACATGAAGGCACCGCAAGACATGTAAGACACGCAGAACGCGCAGAACACGCATAACACGTATGACCGGAAGGGCCCGATGACCATGACCTCCTCCTCCCCCGCCCACCCCCTTGTCGTCGACGGCGAACGCGCCGATCTCCTCGCCGAGCTGGCCGACGCGCGAGCCGCCCTGACCGGTACGGTGCGCGGGCTCGGGGACAAGCAGATCGCCGAGCGGCCGACCGTCAGCGGGCTCTGCCTGGGCGGGCTGATCAAGCACGTGGCCTCCACCGAGGAGAGCTGGCTGCGCTTCGTCGTCGACGGCCCCTCCGCGATGTCCTTCGACCTGCCCGAGGGCGTGACCTGGGAGGACTTCGCAGCCGGGACCGCGCATACGTATCCGCAGTGGGCCATCGACCGGCAGAACGACTTCCAGGTGCTGCCCGGCGAGACCCTGGCCGGAATCCTCGCCCGGTACGAGGAGGTCGCCGCCCGCACCGAGAAGACCGTCGCCACCCTCCCCGACCTGTCCGCGACGCACCCGCTGCCCGACGCGCCCTGGAACGAGCCCGGGGCCGTACGCAGTGTGCGCCGGGTACTGCTGCACGTCATCGCCGAGACGACCCAGCACGCCGGGCACGCGGACATCCTGCGCGAGGCGCTCGACGGGCAGACCTCGACATGAGCCGCACGCCCGTCCTCAGCACCCGGGCGCTCAACCGGGCAACGCTCGCACGGCAGTTGCTGCTCGACCGGGCCGACGTACCGCCCCTCGACGCGGTTGCGCACCTGTGCGGACTCCAGGCCCAGGAGCCGCAGGAGCCGTTCACCGGGCTGTGGTCACGACTGCGGGGCTTCCAAGCGGCAGAGCTGTCAGGCCTCTTGATGGACCGTCACGTCGTACGCACCCATCTCATGCGCCGGACCGTCCACCTCGTCGCCGCCGAGGACGTCCTCGCCTGGCGGGCCCGGCACAACGCCATGCTGCGGCAGCGCGTGCTCGGCGTCTACCGCCGCGAGCTCGAAGGGGTCGACCTCGACGAACTCGCGGCGGCCGGGCGGGCGGTGCTGGCCGACGGCGAGCCCCGGTCGATGGCCGAGCTCGCCCGCGCGGTGGCCGACCGCTGGCCGGAACCGGGCAAGCGGCCCCTGGGCGAGATGCTGGTGGCGGGCGTCCTGGCGATGGTGCAGCTGCCGCCGCGCGGGGTGTGGCGTACGAAGGCGGGGGTACGCAACGCGCTGGTCTCGGACTGGCTGGGGCGTGAGGTCGATCCGCTGCCCACGGACGACGGTTCGGACCCGGACGGCGGTTCGGACCCGGTGGGGCAGGCGCTGGTACGGCGTTACCTCGCCGCGTACGGGCCCGCCGCCACCGCCGACGTACGCGCCTGGTCCGGTCTCGCCGGGCTGCCGGGCGCGGTCGCCGCCCTCCGCGGCGAGCTGGTCACCTTCCGCGACGAGCGCGGCCGGGAGCTGCTGGACCTGCCCGACGCGCCGCGCCCGGACCCCGACACCCCCGCTCCCGTACGGTTTCTGCCCGCTTTCGACAATGCAGTCCTCGGCTACGACGACCGCACCCGGATCATCGACGACGCCGACCGGGGCCTGTCGGTCACCGGTGCCCGGATCGTCCTGGTCGACGGCCGGACCGCCGGGACCTGGGACGTGGAGGCGGAGACGGGCACCGTGACGGTCGTGCCGCTGCGGTCGTTCTCCCGCGCCGACCGGGACGCCGTCGCCGAGGAGGGGCGGGAGCTGGCGGCGTTCCTCTCGGACGGGGAGAGCGGGCGGGTACGGGTGGCCGCTTCGGCGTGAGCCGGTGGTGGCTGGGCCCACGTGTGAGCCGGTGCTGCCCGAGCCGTCTCAGCCGCGCCTTCCGGTCGCTCCGGTCGCTCCGGTCGCTCCGGTCGTGTCGGCGACACCGGGGTGGGCGGGTTCCAGGAGCTGGACGAGCAGTGCGCGCAGTTCGTCCTCGCCGCCGGGGCCGAGCAGCTCCGCCACCTCCGCCGCCAGCAGGTCCACCGCCTCCGCGACCGTCTTCAGCCGGGCGTGCCCGAGCTCGGTGAGCTCCAGGGCGTGGCGGCGCCGGTCGTGCGGGTCGCGTCCCCGGTGGACCAGGCCGCCGTCGACGAGCTCGTCCACCAGTTGTGAGGTGGCGGGCCCGGTGATGGCCAGCTCCTGGGCGAGCCGCTGCTGCGGGCAGGGGCCGGAGGTGGCGAGGACGGACAACGGGCCGTAGTGGCGCACCCGCAGCCCGGTCCCGGCCAGCTTCTCGTCGCCGAGCCTGCGCAGCCGGTGGTGGGCCTGTTCGACGAGGTGGCCGGTGCCCTGCACGAGGTCCTGGGTGCCCTGCGGGAGCAGCCGGGCCAGCAGGGTGTCGAGGCGGGACACCTGCTCGACGCTGAGGGCGGCGGTGAGCCGCGCGTCCCGCTCGGCGACCGCGCGGCGGCCGGTCGCCACGGCGGAGCGGCCCGCGTCGGTCAGGGAGAGGATGTACTGGCGGCGGTTGTCCGGGTTCCGGGTGCGCACCACCTGGCCCCGGCCCTCCAGGCGGTCGATGACGCCGACCATGATGGTCCGGTTGATACCGAGGCGCTCGGCCAGGTCGAGCTGGGAGACCCAGTCGCCTCCGGTGAGGGCGTCGAGGACGAGGAAGTCCCGGGAGCCGTCCTCCGGTCCGTCCGCGCGGGCCGTGAACCGGGCGAACACCCGGCGCAGGAGATAGCCGACGAAACCGGTGAGCGCTTCGGGCAGAGCCCCGGCGACCTCGGCCGTGGCCTCGGCCGAGACGTCCGCCCCGGTCTCCGAAACGGGGCCTCGCGTCGCGTCGGGCTCGACTCGCACGATCGTCACTCCCCTTCGGAACCGGGTGACCGAGTATACGGCGGGCAGCCCCGCCCGACCGGGCCCCGATCACCGGCCCGCCACCCCCGCACCGGCCCGACGCCCCCGCCAACCGCCCACCGCTCCTCCGGACGCCGGAACCCCGCCCGGAGGGGGCCCGGGCGGGGCGGCGGATGGACCGTCTCCGGTCCGCTGGTGGGCGGCATGAATCGGCTAGCGGGGCTGCGGCGCGGCTGCGGCTGAGGTACGGCTGCGGCTGCGGCTGCGGGCCAGGGTCGTGACCGTGGCTTCCGCTAGTGGGGCTGCGGGGCCGGACCGGGACCGTGGGCCGTGGCCCTGATGGTGGTGAAGGTGACGATCAGCGCCACGAGGTAGATACCCGCGCCGATCAGGAGCCCGGAGGAGTAGCCCGCGGTAAGCGCCTCCGCCCGGTCCCCGGAAAGCCGGTCCCCAGGCAGCCGGTCTCCAGAAAGCCGGGCCTCGGGGAGCCGGTCCCCGGGCAGCCGCGCCTCCGTGATGGCCGAGGCGGTCGCGGCCAGGACGGCGAGGCCGACCGCGCCACCGATCTGCTGGCTGGTGTTGATCAGGCCCGCCGCGATCCCGGTGTCCTGCGGGGAGACGCCCCGCACGCTGATGGCGGTGACGGTGACGAAGACCAGCCCGAGGCCGAACCCGCAGACCAGTTGGGCGGGGAGGAGGACGGCCAGGGCGTTCTGGCCGGGCTTCAGGAAGCTGAGCCAGACCATGGCGGCGATGCCGATGACCAGCCCGGCGGAGATGACCGAGCGCTCGGGGGCTCTGGCCAGCAGTCGCGGCCCGACGCCACCGGCCGCGACGCCGATGCCGACGGCGAACGGGAGGTAGGCGAGGCCGGTGGCCATCGGCTCGTACCCCTTCACGATCTGCATGTAGAGGGTCAGGAAGTAGAACGTGGCGATCATGCCCGCGCCGACCAGGAACATGACCGCGTTGGCTCCGGCCCGGCCCCGGTCCGCCAGGAGTCCCCTCGGCACCATCGGCGCGCGGCCGGTGCGCTGGATGACGACGAAGGCGGTGAGCAGCACGATCGCGGCGCCCAGGGCCGTCAGGGCGCCCACGTCCCCGAGGCCCTTCTCGCCCGCGCGGGTGACGGCGTAAACGAGGGAGCCGAACCCGAAGGTCGCGCTCAGGGCGCCGGGCACGTCCACCGTGCCGCGCTCGCGCTCGCCCTCCTTCAGGACCGTGGTGCCGATCAACACGGCAACGGCGATGGGGACGTTGACGTACATGACCCAGCGCCAGCCAAGGAATTCGGTCAGCGCGCCGCCGAGGAGCAGCCCGACGACCGAACCGAGCCCACCCATCGCCCCGTACACGCCCAGCGCCTTGTTGCGCGCCGGTCCCGCCGGGAAGGTGGCGGCCAGCAGCGAGAGCGCGGTGGGCGCCGCGACGGCGGCGCCGACACCCTGGAGGACCCGGGCGACGAGCAGCACTTCGCCGCTGCCCGCGAGGCCGCCGAGGAGGGAGGCGAGGGTGAAGACGACGAGTCCGGTACGGAACACCCGGCGGCGCCCGAAGAGGTCGCCCGCCCGGCCACCGGCCAGCAGCAGTCCGCCGAAGGCCAGGGCGTAGGCGGTGATGACCCAGCCGAGGCCGGCGTCGGAGAGTCCCAGCGCGCTCCGCATGCTCGGCAGGGCGACGGCCACGATGGTGTTGTCGAGAACCAGCATGAGCTGGGCGGCCGCGATGACGACGAGCGCGAGACCGAGGCGGTCACTGGCGGGGACCGGGGGCACGGCGGGGCTCGGTGGAGCGGCTTCGGTTCTGGTTCTGTCCTGCATCGGCATGAACGTCTCCGTACGTTGACGTTGAGTTGATGGGCGGGGCAGCCGGGCGAGGTCAGCGGCCCGCGCCGTCCTTCGCGGTCCAGATGCGCAGCTCCTCGTAGGAGGCCCGCCACTCCGTCTCGTACGCGGCGCGCAGGGGCGGCGGGATCCTGGCGAGTACGGAGGCGGCGCGGGCGGCGTCCATGTCGTCGAGCAGCCACGGGAGGTAGCGGTTCGCATCGCTCCCGATCCGGTCCCGCTGCTCGGCGCTGAAGGCCGCCCACTGCTCCTGGCTCAGGGTCAGGTCCATCAGCGCGAGCGCGTCCCGCTCCTCGTGGTCCAGGTGGGCGAGGAGGCCGGTGCGGAGCGTGTCGACGAGGCCGCCGAGCCGTTCGGCACCCGAGTCACGGTCGGCCAGCGCCGCATCGATGTCCGCCAACAGCGGTTCTATAACGGCGTGTTCGGCCTCCATCGCGTCGAGAAGGGCGATCTCGGAGTCGCCGCGCCCTGCCAGTGCCGCGTACATCACCGGCCACACGGTGAGGTCCTCGGAGGTGTGGTGGGCCGTCAGGAACGTCTTGAACAGCTCCCAGCCGACCGCCGTGCCCAGCACCTGGCGCGGGTCCTCGTCGGCCCGGGCGGTGATCCGTGCGATGCGCTCCACTTCGCGGCGGAGCGCGTCGTGGATGGCGAACATCATCGTCATGTCGAGGTTCTTGAAGTCGCCCATGGTCTCTTCCCTCTCCCTGCACGCGTCGCGGCACCTGGCCGGGCACATGTCCGGTCCATGCGGAGGAAGTTATCGTCAACTTGCTTATCTATCAAGAGTAATAACCATCAGCACTCCAATCAGAAGCTCGGCGACGCCCCTGCCCCGCACCTGAGCCTCCCGCCCCGCCCGCCCACCTCGTCCCTTTCTGGATGATCCGCCACGGATCGAATGGTTACGCTGGCCGCATGACCGCCATGACGCCCTCGCGCCCCGCACCCGACCTCTCCTTCCTCCTGGACCACACCGGCCACGTCCTGCGGACCCGGATGTCGGCAGCGCTCGGCGAGATCGGCCTGACCGCCCGGATGCACTGCGTACTGGTCCACGCCCTGGAGGAGGAACGCACCCAGATCCAGCTCGCCGAGATCGGAGACATGGACAAGACCACGATGGTGGTGACGGTGGACGCCCTGGAGAGCGCCGGGCTCGCCGAGCGGCGCCCCTCCAGCCGGGACCGCCGGGCCCGGATCATCGCGGTCACCGAGAAGGGCGCCGCGCTCGCCGAGCGGAGCCAGGCGATCGTCGACCGGGTCCACGAAGAGGCCCTGGACTCCCTGGCCGCGAGCGACCGCGAGGTCCTGCTCCGGGCCCTGAACGCCCTGGCCGCAGGCCACTTGGCCACCCCCTCGGAGGCCCCCCGTCAGGTACGCCGGGCACGCCAGGCCAAGAACTGACCGGCGCGCACGGCGGCAACCCCACGGGACCGCACCCCGAAGGAAGAGGGACCGAAAGAAATAGTCCGCAACAAAACCATCTGCTACGGTCACACCTGTCGCATCCACCGACAGGAGAAGGCCCATGTCCCCCGCTGCCTCGCACCCCACCTCCGCCGCCGCCCCGCACCCCACCTCCCCCGCCACCCACGGCTCCCCGCCACCACCCCAACTCGCCACCCGGGCGCGGGCGATGGCCCTCGGAGTGATCGCCACGAGCATGCTGATGATCGTGCTCGACGGCTCGATCGTGACCGTCGCGATGCCGGCCGTCCAGGACGACCTGGGCTTCACCCCCGCCGGGCTCAGCTGGGTGGTCAACGCCTACCTCATCGCCTTCGGCAGCCTGCTTCTGCTCGCCGGACGGCTCGGCGACCTGGTCGGCCGCAGGCCGGTGTTCCTCTTCGGCATCGGCCTGTTCACCGCGGCCTCGCTGGTGGCCGGAGCGGCCGGTTCGCCCGCCGTGCTGATCGCCGCCCGGTTCGCCCAGGGCGTCGGCAGCGCGATGAGCGCGGCGGTGGCCCTCGGCATCCTGGTCACCCTCTTCACCGAGCCCGCCGAACGCGCCCGCGCCATCGCCGTGTTCTCCTTCACGGGCGCCGCCGGAGCCTCCATCGGGCAGGTCCTCGGCGGCGTCCTCACCGACGCCCTCAGCTGGCACTGGATCTTCTTCATCAACCTGCCGATCGGCCTCGCCGTCCTGCTGACCGCCGTACGCGTCCTGCCCGCCGACCGGGGCCAGGGGCTCGCCGCCGGGGCGGACGTGGCGGGCGCCCTGCTCGTCACCGCCGGTCTGATGCTCGGGATCTACACCGTCGTCGGGGTGGAGTCCTACGGCTGGGTCTCGGCCCGCACGCTGGGCCTCGGGACCCTCGCCCTCGTCCTGCTGGCCGGGTTCGTCCTCCGCCAGGCCACCGCCCGGACCCCGCTGATGCCGCTGCGCATCCTGCGCTCGCGCAAGGTGTCCGGGGCCAACGCGGTCCAGATGCTGATGGTGGCCGCGCTGTTCTCGTTCCAGGTCATCGTCGCGCTCCACCTCCAGAAGGTCCTCGGTTACGGGGCCGCCGCGACCGGTCTCGCGATGCTTCCGGCCGCCGTCGTCATCGGAGCCGTATCGCTCGGTCTCTCGGCCCGGCTCTGCGCCCGCTTCGGTGAACGGACCGTCCTGCTGACCGGGATCGCGCTGCTGATCGGGGCCCTCGGCCTCCTCTCCCGGGTGCCCGTGCGGGCGGAGTACGTCACCGATCTGCTCCCGGTGATGCTGCTGGCCGCCGGGTTCGGGCTCGCGCTCCCGGCGCTGACCTCGCTCGGCATGTCGGGCGCGGGCGAGGACGACGCGGGCCTCGCCTCGGGGCTCTTCAACACCACCCAGCAGATCGGCATGGCGCTCGGCGTCGCCGTCCTGACCACCCTGGCCGCCGGGCGGACCGAGGCGCTCCGCGCCTCCGGAAGCACCTCGGCCGAGGCGCTGACCGGCGGCTACCGGCTGGCGTTCACGGTCGGCGCGGCGCTCCTCGCCACGGCCTTCGCGGTCGCGTTCCTGATGCTGCGCCGGGAGCCCGCCACCGCTGGAGGGCGGGCAGGGGCGGAGGCATAGGATCGCGTACCGGTCAGGGGGGCTTCTCGGGGGAGGCGGCGGCATGCAGGCAGCGGGGCCCGACGACCCGTCACATATAGGCCCCTTCAGGACAGTTGCCGTACTCGGCCAGGGAGGCATGGGCCGGGTCCTGCTGGGCGCGGCCCCGGACGGGCAGCTCGTCGCCGTCAAGCGCGTGCACGCCGACCTCGCCCATGACGAGGGCTTCCGGGCCCGGTTCCGGCGCGAGGTGGACGCCTCCCGCCGGGTCTCCGGGGCCTACACGGCTCCGGTGGTCGACGCCGACCCGGACGCCCCCGCACCCTGGCTGGCCTCGCTGTTCCCGCCGGGGCCCACCCTGAGCGAGGCGCTGGGGGAGGCCGGGGTCCTGCCCGAGGAGACGGTACGGAGGCTCGCCGCCGGGCTCGCCCGGGCGCTGGCCGACGTCCACCGGGCCGGGCTCGTCCACCGGGACCTGAAGCCGTCGAACGTCCTCCTCACCGAGGACGGCGTCCGGGTCGTCGACTTCGGCATCGCGCGGGCCGCCGACCACGCGACCCGGATCACCCACACCGGGGCCCTCGTCGGCTCCCCCGCGTTCATGGCGCCCGAGCAGATCGAGGGCCGGGAACCCGGGCCCGCCGCCGATGTGTTCGCGCTCGGCGCCACCCTGGCCGTGGCCTGCACGGGCAGGCCGCCCTTCGACGGCGGCTCGGTCCCCGCGCTCCTGTACGCCGTCGTCCACGAGGAGCCCGACCTCACCGCCGTACCGCCGGGGCTACGCGGGCTCGTCGCCGCCTGCCTCGCCAAGGACCCGTCCGGGCGGCCCGCCCGAGCCCCGCGCAGCTCCTCGCCGCCCTGGGATCGGCGGAGCCCGCCACCACCGGGCAGTGGCCGCCTGCCGTCCACGCGGCGATCGCCGAACAGCGGGCGGGCGTCGACGGCCTCCTGACCCAGGGCACCCACCCCGACTCCAACTCTGGCTCCGGCCCCGGCTCCGGCTCCGGCTCCGGCTCCGGCTCCGGCTCCGGCTCCGGCTCCGGCTCCGGCTCCGAACGGACGGTGGTCCTACCGCCGTCGGTCGGCGCCACGGCCGTCGTCACCCAACTGTCCGCCCCGGCCCCCACCCCCGCACCTTCCCCCGGCCCCCCGGCGACGGAGGTCCTGGCTTCCGGCCGCGGTCTCGGCCGGAGTCTCCCTGTGCCTGCTGGCCGCCGGAGTCTGGTGGTACGTACAGGGCGACGATGACGACAGCGCCGGGCCCCCGGACCGGTACCTGACGATGCCGACCTGCGCCGAGGCGACGCCGAGGCTCCCCCTGCCGGAGCGGCGGAAGGACGCGGACAACTCCCACACCAACACCTCCATGGCCGAGACCCGCTGCTACTGGTACGAGAGGAACGAGCACCTGGTGAGCGGCTGGGAACCCACCTTCCACGCCGAGGTCCGCTGGCACCTGCTCCGCTCCGTCGGCTACTCCGAGAACGCCACGAGGCTCCAGGAAAAGACCTTCGCGGACGACGCGAAGGCCGGGCGCCCCGCGACCGGTCCCGGCTTCGCCGACGAGGCGTTCTGGGAGACCATGTCCGCCGACGACCCGAGGACCTGCGCCCTCTCCGTCCGTACGGCGAACCTCATCGTGTACGTCGGCCTCTCCGGTGACCGGCACCCGGCCGCCGGCTGCGAGAAGGAGGCGACGGAGATCGCCGAGGCGGCCGTGCAGGCGGTCCCGGAGGACACGTAAGACCCAAGACCCAGGTACCGCCCGGCAGGCGGCAGTTCGACGGCAGGCCCTAAGCCCCCTCCAGCCCCCTCCGCAGCTGTACGAACGCCGAATCGGCCGCCCGCACCGCACCCCCGTACACGCTGTCCGCGCTCTCCCCCGCGTCGATCCGGCGCCAGTTCTCCTCGGCCAGGATGCGCAGGACGGCGATGATCTGCCCGGCCGCGAGCCGGTCCGCGAGCCCGCCGCCCAGAGCGCGGGCGAGGGCGGCCTCGGAGCGTCCCTGGTAGGCGTACAGCCGGGCCACCAGCGCCGGGGTCCCGTACAACAGGCGGTGGAACGCCAGCACTTGGGGGGCGTCACTGAGGCCGGTCGCCGGGTCGCGGCGGTCCAGGGCGGCCAGGAAGTGGCGGCGCAGCGCGTCCAGCGGGCTCTCCTCGGGCCCCCGCCCGCCGATCACCCGGGCCGCCTCGTCCTCGTGGTCGGCGAACCGGTGCAGCGCCAGGTCCTCCTTGGCGGGGAAGTACCGGAACAGCGTCGGCTTGGAGATGTCCGCCGCGGCCGCCACCTCCGCCACGGAGACCTTGTCGAAGCCGCGCTCCAGGAACATCGCGATGGCCGCGTCGGAGATGGCCCGGTACGTCAGCTGCTTCTTCCGCTCCCGCAGACTGACCCGAACCGGCTCCGGGGCCCGCTCAGGAGCCGAAGCCGAAGCAGGCCCCGAAGTCGGAGCAGGCCCCGGAGCGAGCCCCGGAGCCGACGCACCCGCCCGCTCCCGTCCCCGCCCCTGCCCGGGTCCCGACCCCGCCCCCGACCCGGGTCCCGACCCGGGCCCCGACCCCGCCCCGGGCCCCGGTCCCGGCTCCCGCTCCACCGCCCCGGCGACGCTTCCGTTTCCGTTCCCGCCGCCGGCCTTCTCTCCGCTCATGACCATGAAGCGTACGCCCTTGACCTGGAGGGGACTTGATGTCACGGGCACGACAGAAGCGGCCCGCTAGCTGTTTTCGGCCGTGCTCCGGATGAGCACCTCGACCCCGTCCAGCAGGGTCGCCAGGCCGAAGGTGAACTCGTAGTCGGGGTCGTCCGGCTCGCTCATCACTCCGGAGCTCAGCAGCCGGTGGATGGCGGGGTGGCGCTCCGGGTCGACCAGCCGCCGCAGGGTGCGCTCATGGCCCGCCACCACCTCCTCGGGGGAGACACCACGTGCGGTGACGGCGGCGGACAGGTCGCTCATCAGCAGCGCCTCGCTGCGCACGAAGTTGGAGATCAGCAGGATCACCGAGATCTTGTCGCCCTCACCGAGCCCGCTGCCCTCCATCGCCTGGAGCCCCTGCTCCCACCAGGCGAGCGAGTTCGGGGTGGCGGGCGGGCCGCCGATCGGGATGCGGAGCACCCAGAGGTTGGCGAGGAACTGCCCGCGCTGCGCGGCCGCCCACTCGGTGAGGGCCTCCCGCCACCCCGCCCCGGCCTCCAGGGCGGCGAGCGGGTCCGGCGGGCCGATCGCCGCCTCCTGCATCAGGACGTAGAGCTCGTCCTTGGCGGAGACGTACCGGTAGAGGGACATCGTGGAGGCGCCGACCTCCTTCGCGACCCGGCCCATCGACACGGCGGCCAGCCCCTCGGCCGCCGCCACGGCCACCGCCGCCGCCACGATCCGCTCCAGGCTCAGCCCGGGCTTCGGCCCCTTGGCCGGGCGCTCCCGCAGCCCCCACGCGGCCTCGATGGAGGCCGGCAGGTCACCGCCGCCCGAGCCGCTGCTCTTCTCCGTCACCGCATCCCCTTGCCCGCGTCGCCCACGCCGCCCTCGTTCCGTGCACCCCCATGCGCCTTGACCCCATCCTAGAGATGCGTAATGCTTACGCAATAACGCGTATGACATACGCAGAAGGGGGTCAGGCAGTCATGCCCAGTCCGACCACAGAGAACGGGTACGCCATCGAGGCGTACGGCCTCACCAAGTCCTACGGAAAGCCCGCCGTCCGCGTCCTCGACTCCGTCGACCTCAGCGTCGAGCGCGGCAGCGTCTTCGCCCTGCTCGGCCCGAACGGAGCGGGCAAGACCACCGTCGTACGCATCCTCGCGACGCTCACCGCCGCCGACTCCGGCAGCGCCCGGGTCGCGGGGTACGACGTCGTCGCCGACCGGAGCGCGGTGCGGCGGGCGATCAGCCTCACCGGCCAGTTCGCCGCCGTCGACGAGACGCAGACCGGCGAGGAGAACCTGCGGATGATGGCCCGGCTCACCGGGCTCTCCCGCCCCGCCGCCCGCCGCCGGGCCGAAGAGCTGCTGGAGCGCTTCGCGCTCACCGGGGCGGCCCGGCGCACCGTCTCCACGTACTCCGGGGGCATGCGCCGCCGCCTGGACCTGGCCGCCGGGCTCACCGGCTCACCGGAGCCCGGCGTCTTCTTCCTGGACGAGCCGACGACCGGGCTGGACCCGCGCAGCCGTCAGGAGCTCTGGCAGGTCGTCCGCGAGCTGGCCGCGCGCGGGGCGAGCGTGCTGCTCACCACGCAGTACCTGGAGGAGGCCGACCGCCTCGCCGACCGGATCGCCCTGCTGAACAAGGGCCGGATCGCCGCCGAGGGCACCGCCGCCGACCTCAAGGGCCGGGTCGCCGGACACCGCCTCGACCTGGTCCTCACCAGCCGCGAGGCCTACCTCCGCCTCGCCGGGCGCGCGGTCCACCACTCCCCCGAGACGCTGACGCTCGGGCTCCCCACGGACGGCAGCGCCGCCCATGTACGCGCCCTGCTCGACGAGATCGACCCGGCGGGCGGCGAGATCGACCGCTTCACCCTGCACAGCGCGACCCTCGACGATGTCTTCCTGGCCCTCACCTCGGAGGTACCCGCCCATGTCTGACACGGCCGCAGTCCGCACGGGAGGAACCACCCACGCGGCCGTCCTGGCCGGCCGCAGCCTGCGCATCAGCCGCCGCAACACCGACGCGCTGATCATGTCGCTGGCCCTGCCGATCATGCTGATGCTGATCTTCGTCTACTTCTTCGGCGGCGCGATCGAGACGTCGACGCTCTACGACTCGTACGTCATGTACGTCGTCCCGGGCGTCATCCTCCTGTGCGCCGGGTTCGGCGCCGCGACCACCGCCACCGCAGTCAGTGAGGACATGAAGGGCGGCATCATCGACCGGTTCCGCTCGCTGGACGTGGGCGGTACGCCGGTCCTGGCCGGGCATGTGGCGGCCAGCACCGTCCGCAACCTGGTCGCCACCACCGTCGTCTTCGGCGTCGCCCTGCTGATCGGATTCCGCCCGGCGGCCTCCTGGGACGGCTGGCTCCTCGCGGCCACGGTCCTGGTCGCCTACATCGTGGCGCTGTCCTGGATCTCGGCGGCGATCGGCCTGCTGGCCCGCTCCCCGGAGGCGGCGAGCGGGTTCACGTTCTTCATGTCGTTCCTGCCCTACCCGAGCAGCGCGTTCGTCCGGATCGAGTCGATGCCGAGCTGGCTGCACGGCTTCGCCGAACACCAGCCGATCACCCCGGCCATCGAGTCCCTGCGCGGGCTGCTGCTGGGCCAGGACGTGGGCAACACGCCCTGGATCGCGCTTGCTTGGGCCGGGGGGATGCTCGCCGTGGCGATCGCCGCGTCGGGGGTGCTGTTCCGCGTACGGACACGCTGACCGCCCCCGCGAGCACACGGCTCAAGCCCGCGTAAGCACACGGCTCAAGCCCACGCGAGCACACGGCCCGAAGCCCACGCGAGCACACGGCTCAAACCCCCGCGAGCACACGGCCCAAAGCCCCCGTCGACAGGCCCACCCCGGCCGTCGGCTCAGAAGATGTCCGGGCACCAAGGCCGCCGCCCCGTGCGGAAGGCGGCGTCCGCCCGCGCCGCCGCCCCCGACCGCAGCTCCTCCACCCGCCCCAGGTCCACCAGCCGCCGCACCGACTCGTCGCCCAGATACAGGGCCGCCAACTCCCCCGCACCCAGGGCGAGATCGGCGCTCCGGGTGGTCGGGGTGCAGCGCGCCCCGGCGGCCGAGGCGTCGAGCAGGAAGCGCCCCTCGGCCACGCCCCCGCCGTCCCGGACGTCCAGGACGAGCGAGGCCTCACTCCCGTACGTACGGGCTTCCAGGGCGCGGGGCACGTCCAGCAGCCGCAGCCAGAGCCAGTCCGAGTACGTGACCGGCCTGGCCGCACGCGGGTCCGGGAGGAGGAGGGGGAGCAGATCGTCGGGGGCGCGGTAGCCGGAGCGGACGGTGGTGACCCAGTCGACCGAGCAGAGGAAGTGCCACAGCGCCCGCTCGGCCGCCGGGGTGAGGGCGATCAGGTCCCGTACGGTCGCGGTGTTCAGGGGCTGGTTGGCGTCGCCCCACCTGTCGTCGGTGCCGTAGACCAGCAGGCCGTCGACCTCGCCGTCCGCGTCGCGGTGGATGGCGTAGAACGGCTCGGTCCACTTGTCGTGGGCCGGGTAGGTGGCCGCCGCGCCCGTGTGCAGCTTCCACCAGCGCTCGCTGCGGCTGACGATCCCGGGGCGGCGGGCCGCCAGCCGGGCGTGCAGTTCGGGGCCGTACTTACGGACGTCGGCGCCGTCCACCAGCTCGACCCGGCCGCCGCCCTCCGGCTGCCCCGACCGGCGCGGGTCGAGCCCCGCCCGGTGTACGGAGACCTCCCACTCGGCGGTCCAGGCGGCGGGGCCGAAGCCGTACCGCCCGTAGATCGGGTACTCGGCGGCGATCAGCGTGGCGACCACCTCGCCGCGCTCTCTGGCCGCCGCCAGGTCCGTGGCCATCATCCGGCTCAGCAGTCCGCGCCGGCGGTGGGTGGGCGCCACCGTCACCCCGGTGATCGCGTCGGACGCCACGGTGGCCCCGCCCACCACGGTCAGCTCCTGGGCGAACGAACGGAACGTCGCCACGCACCGCCCGGCCTCGAACACCCCCTGGACGCGGGAGAGATCGGTGTCGGCCAGCCGCTCCGCCACATGCTCCTCGTCCGGTGAACCGGCCGTCAGGAACCCGTTCTGCACCGCCCGCAGCCAGTCGGGGTACGCGGACGCGGTGACGGTACGGATATCGAGGCTCATCCCCCCACGCTAAGCAGGTGCTTCTCAGAATGTCGCGTGAATTTCCCCGACCTCCGCCGCCCCGCCGAGCAGCGGCGAACGCCCGATCCGGGCGACCACGGGGGCGTCCACGCCGAGCAGTTCCAGGGCGCGGGCCAGGACCGGGCCGAGCGCCCGCGTGGCCCCGTCGTCGATCTTGAAGGCGAGGGACCGCCCGTCGGCCAGGGCCACCGCCTGGACCGCCTCGGCGCCCATCTTGGAGAGCGTCCCGGGGACCTCGCGCATCAGCCAGGTGTCCGGGCGCCGGGTGCCCGCCACGTACTCCGGGTGGGCGCGCATCGCGTCCGCGACCCGGCGCTCGGCACTGCCCGGCTCCGCCAGCACGAACGACCGGAAGGCGCGGGCCAGGCCGGTCAGCCCGATCGCCATCAGCGGGGCCCCGCAGCCGTCCGTACCGACCGCCGCGACCGGCTCGCCCGCGGCCTCGGCCACGACCTGGCCCACCAGCTGCTGGAGCGGGTGGGCGGGGTCCAGATAGCTCGCGGTGTCCCAGCCGTTGCGGACGCAGACGGCGAGCATGGCCGCGTGCTTGCCGGAGCAGTTCATGGTGATCCGCTCGCGTACGTTCCCGGCGGCGAGGTAGGCCTCGGCGGCGACCGGGTCGAGCGGCAGGTCGGGCGGGGTCTGAAGGTCGGCGGCGGACAGCCCGTGCTCGGCGAGCATGTCGCGTACGAGATCGAGGTGGAAGGGCTCCCCCGAATGGCTCGCGGCGGCCAGCGCCAGCCGCTCGCCCGACAGGTCGAGCCCCGCCCGCAGGATCGCGGCGGCCTGCATCGGCTTGTTGGAGGACCGGGGGAAGACCGGCGCGTCCGGGTCTCCGAGCGTCCGCTCCACGCTCCCGTCGGCGGCCAGCAGGACCAGCGAACCGCGGTGGTGCCCCTCGGTGAACCCGGACCGTACGATCTCGGCGAGCACGGGCGGGGCGGCGGCTATCGCGGCAGGGGCGTCGGTCGACGTCATGGTGGCCTTCCGGAGACGGTCGGTACGGTCGGGTACCGAGTCGGTACGGGGTCGGTACGGACCCGCCGTCCGGAGGGATCGGCCGGACGGGCGGGGTGCGGGACCCGCCGTCCGGAAGGATCGCTTCAGGCGAGCAGGTCGTCCACTTGGGCTTCCCCGTCACGGTACCTGCGGGCGATCTCCGCGCTGCAATCGTCGGTCGTGCGCTGGAGCTCATGGCGGCGCCGGGAAACCTGCTGCTCACAGCGGACGAGGCGGCCCATGGCGTCGTGCAGCTCCTCGTCCGTCCGGGCGGCCAGGTCCGAGAGCTCGACCTCGGCGAGGTTCTCGGCGGCGAGCTGCCGGAACTCGTCACCGCGCGGCGTCGTCAGCGTGACGTGCCGGGCGGAGGTGCGGTGCCGGGACGGGGCATCGGCCAGGATCTCCGAGAGCCGGTCCACCACCGGGGTCTCCGGGACGGGCGCCTGCGGGTCCCGCCTGCGGGCCAGTTCGGCGCGGAGGATGTCGATCCGGCCCTGGACCAGTCGGCGTACGTAACTGAGATCGGCCTCGTCCCGCTGCGCGTCCCGCCGCAGCGTCCGCAGCTCCGGCAGCCGCAGCCCGACGAACCCGGCCTCGCCGCCGCCCTGCTCCGGCACGGACGCGCGCCCGGGCAGAGTGGGCCGTACGGGTGAGCGCAGGGTGCTGGTATGCGTACGGGCGCCGCCACCGGCGCCGGTACGGGCGCCCGGTACGGGCCCGGGAGATTGTCCGGCTCCATAGGTACTCATGCTGTTCCGTCCCCTCGACCGGTGCGTCGGCACACCGCCATCGTGCATGGTGTCACCCTGCGAGGTGCCCCCGCAGACACTCTGTACCCGTTCAGCCCAAGATAGGTTGGTCTGTATGCGTGCAGTGGTACAGAGAGTGGACGGCGCGAGCGTCTCGGCGGCCGGGACGGGCGAGGACCCTTCGGCGGCCGGAGTGGTCGGCGAGATCATCGGCGAAGGCCTGTGTGTGCTGGTCGGAGTCACCCACGGGGACACCCCGGAGAAGGCGGCGCAACTCGCCCGCAAGCTCTGGTCGGTCCGCATCCTGGAGGGCGAGAAGTCCTGTTCGGATGTGAATGCCCCCCTCCTGGTGATTTCGCAGTTCACCCTCTACGGGGACGCCCGCAAGGGCCGCCGCCCCACCTGGAACGCCGCGGCCCCGGGCGAGGTCGCCGAACCCCTGGTGGACGAGGTGGTGGCGCAGCTGCGGGCGCTGGGCGCGGAGGTGGCGACGGGCCGGTTCGGAGCGGACATGCGCGTCTCGCTCACGAACAGCGGCCCGTTCACGGTGATCATCGAGGTGTGACCGTACGAAGGCGGTACCGGACTCTACGGACAGGGCCCCGCACCGGCCCGGAGCGGCCAGGAGTGGGCGGGGTCATCGAGCCAGGCGCGCTGGCCTCCGGCATCGACGGTAAGGCCCAGCCGCTCGTACCCGGGGCGGCCCTGGTCGACCCACCACGCGTAGGCGGCCCTCGCCTCGTCCCAGAGCCGACGATGGCCGGACTGCCACACCGTGGCTACCGCCCCGCCCCGGAACGCGGCACAGGCCCATGAACGGTCGGTGAGGCTGTACAGCCAGAAGGCCCTTCCTCCTTCGGCCCTCTCCGCCACCGCGTGTGTACAGGCCCGGAGCCTGAGCCCGAGGACGAACCGCTGCGGGCTGAACCTCTCCCCCAGGAACTCGTTCTCCGTGATCACAGTCTCCTCCTTCTCCTTGCTCACGATCGCGGAGGGGTGGTCCACGTACGTGGCGTGCTCCTGGGGCGTGAACCTCTGGGACCGCGCCTTCATGAACTCCACCGGCCTGGCGAAGGGCCCCGTGGCGCTCAGCCCGTCGTCCGAGACGACGAGACGGGCCACGGCGTCCCCGTATCCGTAACGCGTCCCCCAGGGGGCCACGATGATCCCGCCGGGCCGGATCTGCCGCAGCCAGGCGCCGGGAATCCCGCGGACACCGCAGGTCGCGATGATCCTGTCGTACGGGCCTCCCTCCGGATACCCCTTGAGCCCGTCACCGGACACGACCTTCACCGGGAGCCCGAAGTCGCGCAGAGCGACCCGGGCCCGGTCCGCCACGGCGCCGTCGACCTCCACCGTGACGACGTTCGCGACGCCCAGCCGATGGGCCATGAGCGCGGCGGTCCACCCGGTCCCCGTCCCGACCTCCAGGACACGGTCCCCCGGCCGCACGTCCAAGTCTTCCAGCATCGGAAAGACGACGCTCGGCATGGATGACGACGAGGTGGCCACCGCTCCGGGCGCCCGGCCATCGTCACATCCGGCCGGGACCCCGTCGTCCCACTGGGTGACGAGAGGAACGTCGGAGTCCGCGTAGCCGTGCCACGCCCGCGGGTCATCCACCCGGGAGACGGTCACGGCCTCACCGGTCTCCATGCCGAAGGGCCAGACGACCTCCGGCAGGAAGGCGGCCCGGGGTACGGCAGCGAACGCGGGGGCCCAGCCCGCGGAAAGGACGCCCCCGGCCATGAGGGCGCGCTCCAGCTCCGTACGGCTGGGCCGGTGCTCCTGGCTGCGGCCGCCGCTCACCTACGCGCCTTCGGCGGGTTGGGAACGCCGGGCCCGCCGTCGGGGGTGGGCGCGGGGTGCGGGCCGGGGTAGGGGCTCCCCGGCAGCTTGTCCCCTCCATCGACTCCATCGGCGGAGAAATCCGGAGAAGCGAGTGTTCCGTTCATCGAGGCTTCCTTCGTGGGTGTCTGTCCCCGACGCGGTCGCGTCGGCGTGTGGATGCCTCCCTCGCAGGGGCCGGGCAGGGGTGGCTTCCCTGCGAGGGAGACGCGGCATCCGCCTCTGCCGGGGCCGAGAGGCCGCCCTGGGAGGGGCGGCCCGGTCAGCCACTCTGCGGCAGAGTCGGCGTTCAGGTGGGTGGCCGGTGCCTTTCTGCACGGTTCACAGATACGTACGGCCGATCGTGGAGCGGGCCACCAGGTCCGCTCCGTCCCTGCGGGCCAGCTGCTCGGAGACCATCCGTTCGACCTCCGACAGGCAGTCGTCGCAGGCGAACATGTCCCCGTCACCCGCTGCCGTCCGGACGGGCCCGAACCACCTGACGCCCACGTGCTCACGGCGGCAGCCGAGCCAGCAGGGCCCTGTGACCCGGTGGAGGTTCACGCGGGCAGCGGGAACTGGAACTGATCGGCCCGCCTGAAGACGACGCGGGGACCGGTCATGATCCACGGCAACCGTCGCCCCTCAAGCTCCAGAATCCGGCTGCTCCCGCTCGCGCCCCTCATGTTGCGGATGCGGTAGCAGCGGTCTTCGAGGGGCAGGTGGTCCCCCACCCTGACCTGGTCGGGCAGCACCTCCAGGGGCAGGGTCCCCTCGGGCCGCAACGCCTCCAGCGGCATCGACGGCCGATGCGCCAAGGACTCCAGCCGGGCCGCCAGACGTCCGGCCGCGTGGACGTTGATGTGCCCGTGAACGGCGACCACGGTCCGCCCGCCCACCGAACGGGGGACAACCCGCTCCAGGAAGATGCCGCAGCCGCGCAGCGCCCGAACGAGCCGGGTGGCCGTGGCAGATGCGTCGTCATCGGTGCGTTCGGTGGGTTCGGTGAGTTCCGACGGGGTGTCCGGCAGCGGGGCGGTGGTCATGTGAGCACTCCTGGTGGGGATCTCCGCTCTCTGTGGATACAGCGTGACCACCTGGACGTACTCTGAAAAGCCTGACGCCATTCCAAACCAACTGGAATACAGGGGAGTTGAACAGGTGAGCGAAAAGGCCGATCAGGGAAACCAACCAGCTAATGCCGCCCGATACTTCGGCGAGGAGGTCAAAGCTCTCCGTGAAGCGTTGGGGCTGGCTCAGGAGCCGTTCGCGACCGAACTCCGCTACAAACAGGCGCAGGTGAGCAAGGTCGAGAACGGACACGCTTTCGCTTCGGAAGACTTCGCAGCGGCTATGGACAAGCTTGCTGGGACTCCGGGGGTATACGCGCGGTTGAGAGCCCGACTGAGCAGGCGTGGCGGCCATCCTGAATGGTTCGTGCCGTACGTGACGCTGGAAGAGTCCGCCAGTGCCGTTACCGATTACTCGTGCACTTTCCTGATGGGCCTCCTTCAGACTCCCGACTACGCGACTGCCGTCTTCCGATCCCACCATCCCCGGGAGTCGGAGGACCAGATCCGGAGTCGTGTCGAGACTCGGCTACTGAGGCGCAAAGTCCTCGAACGGGTTGATCCGCCACTTCTGTGGGTGGTGGCCCACGAAGCGGTTCTGTGCGCCCGCGTGGGCGGACGAGCGGTCATGATCGCTCAGCTTGAACACCTGGCCGCGCTCATGGCGACACCCCATGTCACCGTCCAGGTTCTCCCCTTCGAAGTCGGCGCCGCGCCAAGCCACTTGCCGTTTACGCTTCTCTCCAAGAACGGCACTTCGCACGCGGTCTACACCGAAACCGCCACTCAGGGTGGGCAGGTGGACGAGGCGGCTAGCGTGGTGGGTGCTGCGGTCAGCATGTTTGACCGGCTACGCATGCACGCGCTGAACGAAGAAGAGTCCCTGACTCGACTTCACAAGATCATGGAGGGCCACCGAGCATGACCGACACCCGTACCCACGAGTGGGTCAAGAGCACTTACAGCGGCGGCGACGGGGGACAGTGCCTTGAGTGGGCTCCCGCTGCCGCAGCCGTCACCGGCATCGTCCCCGTCCGCGACAGCAAGGCCCCCGAGGGGCCTTCCCTGGCCGTCTCGGGAGCGGCGTGGACAGGACTGGTGGAGTTCGCCAAGGCCGCGTCCCTCTGACCCCCGCCCCCGGCGCCACACAGCAGAACGCCCCTCCCCGAGCCGACGGACTCCGCCGGAAGGCTCGAAGAGGGGCGTTCCGGCCGTCCAGGACGCGGGCCCCGGCGGGGCCTACGGCTCCACCACCGTCTCCTGGGCCGCCGCCGTGTCCCCGGCGATCAGCTCCGCGTCCACCGCCACGTTCCGCTTGACCAGGGCCAGGGCGATCGGGCCCAGCTCGTGGTGGCGGGCCGAGGTGGTGATGAAGCCGAGCTGGCGGCCCTCCTCGCCGTCGGCGGCCAGCCGTACGGGTGTGCCGTGGCCGGGCAGGTGCACCTCGCTGCCGTCCAGGTGCAGGAAGACGAGCCTGCGCGGCGGCTTCCCCAGGTTGTGGACGCGGGCGACGGTCTCCTGGCCCCGGTAGCAGCCCTTCTGGAGGTGGACGGCGGTGCCGATCCAGCCCAGCTCGTGCGGGATGGTGCGGTGGTCGGTCTCGAAGCCGACGCGCGGGCGGTGCGCCTCGACGCGCAGGGCCTCGTACGCCAGGATCCCGACGGCCGGGCCGTTGGCGGCGGCGTACGCCTCCAGGTCGGCGCGCGGCAGGAAGACGTCCCGGCCCTGTGCGGTCTCCCGTACGGTGACGCCTTCCGGGACCTGGGCGATGGAACCGGCCGGGAGGTGCACGACGGCGGTGTCCTCGGTGCGGTCGGCGACCTCGACCCGGTAAAAGAACTTCATCGACTCCAGGTAGGCGATGAGGTCGCCCTGGGTGTCGGGTTCGACGTGCATCCACACCGTGGCCCCGTCGTCGACGAGGTACATGGCGTGCTCGATGTGCCCGTTGGCGGAGAGGATCAGCGCCTCGGTGGCCTGGTGCGGGGCGAGGTCGCTGACGTGCTGGGTGAGCAGCAGGTGCAGCCAGCTCAGCCGGTCGTCCCCGGTGACGGTGACGACACCGCGGTGGGAGAGGTCGACGAGGCCGGTGCCGTCGGCGAGGGCGCGTTGCTCGCGGAACAGGTCACCGTAGTGCGCGGCGACACCTTCGTCGCGGCCCTCGGCGGCGACCGCGCCGGGCAGGGACAGCAGGGGGCTCTTCATGCGCCCAGCCTACGACTTGGCGGAGGCGTCCTCCGCTGCCGTGTTCGTATCGGCGTCCGTACCCGCCTCCGCGGCCTGCTTGGCCGCCGTACAGCCCTCGCAGCGGCCGAAGATCGCGAAGTGCTTCATGTCGGTCTCGAAGCCGAAGTCGCCGCGCAGCTTCTCGGTGAACTCGGTGACGACGGCGAGGTCCGCCTCGATGACGTCCTTGCAGTCCCGGCAGACCAGGTGGATGTGGTGGTGCCGGTCGGCTAGGTGGTACGTCGGGGCGCCGTGGCCCAGATGGGCGTGGCTGACCAGCCCGAGCTCCTCCAGGAGCTCCAGGGTCCGGTACACCGTGGAGATGTTCACCCCGGACGCGGTCTTGCGCACTTCGCACAGGATGTCGTCCGGAGTCGCGTGCTCCAGGGCGTCGACGGCCTCCAGGACGAGCTGTCGCTGGGGCGTCAGCCGGTAGCCACGCTGTCGAAGATCGGTCTTCCAGTCGGTGCTCACCACAGGCCCAGTGTAGGGCGGGGTGAGCACCGGCCAGGAGTCCTCGGGCCGATCGGTCCGGCTACTTGAAGAACGCGATGCCGTCGTCGGGCATGTCCTCAAGGTTCCGCGCCATCTCGGCGACCTCCTCGGGGGTGACGACCTTCTTCAGGTGTGCCGACATGTACGGCCGCAGCTCGACGTCGGGGGTCGACTTCTCGCCGACCCACATCAGGTCGCTGTTCACGTACCCGTACAGGCGCTTGCCCCCGCTGTACGGGCCGGAGGCCGCCGTCCGGGCCACCGCGTCGGTGACCAGGTCGATCTGCGGCTTCTGGTGCGCGAGCTCGCCGTACCAGATCTCCACGACGCCCTGGTCGCGGACCATGACGACCTCGACCTTGCGGTCCTTGTCGATGCGCCAGTAGCCGGACTCCGACTCCAGCGGGCGGACCTGGTTGCCCTCGGCGTCCAGGACCCAGCTGTGGGAGACGTACTCCAGGAAGTCACGGCCGTCGTGGCTGAACGTGACCTCCTGGCCGAAGTTGCACTTCTCGGCGCCGGGGAAGTCGGAGACGCCCGCGCCCGCCCACTTGCCGATGAGGAAGGCCAGCGGGACGAGGTCCGGGTGGAGGTCGGACGGGATCTCGATCATGAGCTGCTCAGACGATCTGTGAGGGAGGGGTGGAACGGATCGGGTGCGGCGGGGCCGACGGTCAGCGCTGGCCCTGGTACAGCTTCTTCACGGCGACCACCGTGAAGGCCATGACGCCCACGCAGACCAGGATCAGCAGGGCGGAGAAGAATGCCTCAAGCACAGGGGGCTCCTCGTGACGAGCGGGTGACGGCGGTGACAGGGCCGGAACCCCAGCCTAATGGGTGGGGGCCCGGCCTTCTCGTCCAGGTGGCGGCTGCGGGCGCGGCCCGGGGCCGGGCCGCGCCCGGGCTCCGGTTCCGGCCGCGCCTCCGG
Source organism: Streptomyces sp. NPDC059452 (assembly GCF_042750035.1). Taxonomy (NCBI): domain Bacteria; kingdom Bacillati; phylum Actinomycetota; class Actinomycetes; order Kitasatosporales; family Streptomycetaceae; genus Streptomyces; species Streptomyces sp. NPDC059452. The sequence continues at coordinate 112,711 of NZ_JBHYVE010000019.1, forward strand.
CTCTCAGGCGAGCAGCTGGTTCTGGAGGATCACCGTCTGCTGGAAGGGGACGCGTTCCGCCTCCTGCTTGCCCGGGCGCTCGTGCACGATCAGCGCGACCGTGTCGCCCGCCAGGGTGTACGCCTGCCGGACGTGCTCAGCTCCGAAGGGGGCCTGCTCGTTGAAGACGAACGACGAGAGGTTCTCGATGTCGTTGGCCGAACCCCAGGTGTCGTCGAGCTCCATGGCGTCCGTACGGTCCAGCGGTGTACCGACCGATGAGCCGACGTACAGGTCGTCGAGCAGGCGGGTCGCGAACGCCGTCGAGTTGAAGCGCAGCAGATAGACCCGGGACACCGTGCCGTCCGGCATGGTCCAGCCGCGCGCCGCGATGTGACGCGGGGCGGCGTCCTTCAGGAGCTGGGCCACCGAGGGCCGGTTCTGCGGCCGGTAGGCGGCGGCGAAGGTCTCCGTGGAGATCCAGCCGCCGGTCAGCTTCTTGTCCGGCACCGCTCCGGCCGGGGCGGGCAGCAGCAGGTCGCGCAGGTCGGCGTGGTGGATCTCGGCCGTGTTGCCGGTACTGAACGGGCGCGGCGACCCGGCCGGGAGCGCGGGCAGGGACAGCTTCGGGTACTCCCAGCGGCCGTCGCCCTCGGTGGCGAGCCCGGGTACGTCCGTCCGCTCCAGGGAGGCGATCCCGAAGGCCGTACCGGTACCGAGCACCCCGAGCGCCAGCACGGCGGCCGTCCAGCGCCCCACGGCCCGCAGCACCCGCCGGGGCGGCTTGGGCACCGGTGCCGGCTCGGCCTGGGCCTCGGGCGCGACCTGCGTGTCGGAGGTCGCGGGGGCCGCTTCGGGGACCGCGGGGGCCTCGGCCTCCCCGGCTGCCCCGGGCGTCACGGTCTGCTCGTTCATATGTACTCCCCCGGGGACGTGATGTGGTCGAGCTGGTCCTTCAGCAGGTCCCCGGCGTCGGACGGGCTGAAGGGCTTGCTGCCCTGCGCCTGGAAGGAGACCGAGACCTCGCCCTCGTACGCGAAGCAGAAAACGCCGTCGAGGGTGTCCTTGTCGCCCTTGGGCAGGCGGTGGCAGACGGCGTTCTTGTGGCCCTCGATCCTCGGCCCCTTACGGAAGACGCCGAAGGAGTCCATCAGCGCCTTGCGTTCCGTGAAGGACTTCCGCACCGCCTGCCTGTCCTCCATCTTCACGACCTGGATGTTCGCGACGAGGTCGTTCTCCTCCGAGGTGTACGAGCGCTGCGCGATGCCCTGGATACGGAGCCGGTCGACGAGCTCGGCCAGCTTCCGGCGGTCCTTGCCGGCCAGACCGCGCCCCGTCTCCTTCATCGCGGCGGCGGCCTTCGCGCCGCTGATCTCGTTGTCGTTGCCGTGCTCGCCGATGTCCGGGCCGAGCCGGTAGCCCTGGGGCACCGGCAGCAGGAGCCTGGACAGCTCGGTGTCGTGGCGGCCCCGGAACGGGGCGCCCGCCGGGTCCTTCCCGGTCGGCGCGTGGTCCTCGTCCCAGACGGTCGTCGTGACCTTCCGGTCGGCGGTTCCCACGGTGGCGTTGGTGTAGCCGGCCGCACCGCCGATCGCCGCGAGCACCAGGCCGACGGGCAGCGCGGTCAGCAGCACACGGCGCACCCGGCGGGCGGGGGCGGGCGAGGGGACGGCCGCGGGAACGGCTGAAGGGACCGACGAGGGGGTGGTGGCCGAGGGGGCGGCCGTCGGCTCCGGGGTGCGGTTCGTCTCGTCGTTCACAGCCGCTCCAGCTGTCGTTCGGCCAGCGTCCGGATGTCCTTCGCCTTGATCGGGACGGTGTCGAAGATGTTGATGTCCAGCACGATGTCTCCGCGTGCCGCCAGGGCACGGGCCCGGTAGGACGGGAGGTACCCGGCCTTCCGTTCGACCGGGAACAGGTAGGAGCGGCCCTCGCCGCTGCCCTTGACCGGCTGGCCCGGGTTGCCCGCGCCGTCCTCCTCCTCGTCCATGTAGTCCAGCTGGCCGGCGAGGTGGTCGGAGGCTCCGAGCGTGTCGCCGGACCGGAACTGGATCAGCTGGACGTTGATCGTGCGGTGCTGCCCCTGCCGCCACCCGACCGAGGCCACCCGCCGGAGATCGGCCCCGGCGAACGTCTCGAACATGTAGTTCGGGTCGTCGTAGTAGGTCTGGGCGTACTCGGGGAGGCTCGCCCAGCCGTCACCGATGCCCAGCTCACCGGCGAGCGGCTTCTTGGCCCCCTTGGGCCGGTCGACGAGCAGCTTGCGCAGGTCGCCGTCGGTCGTGACCTGGCGGTCCTGGGCGGCGGGCAGCGGGGCCGGGGCCGTGGGCAGCGGCTTCGCCGGGTAGCCGAGACCGGGCTGGGAGAGGGCGGGCAGCGGCGTCGGCGGCCGCTCGGCCTGGATGCCGTAGCCCACGGCCGCGCCGCCCGAGATCCCGAGCAGCGCGGCCGCGGTGATGATCAGCGTGGTACGGCCGCGTGGCCTGCGGCGCACGGGCGGTGCGGGAATGGTGTCGTTCGGTTCCAAAAGGGCCCCCCTGAATGACCTGAGGCGCGGGTTTCCCTCACCTGCGCGCACAAGTGACCCCCAGGGCAGCAAGGAGGTTGCCTCCCGGACGATTACAGTTCGGTATATTCGGTATATGCCGAAGAAGCTCGTGATCAAGGTGACCGCCGGGCCCGAAGCCGCCGAGCGCTGCTCGCAGGCCTTCACCGTCGCGGCGGTGGCCGTCGCCAGTGGTGTGGAGGTCTCGCTCTGGCTGACCGGGGAGTCCTCGTGGTTCGCGCTGCCGGGCCGGGCCGCCGAGTTCGAGCTGCCGCACGCCGCCCCGCTGCCCGATCTGCTCGACTCGATCCTCGCGGGCGGGCGGGTCACCCTCTGCACGCAGTGCGCGGCGCGGCGCGAGATCACCGAGAAGGACGTGCTGGAGGGCGTACGGATCGCGGGCGCGCAGGTTTTCGTACAGGAGGCCATGACGGACGGGACGCAGGCGCTCGTCTACTGAGCCCGCCCCCAGGACCGCGTGAGCCCGGCTCGTACCGCGTGAGCCCGGCCCGAGCGGCGTGAGCCCGGCCCGTACTGCTGTCGGTGACGGCCGTCAGTACCGCTTCCTGCCGTCCAGCTCGTCCCACCACTCGTCGGACTTCGGGTCGCCGGAGGGGTCGTCCCACCAACCGTCCTCCGGGCCCCGCCGGTTGGCCAGCACCGCGGCGACGGGCGGGATCACCATCGCGACCAGGCACATCGCGACGGCGGCCGACATCGACCACAGGCGGACGACCGCCCAGGCGGAGACGAAGAGGGCGACGCAGCCGCCCATCATCCAGATGTAGCCGCGCCGGCGTCGGGCGTACATGCCTCCAGCGTAGAACCGCGGGACGGTTTCCGGACGGCACGAAGGGCCGCACCCCGCGTCAGGTGGCGTCCAACCCCCTGGGGTGCGGCCCTCCGGCCGTTCTGTGCCGTGGACCGGCCATGCCGTGGATCAGACGGCGATCGCGACCTCGGCGAGCCCACCGGTCTGCGCGACGACCGTGCGGTCCGCGCTGCCGCCCGGGACCAGGGCGCGGAGCGTCCAGGTGCCCTCGGCCGCGTAGAAGCGGAACTGTCCGGTCGCCGAGGTCGGGACCTCGGCGGTGAACTCGCCGGTCGAGTCCAGCAGACGCACGTAGCCGGTGACGGGCTCGCCGTCGCGGGTCACGCTGCCCTGGATGGTGGTCTCACCGGGCTTGATCGTCGAAGCGTCGGGGCCGCCGGCCTGTGCTCCACACATGGGGTTCTGTCCTTCGGGTCGAAGTGGTGCTGGTCGGTTACTTGTTGGCGCCGAGCTCGATCGGCACGCCGACGAGGGAGCCGTACTCGGTCCAGGAACCGTCGTAGTTCTTGACGTTCTCCTGGCCCAGCAGCTCGTGCAGCACGAACCAGGTGAGCGCGGAGCGCTCACCGATGCGGCAGTACGCGATGGTGTCCTTCGACAGGTCGACCTGCTCCTCCTCGTAGAGGGCCTTGAGCTCGTCGTCCGACTTGAAGGTGCCGTCGTCGTTGGCGTTCTTCGACCACGGGATGTTGCGGGCGCTCGGCACGTGGCCGGGGCGCTGCGACTGCTCCTGCGGGAGGTGTGCCGGGGCGAGCAGCTTGCCGCTGAACTCGTCGGGCGAGCGCACGTCGACCAGGTTCTGGCTGCCGATGGCCTTCACGACGTCGTCGCGGTAGGCGCGGATCGACTCGTCCTGCGGCTTGGCCTTGTACTCGGTGGCCGGGCGCGTCGGGACGGCGTCGGTCAGGTCGCGGGAGTCCAGCTCCCACTTCTTGCGGCCGCCGTCGAGGAGCTTGACGTTCTCGTGGCCGTAGAGCTTGAAGTACCAGTAGGCGTAGGACGCGAACCAGTTGTTGTTGCCGCCGTAGAGGACGACCAGCGTGTCGTTGCCGATGCCCTTCTCGCTGAGCAGCTTCTCGAAGCCGGCCTGGTCCACGAAGTCACGGCGGACCGGGTCCTGGAGGTCCTTGGTCCAGTCGATCCGGATCGCGTTCTTGATGTGGTTCTTCTCGTACGCCGAGGTGTCCTCGTCGACCTCGACGATGGCGACCTGCGGGTCATCGATGTGGGCCTCGACCCAGTCGGCGTCTACCAGGACGTCGCTGCGGCTCATGTTGTTCTCCTCCGGGGCAGTCTGCGGCGGGGTGGTGCGAAGTGCGAGATGCGGAGTGGTGGTGCGGGGGTGCGGGTATACACGCGGATGGACGGAGCGCGGCGCGTACGGGGCACGGGGTCCGGCCCTGACAGTGGTCGAAGGGCCAGGGAGAAGCGGGGCGGAACGAACGCCCCGCTCAGGAGGTGCGACAGAGCATGGCGGCGACGCGGCACAGGTCTACTGCCCGCCGCTTCGTGAGATCCGCCTGTCGCTTCATGGGTCCGATCGTAGGGAGGTACGGGCGGAGATGTCACCGTCGTGTCGCATGGTGAGACGCGATCATCCATGATGCGAGACACGAGAAGGGGAGGCACGCCGCGCGGCCGGTTCCGCGTCGCACTTCGCCCGCCACCCATCTATGGACCGGACACCGGCGTCTCACTATCCGGATCGGCCGCCGTGGGTGAGTTCGGACGCGGGGGTCAGCCCGTCGGTGACGAGGTCAGCCCGTCAGCGAGAGGTCAGCCCGTCAGTGAGACGTCCGAGCCGTTCAGCTCGATCTCCAGGCCGTTCTCGGTCACCTGGACCTGCCGGAGCTCCAGGCCCTTCGGCAGACCGTCGACCTCGCCCTCGAAGTCCGTCCTGCTCCGCACCAGTCGCTCGATCCCCGGGATGCCCTCCCCCGGCACCTCGTCCGCGCGCACCTCGATCGTCCGGCCGTCGACCCGGGTCACGGTGGAGAGCACGCTGCGGGAGACCGGGGTGCCGAGGACGGTGACCGAGCCGGTGACCTTCACCTTGCCGTCGCCGCCGTACGCGACGGTGACGCCGTCCTCCGCCGCCGCCGTCAGGTCCTCGTACGAGACGACGGCGGTGCCGGTGGCGCGGGCCGCCGTGGCGGTGGAGTAGCCGGAGCCGAGCTTCACGTCGTGGAGCCGCGCCCGTACCTCACCGACCCGTATCGCACGGCCCGCCGCCTCGGTCTTCATGTCGGTGAGGGTGATGTCGACCCGGTCGAGCTCCGACGCGGCGAGCTGGGTGAGGAAGGGGAACCCCTTGATCGCTATCTCGGTCGTCCCGGCGCCACCGCTGATGCTGACCCGGTCCTCGGCCTCGGACTCGGCGTAGTACACCGCCGCCCGGTCGACGGCGACGAAGAGACCGCCGACCACCACCAGCAGGACCAGCAGTATTCGCAGTGCGCGCATGTGTGTCGTTTCCCCACCTCGGCCGTACGGTCGGTCCCCCCGGCGTCCGCGAGCCTACTGCGGCGGCAGGGGACCCCCCCTGGGTGATCGACGAGCGACGGCCCCCGATCGGTTCCCGGAGCGGGTACCCCTGGTGAGGGCACGTCAGGCGGGAGATACCGGTCGAGGGCCGTCGGACCCGTTCGCGTACGCGTCAGACGAGGGCGCGGCCGATCAGGTACACCGCCGGGGCCGCCGCCGTGAGCGGCAGCGCCACGCCCGCCGTCATGTGGACGAAGCGCGACGGGTAGTCGTAGCTCGCCACCCGCAGCCCGATCAGGGCGCAGACGGCCGCCGCGAGGCCGAGCAGCGCCCCCTCGGTGCCGTACTCCGTGAGGCCGCCCGCCGCGATACCGGCGCCCGCGCCCGCGAGCAGCGCCACCACGACGGAGGCGGCGCCGGGGAGCGGCAGCGCGCGGGCGAGGGTGGCCGCCGCGACCGCGATCCCGCCGACCACCACCGCGTCCGGGGCCGCCGCGAGGTGCCCGGCGGCGAGGACCGCGAGGGCCGCCGAGACGACCGTGGCCATCAGCCCGTGCAGCCGGTCGTCGGCGTCCGCGTGGCTGCGGAGCTGGAGCACCACGGTGAGCAGCACCCAGACCCCCAGGGTGCCCAGGAGGGCGGCGGGCCCGTGCTCCCGGCCCGCCGCGAGGAGGGCGACATCGGCGACGAGACCGCCCGCGAAGGCGAGCGCGATGCCCTGGCGGGCCGGCCACATGCCGTTGAGCCGGAACCAGCCCGCCGCCGTCACCGCCTGGAGGAGGACGAGCGGGACGAGCAGGGCGTACGAGCCGATGGCCGCGCCGCCCGCGAGGAGCAGGCCGAGCACGGCGGTGAGCGCGGCGGGCTGCGTCCCGGGCGCGATGATCGGCGACCGCCCCTCGGCCCGGGCCCGCTGGGCGTCGGTGATCCGGGCGTTGCCGAGGGTGGTGGGGGCGCTGTACCCGGAGGCGTCGAGTCCGGGCTGCGACGGCGGGCCTGGGTGGCCTGGGTGGCCTGGCTGTCCCGGGTGCGACGGCTGACCCGGCTGTGGCTGCTGTACGGCCGGGGGTACGGGGGCGGCGGCGGCCGGGACCTCGGGCGGGAGGGGGAGGGAGCCGGAGGAGGGGGTCTGCGGGGGCAGGTGGGCGGCCCCGGTGTCGGACCCGTACGGCTGCTGGGGCTGGTGGAGCTGATGACCGGGGTGCGGCTGCCGGGGCTCCTGGTACGGCTGCTGGTACTGCGGCTGCGGAGCCTCCTGGTACGGCTCCTGGTACCGCGGCTGCGGAGCCCCGTACGGATCCGGCTGCCCGGTCCCGTACGCATCCGGCTGCGGCTGCCCGTACCCCTGAGCCTGGACCTGCCCCTGCTCCTGCCCCTGGTACGGCTCCTCGCCCCGCCGGATCGTCGGCTGGTACTGCGTGTCCCAGGTCGGCGCCTGCCACGTCTGCGTCGCGCCCTGGTCGTACGCGCCCGGCTCCTGGGGTACGGCGGACTGCCCGGCCGTCCCGTCGGGCCAGTACGGCTGCTGGGGCTGCTGCTGGGGGTCGTACGGATACGGGTACTGCTGGTCGCTGCTGCTCATGGCCTGCGGCTCACCCTCCTGCGAACGGCGGGAGCACCTCGACCGTGCCGCCCTCGGCAAGGCGTACGGTCTCATGCCCACGGGTACCGACGGGATTGCCGTCGACCAGGAACGAGCACCGCCGGAGCACCTGGCTCAGCTCGCCGGGGTGCCTCTCCCGCGCCCCGGCGAGCGCCTCGGCGAGGGTCGCCGCAGCGTACGGCTCCTCCGCCGTGCCCGCCGCGGCCTTGGCCGCGGCCCAGTAGCGGATCGTCCCCGCTGCCATGGCGCCACTCCTTCGGTCGGTTCGTGAGTCGATGTCGTACGTCAGCTCTCCATGATGGGTCACGCGGGCGGCGGCGCCGTCGCCCAGTCGGCGATACGGGCCAGGAGGGCGTCGTCCGCCGCGTTCTCCGCGTGCCCCATCCCCCGCTCCAGCCACAGCTCCGCACCGCCCGGCCCCGCCGCCCCGGCCAGCATCCTCGGGTGGTCCAGCGGGAAGTACGGGTCCCGGTCGCCGTGCACGAGCAGCAGCGGGGCCGGGGCGATGAGCGGCACCGCCTCGACCGGGGAGAGCGGGACGGGGTCCCAGTCCTCGGTGGCGATGCGGGTACGGAATCCGTACCGCCCGACGAGCCGCCCCGAGGGCCGGGTGACCACCCAGTGCAGTCGGCGCATCGGGGCCGTACCCCGGTAGTACCAGCGGGCGGGGGCGCTCACGGAAACCACCGCATCGGCATGGGCACCGAAGTGCGCCCCCAAGCGCTCCTCCGTGCGCCGGTCGCGCACCGGAACACGTACGGCCGCGTCCTCTGCCCCGGAACCGTCCGTATACAGAGCGCCGTGCCGCAGCACCACGGAACCGCCCATGGAGAACCCGACCGTAACGACCCGGGTGTGCCCGAGGGTCCGCGCCCAGGCCACCGCGGCGGCCAGATCCAGCACCTCGCGGTCGCCCACCGTGGACCGCCCGCCGGACCGTCCGTGCCCCCGGAACGAGAACGTGATCACGGCCGCACGCTGGGAGAACACCCGGACGGCCCGGCGTACGGCGGGGCGGTCGGCCGAGCCCGTGAAGCCGTGCGCCACCACGATCACGGGGGTGTCCGCCACCGGGGCACCCGGGCCGCCGCCCGGCGCCCCGAAACCTCCCGTACACGGGTCGTACACCGCCTCGACCGGTACGCCGTCATCGGTCAGCAATGTGGCGAATCGTGGGACCCGCGTGAGCAAGGGAACAGAAGAACTCACGAAACGACCCTCGGACCCAGAACTCATGTGGGCTATTCTGCTGCGAAGAGGACCTGGGCAATGCAGCCCCCGGGTCCTTTTGTGCTTCCCGGACGTTGTTACGGAGACGTTTCGACAAGCTCAGCGGTCCCAGGGCGCGGGACCGCACCGTAAAACCCGTATGACGCATGAACGCATGACGAACGCAAGAACGCATGACGTACGAAGCAGTGCCGCATACTCCCCCGGGTCCGACCCGGGAGTGCCCCTCTCGCAGGGAACGAGGAGGACCGACGTAATGGGCGAGCGAACCGTGCAACACGATCGACCGAACCAGGCAGGTGGGCGGCGATGAGTTCACTGCTGCTTCTGACGAACGCACTCCAGCCGTCGACGGAGGTGCTCCCCGCGCTCGGGCTCCTGCTCCACAGCGTGCGGGTGGCCCCCGCCGAGGGCCCGGCCCTGGTGGACACCCCGGGCGCCGACGTGATCCTCGTCGACGGACGCCGCGACCTCCCCCAGGTCCGCTCGCTCTGTCAGCTGCTGCGGTCCACCGGGCCGGGCTGTCCGCTGATCCTCGTCGTCACCGAGGGCGGCCTCGCGGCCGTCACCGCCGACTGGGGCATCGACGACGTCCTCCTGGACACCGCGGGACCCGCCGAGGTCGAGGCCCGGCTGCGGCTGGCCACCGGCCGGCAGCAGATCACCTCCGACGACTCCCCGATGGAGATCCGCAACGGCGATCTCTCCGTCGACGAGGCCACCTACAGCGCGAAACTCAAGGGCCGGGTCCTGGACCTGACCTTCAAGGAATTCGAACTGCTGAAATACCTGGCCCAGCATCCGGGCCGGGTTTTCACCCGTGCCCAGCTCCTCCAGGAGGTCTGGGGGTACGACTACTTCGGCGGTACGCGGACGGTCGACGTCCACGTCCGGCGGCTGCGCGCCAAGCTCGGCCCCGAGCACGAGTCGCTGATCGGCACCGTGCGTAACGTCGGCTACCGCTTCGTCACCCCGGAGAAGGTGGAGCGCGCGGCGGAGGAGGCCCGCGCCGCCGAGGAGGCGAAGGAGCGGGCGGCCGCCCAGCGGCGGGCCGGAGAAGCCGTCGCCCGTTCGGAGCAGTCGGCCCCGGCCACCGAAGCGGAAGAAGCCCCGGTCCGGGCTGCCAAGGGATAGGTCCATCCGCGTAGACTGCCGCGCGTGGCCAAGGTGACGCGGGACGATGTGGCGAGACTGGCGGGTACGTCGACCGCGGTGGTCAGTTACGTCATCAACAACGGACCCCGGCCGGTCGCCCCGGCCACGCGCGAGCGGGTGCTCGCCGCGATCAAGGAGCTGGGCTACCGGCCCGACCGGGTCGCCCAGGCCATGGCCTCGCGGCGGACCGACCTCATAGGCATGATCGTCCCCGACGCCCGGCAGCCCTTCTTCGCGGAGATGGCGCACGCGGTCGAACAGGCCGCCGCCGAGCGCGGGAAGATGGTGCTCGTCGGCAACTCCGACTACCGGGACGAGCGCGAGGTCCACTACCTCCGCGCCTTCCTCGGGATGCGCGTCTCCGGGCTGATCCTGGTCAGCCAGGGCCCCAGCGAGCGGGCGGCGGCCGAGATCGAGGCCTGGGACGCCCGGGTCGTGCTGCTGCACGAGCGCCCGGAGGCGATCGACGACGTGGCGGTGGTCACGGACGACGTCGGCGGCGCCCAGCTCGCCACCCGCCACCTCCTGGAGCACGGCCACCCGTACGTGGCGTGCCTCGGCGGCACCGAGGAGACCCCGGCGGTCGGCGACCCGGTCGCGGACCACGTCGAGGGGTGGCGCCGGGCGATGCAGGAGTCCGGCCGCTCGACGGAGGGCCGGCTGTTCCAGGCCCCGTACAACCGTTACGACGCCTATCAGGTCGCCCTCGGCCTGCTCTCCGGCCCGGACCGCCCCCCGGCGATCTTCTGCGCCACGGACGACCAGGCCATCGGGGTGCTCCGCGCCGCCCGTGAACTGCGCATCGACGTGCCGGGTGACCTGGCGGTCGCGGGCTTCGACGACGTGAAGGAAGCCGGTCTCACCGATCCGCCGCTGACCACGGTTTTCTCCGACCGCCCGGCGATGGCGCGGGCCGCCGTGGACCTGGTGCTCGACGATTCGCTCCGGGTCGTCGGCTCGCGGCGGGAGCGGCTGAAGCAGTTCCCCTCGGCGCTGGTGATCCGGCGCTCGTGCGGCTGCGGGGAGCCGACGCCGTAGCCTCGGGAACGTCGGTCTTTACAGCGGGCATACGCCGTTCTTCCGGGCTTCTCAGGACGCACTCAGGTCCTTCTCATGTTCGCTGGCCAGCCTGGTGGACATGACGGAGAACCTTCGCCCGAGCGGCGCGTACACGACGGACCAGGACCCCAACCCGTACTCGTACTCGACTGCGTACGACGGCTACCCGCCGCCGCCCCCGTACGCCCCCGGGCGCCACCAGCGCCGGGCGAAGCGGCCGGTGGTGCTGCTGACGGCGGTCGCCCTCGTGGCGGCGATGATCGGCGGCGGTACGGCGGCCCTCGTCGGGCAGCTGAACAGCGGCGGCCCCCAGGCCACCGGCTCGTCCGGGGTGGTCCAGGGCACCACCGTCTCGCAGAGCAGCAAGGGCACGGTCGCGGGCGTGGCCGAGGCGGTCTCCCCCGCCATCGTCGAGATCGGCGCGGCCTCGTCGGCGGGCAAGTCCACCGGGTCCGGGGTCGTGATCACCGAGGACGGCGAGATCGTCACCAACAACCACGTGATCTCCGGCGCCCAGCAGATCCAGGTCACCCTCTCCACCGGGAAGACCTACACCGCCGACGTCGTGGGCACCGACCCCGACAAGGACCTCGCGCTCATCAAGCTGCGCGGCGCGAGCGGGCTGAAGACGGCCACGCTCGGCGACTCCTCGCAGGTCAAGGTGGGCGACCAGGTCGTGGCGATCGGCTCGCCTGAGGGGCTGACCGGGACGGTCACCAGCGGGATCATCTCCGCGCTGGACCGGGACGTGACGGTGGCGAAGGACGACTCCGGCAGCTCGGGCCGAGGCGACGGTGACCGGTGGCCCTTCGAGTTCGGCGGGCAGCAGTTCAACGGTGACACGGGCGAGCGGACGACCACGTACAAGGCGCTCCAGACCGACGCCTCGCTCAACCCCGGCAACTCCGGCGGTGCGCTGATCAACATGGACGGCGAGATCATCGGCATCAACTCCGCGATGTACTCGCCCAGTTCGTCGGCGTCCGGCAGCGGTTCGACGGCGGGCAGCGTGGGCCTCGGCTTCGCGATCCCGGTGAACACACTCAAGGCCGACCTGGACACCCTGCGCGCGGGCGACGGCTCCTGATCCCGCGCACGGCACGCCCCGTGCGAGGCTGGGACCACCCCCGCAGACCGGGCCGACACGAGAAGAGGACCAGCAGCGATGAGCCCCGCCGAAGACGATCCCCAGCGCATCCTGATCGTCGACGACGAACCGGCCGTACGGGAGGCGCTGCAACGCAGCCTCGCCTTCGAGGGGTACGGCACCCAGGTCGCGGTCGACGGGTACGACGCCCTGGCCATGACCGAGGCGTACGCCCCCGACCTCATCGTCCTGGACATCCAGATGCCCCGCATGGACGGCCTCACCGCCGCCCGCCGCATCCGCGCCACCGGCTCCACCACCCCCATCCTCATGCTCACCGCCCGCGACACCGTCGGCGACCGGGTCACCGGGCTCGACGCGGGCGCGGACGACTACCTGGTCAAGCCGTTCGAGCTGGACGAACTCTTCGCCCGCATCCGGGCCCTGCTGCGCCGCAGCTCGTACGCGTCGGCAGCGGCGGCGGGCGCGGAGGCACCCGACGACGACGTACTCTCCTTCGCCGACCTGCGGATGGACCTGGCCACCCGCGAGGTCACCCGGGGCGAACGGCGGGTGGAGCTGACCCGTACCGAATTCACGCTCCTGGAGATGTTCCTGGCCCACCCGCGACAGGTGCTGACCCGGGAGCAGATCCTCAAGGCGGTGTGGGGCTTCGACTTCGAGCCGAGCTCCAACTCCCTCGATGTGTACGTGATGTACCTGCGCCGCAAGACGGAGGCGGGCGGCGAACCGCGCCTCGTCCACACCGTGCGTGGTGTCGGCTACGCGCTCCGCACGGGCGGGAACGGCGAGGCGTGAGCACCCTGTCCCCTTCCTCTTCCTCTTCCTCCACGAATTCCTCCACGAATTCCTCCGCGAATTCCTCCGCGAATTCCTCCGCGGAGCCCGGGCGGAAGGCCCGGGGCGGGCTCGTACGCCGGTTCCGGGCGCTGCCCCTGCGCTCCCGGCTCGCGATGCTGGTCGCCACGGCGGTCGCGGTGGCGGTCGCGGCGGTGGCGGCGGCCTGCTGGTTCGTGACCCGGGCCCAGTTGGAGCAGCAGCTCGACGACTCGCTGCGCAACGCCAAGATGGACAACATGGCGATGCGCGAGCTGCTGACCGCGTGCCTGAGCGGCGGGCAGTTGCCTGCCGAGGAGTTCCCCGGCCAGTACACCGTGCAGATCGTCGCGGCGGACGGCAGCTACTGCACGGCCCCGAACACCACGCCCGTCCCGGCCCGGCCGGACGACGTCTCCGTGGCGGCGGGCAGGCAGGCCGACGCGCTGCACACGACGGAGAACGACGACGGCCAGGAGATGCGGGTCTACACCCGCAAGCTGCCCCCGGTGATCAGCACCGGCTCGGCCAACAACCGGCTCGCGGTCTCGGTGGCCCGCCCGCTGAGCGAGATCGACGCACCGCTCTCCACGCTCGCCTGGGTCCTGGTCCTCGTCGGCGGCATCGGCGTGATCGGCGCGGGAGCGGCCGGGCTCTGGGTGGCGCGGGCGGGGCTGCGCCCGGTCGACGAGCTGACCGAGGCCGTCGAACACGTGGCGCGCACCGAGGACCTGACCGTACGGATCCCGGTCGACGGCGAGGACGAGATCGCCCGCCTGTCGAACTCCTTCAACTCCATGGCGGCGCAGCTCGCCTCCTCCCGCGACCGCCAGGCCCAGCTGATCGCGGACGCGGGCCATGAGCTGCGCACCCCGCTCACCTCGCTGCGGACCAATGTGGAGCTGCTGGCCCGCAGCGACGAGACGGGCCGGGTGATCCCGCCGGACGACCGCAAGGCGCTGATGGCCTCGGTCAAGGCCCAGATGACGGAGCTGGCCGCCCTCATCGGCGACCTCCAGGAGCTGGCCCGCCCCGACGCCGCCCAGCCCGGCCCGCTCCAGGTGGTGGCCCTGCACGACATCACCCGTACCGCCCTCCAGCGCGCCCGTCTGCGCGGCCCCGAGCTGACGATCACCGACGAGCTGGCCCCCTGGTACGTACGGGCCGAACCGGCGGCCCTGGAGCGGGCGATCGTCAACGTCCTGGACAACGCGGTGAAGTTCAGCCCGCCCCGCGCCACGATCGACGTGCACCTGCACCGGGGCGAGCTGACGGTACGGGACCGGGGCCCCGGCATCCCCGCCGAGGAGCTCCCGCACGTCTTCGAACGCTTCTGGCGCTCGCCCTCGGCCCGGCAGCTCCCCGGCTCGGGTCTCGGCCTGTCCATCGTGGCCCGTACGGTCCAGCAGGCGGGCGGCGAGATCGCGCTGCGCCCCGCCCCGGACGGCGGCCCCGGCACGGTCGCGGCGATCAGGCTGCCGGGGGCGCCTACGCCTCCGCCGGGGATGTAGGTCCCGGGGGCGGCGCATCGCCCCCGGCCCTGCCCTGGACTGGGCCCCCGACGGATGTGAAGGTAGATCACCGGACACATCGTCAACAGGGGGATGTCGTATGCGCGTCCGCACCACCGGGGCCGGAACGGCCACCGGCCGCTCCGCGTGCGACCGGGGCAGCAGGAACCACCAGCACACCTCGCGCGACCGGGCGGTGCGCCACCATGATCGGTGAGCTCGGCGACCGCTCCCCGCGCCAGGTCGGCCCGTACCGCATCCTCGCGCGGCTGGGGGCGGGCGGCATGGGCGAGGTCCACCTCGGTGCCGACCTCCGGCCCGGCCCCGGGCAGGCGGGCGGTCCGGGCGGTGGGCCCCGGCTCGCCGCCGTCAAGACGATCCGGGCGGAGCTGGCCGACGACCCCGCCTTCCGCGACCGCTTCCGCCGCGAGATCGTGACGGCCCGCTCCGTCGACAGCCGCTCCACCGCCCGGCTGCTGGCCGGTGACGCGGACGCGCCGGTGCCCTGGCTGGCCACCGAGTACGTGGCGGGCCCGACGCTGGACCGGGCGGTACGCGTGGCGGGTCCGCTGCCCCTCGCGACGGTCCGGGGCCTTGGCCTGCGGCTCGCCCGCGCCCTGCGCTCCATCCACCACGCCCGGGTCCAGCACCGCGACCTGAAACCGGCGAACGTCCTCCTCGGCGCCGACGGCCCCAAGGTCATCGACTTCGGGATCGCCCGCGCGTTCGGCGCCACCACGATGACGGCGACCGGCGCGATGATCGGCTCGCCGGGCTACATGTCCCCCGAGCACGTCCTCGGCGGACAGCATGTGGTCGCCTCGTCGGACGTCTTCTGCCTCGCCTCCGTGCTCTGCTTCGCCGCCACCGGGGAGAGCCCGTTCGGGAGCGGCCCGGTGGGTGCGGTGCTGTACCGGATCTCGCAGGCGGAGGCCGAACTCACCGACGTACCGGCCGAGTTGCGCGAGCTGATCGAGGACTGCCTGAGCCCCGACCCGTCGTCCCGCCCGGACGCGGCCGTCCTGGAGTCCCGGTTCCGGGCGGCGGAGGAGGCGGCGGGGGCCGGGACGGACGGTGCCCTCGTCTGGCCGCCGGAGGTCGCGGCGCTGATCACGCGGTACGAGGACGACCTGGCCCGGACCGTCGCCTCGGCGGGCCCGCTCGCCGGACCCGTCGTCCCGACGATGCCGGGCGCCGCCCCGGTCCACAGCGCGCAGACCGTCACCGGCCCGCCCCCGCCACCGGCCACCGCTCCCCCGGCCGCCCCGGCCCGCCGTGGCTTCAGCCGCCGTACGGTCGCGGTCGTCGTCGCCGGGGCCCTCGTGGTCGGCGTGCTCGGCGCGGTCGGCCTGCGATCGTGGCAGGACAGCCGGGAGAACCGGAACGACGCGGGCGCCACCCCGCCCGCCGCCGGGCCGTCCCCCTCCCGGGCCCCCGCGCCCCCGGCGGGCGTGGACCAGTACGGCGCCGAACGCACCCGGTACTTCCCCGCCGACAAGGCCGCCCGCCCGGACGGCTGGCAGGCGTGGGGCACGAAGATGAAGGGCCGCCCCTGGTCCTGCGCGCTCAACAGCAAGGCCCTGGTCTGCCGGACCTTCCACGGCGGCCTGGAGGCCGTGCGCGCGTCCGACGGCAAGCCGCTCTGGACGGCGCCCTCGTCCTCTCCCGGCGACAGACCGATCATGACGGGCACCCGTGGCCTGGCCCTGCCCGGCAACCCCACCCACCCGGTGATCCACGCCGACACGGTCGTCTCCGCCGAGGGGACGGTCCTGCGGGGCAGGAACGTGGCGGACGGCACGGTCCGCTGGGAGAAGGACCTGAGCACGGACCCCCGGCAGGAGGACACGGGCTACGCCCCGGACGTCTTCCTCGGTGACGGCGTCGCCTTCTTCAGCACCGTCAGCGTGGGCAGCCAGGGGGTCACCGCCTATGACGCCGCCACGGGCAAGGAGCTCTGGACGCGTTCCCTGGCCTCGGCCGCGGGCCCGCGGGCCGCGGACGGGATGTACGCGGCCGACTCGTTCGTGGCCGGACGGCTCATCGCCCGGACCGAGGGCGGGCTGACCGCCTTCGAGGCGCGGACCGGAAAGCCGACCTATCTGTCCCTCCCCAGCGGCGCCGACTGCACGGCGGTCCGCGAACACGACGGCCGGGTGCTGTGCGATGTCGAGGGCGACGGCACCAAGGTGCTCGACGCCAAGACGCTGAAGCAGGTGCCCATCGCGGAACGGAAGCTCGGCGACGCCGCCGCACCGGCCCGGGGCGCGATCTCGACCGGCTCCGGCCAGTACCGGCTGGGGCAAGGGGAATCCTCTTCCGAGGTGACCCTCACCGCCCTGGGCGTCCCGCCCTCCGAGGGCGGGCCGCGCAGTCTCGGCACCCCCACCGGGGGGAGCTCCGAGGCGACGATCGCCGGGGCCACGGCGATGTTCGCCGACAACCGCTACCTGTACACGCTGCCGGTCAAGGGCGGCGAGCGGAGGCGAACCGGGATCGAGGGGGCGCCGGGCGACGGTCCGGCCGACCCCGCCGACGACGCGGGCGACGCGGGCGACTTCGACGACACCGCCGCACAGAGTTGGGACCCGCAGCTTCTCTCGCTCGGCGGGGTGCTCTTCCTCGCCTTCCACGACGGGACCCTGCGCTCGATGGAGATCCCTAGCTGACGGGGGCGGGGGGGGGCGGCCTCTGCCAGGACCGCACCCGCGCCCCCACCGTACGTACGCCTGCCGGAACCGCGCCCGCCCCACCGACGTCCCGCTGAAGTCCACCTGATCGCACGCGACTTGGAGCCGCCCACCGTGCTGCGCCCGCTCGACGCCCACGCCCCGTACGACGTCGGCCCCTACCGGCTGCTCGCCGGTCTCGGCTCCGGCGGCATGGGCACGGTCCACCTCGCCCTTCCTCCCGGCGGCGGCCCCGATGACCTCGTGGCCCTGAAGACGGTCCGCGCGGACCTGGAGCTGGAGGGCGACTTCCGGCTCCGCTTCCGGCGTGAGGCGCAGGCGGCCCGCGCGGTGCGGAGCCCGTACGTCTCGGCGCTCGTCGCCGCCGACCCGGAGGCCCAACGGCCCTGGCTGGCCACCGAGTACGTCGTCGGCCCCTCGCTCGACGAGGCGGTGACCCGGGCGGGCGCCCTGCCCGTACCGGTCGTACGGAAGCTCGGCGTGGCCCTCGCCCGGGGCCTCGCCGCCGTCCACGGCGCCCGGCTGGTGCACCGGGACCTGAAGCCCGCCAATGTGGTGCTCGGGGCGCACGGCCCGCGCCTCATCGACTTCGGCATCGCCCAGGCGTACGACGCGACCGCGCTGACCGCGACCGGGATCATGGTGGGCTCGCCGGGCTTCATGTCGCCCGAGCATGTGGCGGGCGACCGTTCGGTGACGGCCGCGTCGGACGTGTTCTGTCTCGGGGCCGTCCTCTGTTTCGCCGCGACCGGTCAAGGACCCTTCCAGGACAGCGAGTTGGCTGCCGTGGTGCACCGCATCGCCCAGGGGAACGCCGATCTCTCCCGGCTGCC
This sequence comes from Streptomyces sp. NPDC059452, assembly GCF_042750035.1. NCBI lineage: Bacteria > Bacillati > Actinomycetota > Actinomycetes > Kitasatosporales > Streptomycetaceae > Streptomyces > Streptomyces sp. NPDC059452. The sequence continues at coordinate 130,556 of NZ_JBHYVE010000019.1, forward strand.
GGACGAGTTGGCGGAGGTGGTCGGCGCCTGTCTGGACCGGGACCCGGCGCGGCGGCCGACCACCGGCGAGCTGATCCGGGCGCTCGACCCGGCGGCGGCAGCACCCCGCCCCGGAGCCTCGCCGCCCCCGCCCACCGGCCCGTTCGGCTGGCCGGACGGGGTGCGGACGGTGATCGGGGAGTACGAGTACGCCGTCGGCCGGGCCCTGATCGCGCCTCCGCCCCCGCCCGGACCGCCTGCGCCTGCGCCCGGACTCGCGCCATCGGACGCCCCGGAGACGCCCGGACTCGCACCCGGACTCGCGCCCGCGCGATCGCCCGCATCATCGGACGCCCCGGAGGCGCCCCGTACCCCGCCGCCGCCCGGCCCCCGCCGCTCCCGCCGCCTCCGGTGGGCCCTGGGCATCGGCGCGGGGCTGGTGGCCGCCGCCCTGGCCGCCGTACTGGTGCCGCCACTGCTGCCCGGCGCGGGCAGCGCGGGCGACACGGGCGGCAGCGCGAGCGCGCCCCCGGGCGCGGGAACGGGAACGGGAAGCGCCTCTCCCCGCAGCTCCGCCCCCGCCGAACCCGCCCCGCCCGCCGCCCCGGCCGTGGCCAGCACGATGACCGACTTCGGCCCCGGAGCCCGGGACCGTAACCACCTCCCGGAGGGCTGGTCGCCGTGGTCCTCCTCCTTCGAGGGCGCGGGCAAACCGCTGGAGTGCATGCTCGGCGGTACGGTCCTGGTCTGCCGGCTGCACGACGAGGGCCGACGGCTGCTGTGGCTGGAGGCCCGGGACGCGTCCGACGGCAGCGCCCTGTGGCGCTACCCGGCAGAGGGGGCGACGACCGGGAACACCTCGGTGAGCGGTCTCGACCTGGACGCGCGGCACGCCTATGTGTCGTCGGCGGACGGGGAACGCTTCGCCGTACTGAGCCTGGACACCGGCAAGCAGGTGGCCGAACTGCCCGGCCGGAGCGGCTACCGCCCGTCGCACGCCCGGGTCCACGAGGACCAGGTCTTCGTGTCGTACGTGGAGCGGGACGGCGAGGGTCCATCGACCCGGGTCCTGCTCCGGGCCCATGCGCTCCGGGACCGCGAGCAGCAGTGGGAACGCGTGATCCCGGGGGCCTTCGCGCAGTCCCTGGGCGTCGTGGGGGACCGCGTCTGGGTGGACGGCCCGACGGGGAGCCACGCGCTGGACCGGGCGACCGGGAAGTCGCTGGCCGAGGTGCCGGACCACTGCCAACTCCCCTCCCGGGGCGCGGTGCACGCCTTCTGCCCGGACGACGTACGGGAGGCGGCCACCCTGAAGAAGGTCAGCAACGCGCGGCTGGGCCTGCCGTACGCCGTCAGCCGTGACGGCGTCGCCCTCGGCCGGGGCACGGGAGTCCGGGAGGGCTCTCCCTACCTGGAGGCTGTGGACCTGCGGACCGGGCGGGCGAAGTGGTGGATGCCATGGGCGTCCGACGACCCGGTGCTGGTGGCCGGGGACACCGTACTGACGCTGGGGCGGTCCGGGGCGCGCCTCCTCGCCCTCGCCACCGGCAAGGAGACGCGCTCGCTCGCGTACAACGACTGGCCCCGGGAGGAGCGGGACGCCGCCGAGCGCCCCACCACCGTCATCCTGTCCGGCGGCGCCCTGTTCGCCACCTTCGACGACGGCACGGTGCTCTCCGTGTACGCCCCCTGAGCCCGGACACCCGACGGCTTCCGCCCCGATCAGGCCGGGTTGTGCCGGATCAGCGACTCCACCAGCCGGGACCGGTTGTTCGGGTAGTCGAGCGGGACGATGCCGAGCCCGGTCCACCCGGCGGTCTCGGAACGTTCCAGGAAGGAGTGCACCTGCGGGTTGAGCCGGTCGGCGTTCCAGCGGGGCGGCATCAGGGCGGCGGTGGAGACGTAGTTCATGAAGAACTTGCCCGGCTGCTGGGCGGCCTTGCGGAACTGGGCTTCGATCTTGCGGTACTTGGCGAACGGCTCGGCCATGTAGTCGTCCTGGATGTCGAAAACGGCCGGATCGCCGTAACGCACCCCGGGCAGACCGCCGTTGTCCGCCAGCAGCACCACCTTGCCCCGGGCCCCGCCGAGCGAGGGCAGCGCGGGGTCCAGCCGGAACAGGGACCGCCACCCGCGCCCGTCCAGGTAGTCGTCGAAGACCGCCCGGAACGCGGCGTCGCTCTCGGAGGAGTACTCCTGCTTGACCCGCATCAGTACGGTCTCGCTCGGCCGCGCGGCCAGGAAGTCCCGGCAGGCGATGAGGACATCGCCGAACATCATGTTCTGGAACGCGGCCCCGTGGTGGATCGCGAACGAGCCCCCGGTGATCCGGCACCGCACGTCGAGAAAGCGGATGCCGCTCTGCAACTGCTGGGCGATCGTGGTGTTCTGGCACTCCGACCACGGCCCGCCGAACCGCGCCCCCGAGTCGTGCGTACCCGGGATCGTGAGCCGCTGGAGCGCGGTGCCGTCGGGGAGGCCGCCCATCCAGTCCTGCGTTCCCCGGACGGCGGCCCGGGCCGTGGACCGGGTGGCGGCGACGGCGGGGGCGGCCCCGACGATCGCGGTGGCGGAGACGGCGAGCGCACCGGCCAGGAAGCCTCTGCGCGTACTCAACGCGCTTGACTGCGCGGGGCGTTCGGGAGCGGTGGACATGGGGGCGCCTCCAAGGGCCGTGGGGGGCAGGCCCTTGGATTCTGACGCGCACACGTCACACCGGGAAGGGGGAGGCGGCGGGGACTTGAGGCCCCCTGGCACTCCAACTTCCGTTCACACCCTGTGGACAGGGGTTGGGGCGACCTCCCATGGACGGCTCTGGCCGCCCCGGAGGGAAACGAGTTCTGCGTCTTCCGCCCACCAGGGCTCGCGCCCAGGGCCTCAGTCCGGCAGCGCCACCGTCAGGTCCACCTCCACGATCTGCCCGGGATAGCCCAGTTGTGCGACGCCCAGGAGGGTGCTCGCGGTGGTGAACGCCGGGCCGAGGCCGGAGGCGTTGAGCCGGGCCCACACCGACGTGAGCACCGGCCCGTGGTCACTCTTCACGTAGATCACCGACCGCACCACGTCGTGCGGCCCGGCGTTCACGGCTGCCAGGGCGGCGAGGGCGTTGGCGGCGACCTGGTCCGCCTGCTTCTCGGGGGAGCCCCGGCCGACGACATCGCCGTCCATGTCGAGCGGGCACTGCCCCGACAGGTAGGCCGTACGACCGGCCTCCACGACGGTGATGTGGTGGTAGCCGGGTGTCTCATGCATGTTCTCGGGATTGATGCGGGTGATCTTCTCCGTCATGCCCCCGAGTCTGCCAAGCGCGCCGCCGCCCCGCACGGGGTTTCCCGCCACCGGCGCGAGCGGCAGCCCGCCCCGCAACCGCCCGACCAGGTCGGGGTTACGGAACCCCCGTACCGGCCGGTCCGCCGGTCGGCGTCGGAGGAGAGGAACCGGGAGATCAAGTAGCCGTTGGCGCCGTGCGGTTCGACCCCGTCGAACCCGGCGTCGACGGCCCGGCGGGCGGCGGCCGCGTACGACTCCGCGCGCTCGGGCACTTCTTCGGTGGCCAGGGCACACGGCACCGGCACGGGCTGGGGCCCGGTCGGCGTGAAGACGTCCCCGGACGCCGGTACGACCGAGGGCCCGACCGGCACCGTCCCGGTCGTGTCCGTCGCACTGATGGCCACGGCCCGGGCGCACCGCAAGACCCTGCGACGGGCCTGTTTTCCCACCATTCGACCCTCTCCCGAGCACTCCGGCGGGGCATCCGGCACGGAATACGGAATTCAGCATACCGGAATTGTCCATTCACCCCGAGATGCCCGACCACACCAATATACGAAGCTTGTGTTCCTCCACTTCGAGACAGCTTCCCCACCCTCACCCACTCTCCCTCCACCCCATCCCACCAGCACCTTCATGCCTGCCACAGCCCTCTGGGCGCCATCACCACCCCACCCCACGCCGGTCCGGAAATGACCCGAGCCACACGCGTGCGCACTCACCCATGCCCTGCCTCAGATATTCCCGACCGAGGCGAAAAAGCAGGGAATTTAACCGAGCAGCAAACCCCTTGAATCGCTTCACCCCCTCGGAGAGATTTGGTCCGCACCAAGGCGGCAGGGGGGTTAATCGACCCCTTGCTGCCGCCTGCCCATCAGTCATTCATGAAGGAGCAACGTGATAAACAGACGTGCAGTGAGCGCCGTCGCAGCTGTCGCCCTCGTCGGCGTATTCGGCGTGTCCGCCGCGAACGCGGCGCCCGTCCCCTCCGTGGGTACCGGTTCCGTCGCGGCCGCCGCCGAGGCGTCGCGCTCGGCGGTCGGCACCGAGGCCGACGGCCGCGAGCTGCTCGCCGGCCTGTTCTTCCTCCAGGGCGAGACCGGCAAGAAGTTCACCGAGCTCCGCTCGTACACCGGCGCGAAGGACGCCTACCGCGAGAACGCCAACGCCGAGTCCCGCAAGGCCGTCGGCGAGCTGCTCGACATCATCGCCGCGAAGGACAGCGGCTTCTTCTCCACCTTCTCCTCCCAGCTCCGTTCCGGCGACCCGCGCAAGGTCGAGGCCGGTATGAACGCCGCGGTGAAGCTGCTGACCAAGGTCACGGTGGACGCCGAGGAGGCCGGGAACGCCAAGGACATCGGTGCCGGGACCGGCTACTGCGCCGTCCTGGCGCTGAACGTGCTGATCGTCGTGAACGCGGGTGGCGCCGTGAACGTCTCCGTCGCGATCAACCTCCAGGCGTGGAAGTACGTCGTCAACGCCTCCGTCGCACCCAGCGGCGGGGACTACGACATCACCAAGGAACAGCAGGTCGCGGACATCACCCGGCTCGTTGCCGTCTGACGTGTCCCACCCCGCCCGCTGACCATCGGCCGGACCGTCCCCGGGGCCACCGGGGGCGGTCCGGCCGCCCTTGCCCGTTCCGCACGTGTCCGTTGCCCCTTCGCCACCGCGTGCCCTGTGGGAAAGCCAGTCACCTGCCCATGAGATTCATCGAACGCATACCCCTACAGACCACCGAGTCGACATCCCGTGTCCCCGTCCCGCGTTCCCGGTTCATCGCGGTGGTCGGCGTATGGGTCCTGGTCGTTCTGTACACGGCCCAGGTGTTCCTGCCGAAGAACGTCCTGCACTTCCCCGGACAGGAGACGGTGCACGAGGCGGCCCTGGTGGTGGCACCGCAAGGGTGGGCCTTCTTCACCAAGTCCGCCAAGAGCACCGAGTTCGTGCCCTTCCGCTTCCGGGACGGGGCTTGGCGCGACGTACGACTGGCTCCCCATGCCAAGCCCTCCAACGCCTTCGGGTTCGACCGGGCCTCCCGTTCCCAGGGCATCGAAGGAGCCCTGCTGCTGCACGAGAAGGGCATCGTCTGGCGGGACTGCGGGGATGACACGACGGCCGCCGACTGCCTCAAGGACGCCCCGGTGACCCGGAAGATGACGAACCGTTCGCCGTCGCCGACCATCTGCGGGCGGGCGGCCCTGGTCGAGATGAAGCCCGTCCCCTGGGCCTGGCGCGACCTGCTTCCCCTGACCCACACCCCCGTACGCGCCGCTGTGTGGGAGGTGACGTGCTGATGACGGCAGCCGACCGTCTCGTCACCCCGCCGTGGACCAACGTGTACGGCGTCGCCCGTACCCTCGTCGCCCTCGGCACCGCGGGAACCCTCGCCCTCTCCAGCGCGGACACCCTCTTCCGGCCCGTCGCCACGATCGGCGCCTTCCCGACCTGTGAAGGGGCGACCTCCGCCTCCGTGTTCTGTCTCGCCGACGGCGACAGCGGCGGGCTCACCTGGCTGAAGTGGCTGTGTGTGCTGGTCCTGCTGATCGCGGCCTCCGGATGGCGGCCCCGCTTCACGGCCCTTCCGCACGCCTACGTCAACTACAGCGTCTTCTCCGGGATCGCGATCAGTGACGGCGGCGACCAGATCGGCCTCGTCCTGTCGATGCTCTTCGTCCTGCCCGCCCTGGGCGACCCCCGCCGCTGGCACTGGCAGGCGCCGCCGCCGCACACCGACACCTCCGCCTACCGCAGCTGGGCCCTGATCGGCACCTCGGGCCTGGTGATGCTGCGCCTGCAGATGTCGCTCGTCTACTTCAACGCGTCCGTCGCCAAGCTGCCCCACGCGGAGTGGTACGACGGCTCGGCCATGTGGTACTGGTCCACCAACGCGAGCTTCGGGGCCCCGCCGTGGCTGGATGCCTTCGTACGCCCCGTCGTCTCCACGTCTCTGGGGGTCGCCCTCATGACGTGGCTGCCGCTGCTCATCGAGCTCTCGCTCGCCGCCGCGTTGCTGCTGCCGCAGCGGATCCGCTATCAGGCGCTGTGGGCGGGGCTGCTCTTCCACGCCTCGATCGGGCTGATGATGGGGCTCTGGAGCTTCGGTCTGGCCATGGCGGGCGGGCTCATCGTGCTGTGCCTGCCCCACGGCTCCACGATCACCCGGCGCCGGTCGCCTGCCCCACCGGCACCCGAGCCGGCCCGCCCGAAGGACTCCAACGAAGCCGAGGCCGAGGCCACGCCCAACACCGGCACCGGCACCGGCACCGGCCATGACCCTGCTTCCCCCGTACGGGTCTGACCGGACGCGCGCGCAACGCGAGCAGCACGTCGGAAGGGGAGGCCCGGGCCCGGGCCTCCCCGACCCGCCCCAGCCGCCCCCACCCAACCGCCACCCACCCAAACCGTACCAAAACAACCGCCAGCCCCACAACCCCGGCGAGCACAGCCACGGGGTA
>NZ_JBHYVE010000019.1:137272-154976 GCF_042750035.1 Streptomyces sp. NPDC059452
CTGGCCGCCTGCTTCTTTTTTTTAAACCCCCCCCCCCCCTGGGGGGTCGCCCGGGCCGCGCCCCCCCCGCGCCCCCCCGGTGGGGGGGGGCGCCCGGGCCCCGGCCCCCCCCGACCCGCCGCTGCCGCCCCCTCCCTCCCTCCTCCTCCCCAGCCGTTCACTCTCCTCCGGCCTGCCCCAGACACCGGGCGAGCAGAGCCAGGGTCTCGGCATCGGACATCCCGATCCGCCGTGCGGAGGAGACCAGTTGCCGTGCCTGCTCGACGACGGCGGCACGGTCGTACGGAACCGGGGCGACCACGATCGCCCCGCGCCCGCGACGCAGCTCGATGAGCCCTTCGGCCTGGAGCGTCTGGTATCCGCGCAGGATGGTGTGGATGCTGACGCCCAGCGACTCGGCCAGGGCGCGGGCGGTCGGCAGCCGGTCGCCGACCCGCAGCGATCCGGCCGCCATGGCGCGGCGCACGGCTGCCGCGACCTGCTCGGTCAACGGTTGCGGAGAGCTTGTGTCGATCTCCACCAACATGGAGCTACTGCCCTTCCAGGAGTTCCATGACGAGGTTCGCGGCGGTCTCGGCGTCGTCGACCGTGACGACGAACTCGCGGCCGCTCTTCAGTTCCAGCCACAGGGCGTCACCGGGCCTGAGCGAGACCGTGTGCCGCCCGGGCATGATGCGGTATCCGAATCCCCCCAGATCCGCCAGCCTGGCATATCCGGAGCGGGCCGCCACGATCGAGTCCAGGGGGAACCGCCGGAGCGGCAGCCGGGCGACCGTCACGGTGACCCCCCGCGCGTCCACAGCCACGCGGCAACTCCCGAACAGGATCAGGAGGATTCCGACGGGCAGGGCCGGGAAGAGCCACCAGGCCACGGCCGTCATCAGCGTGACGACGACGCTCGCCACGACCACGACGAGTCCGACGGGGACGCACCATGCGGGTCCCGCGTCGCGGCTCCAGGCCGCTCGGCGTCCGGCGGGCGTGCTCATCGCCGGGCCGACTTCCATACGAGAGCGGCCCCGACGGCCCCGGCCACGAGGCCGATCGCCACGGTGATGGGGAGGTGCACCGCCATGGGAAAGTCCAGGTCTCGAGGGTCGGACAGCCCCGCGTTGGCGGCGAAGGAGGCTATGAGGAGGTACCCCTCGCCCGCCGCGACGCCCCAGGCCAGGGCGGCGACGAGCCGGTACTGCCCCACCGTCTGGCGGCGACGTACCAACAGGTACCCGAAGAGAGCCGCCTCGGCCAGGAACACCCCGACCGTGATGGCGACGAGCCGGAACGGCTCCATGAATCCGTCGGGCCCGGAGGTCCCGATATGGGAAACCACCTCGCTCGGGAGGCGGTCACGGACGGCGGCGTAGACGATGACCTGCGCCACGGCGGCGGCGATCCAGGGACCGGCACCCAGAGCGATCCGGGATAAGGAAGAGGTCTCCGACTGGGTGTAGTCGGTGCGGGTCTCCATGAGGGCTCCTCCAACTGACTGGACCATTAAGGCAGTTGATGCCGAATAAGTATAACAATGAGACAAGGGAACGGCCGGGCCCCGACCGAAGCTTCAACCACCCGTCATCGACATACCGAGCATCCGCCCTCCCACCCACCCGGGCCGGATCAGCCCTGAGCGCCGGCAGACCGCTCACCCTGCCCGCCGGGGCCCTTCCGACGGAACAGACAGGGCAGGAGGATGCCACTGACGGCTCCCATGGCCAGGCTGACAAGGAGAGCCATCCACATCGACTGCAGAACATGAACGCAGACGAGGAACATGGCCATACAGACGACGAGCCGGCAGAGCCGAAGCGCACGATCCCGATCCACCACGAGGCCCCTCTCCCCTTACGGAAACCGACTGCCGCCCATCAGAAGCCCACGCCCCCGCCCCCTCTGCGCGAGCCCCCCGACCTCGCCGAACCAGTATCGGTCAGCACCCCTGCGCGCGGGGCGCACACCCGCCGCAGAGCTCGGACCGCAGAGCCAGAACGGGCAGCAGGGCCGCCGGATCCACCGGAAAGACGAGGTACGGGCGCACGACCCACTCGCTCCACCCGTCCCCGTGCCGCAACGTGAACCCGCAGGCACGCCCCCGATGGACCGCACCCGCCCCGGCCCCTCGACCCACCCCAGAACCGGTCGCTCGGCCTCCGGTAACCCACTGAGCAGGTTCCGCGCCTCCTCCCGGATGCGCCGGATCGCCCGGCCGGGCGTAGCGGCGGAGTACCGCACGAAGGAGTCGGGCTCATCAAGATCCGCGTCCGCCGAGCCGTACGTGGACCGCTCGCACCAGTACGCGAACGGGACGGGTTCGACGGGGTCGGGGACGTGATCGAGCATGACGCAGCCTCCTGACGTGACACCAGGAACGCCCCCTGCCCACGGCCGGCGTGACGAGCTCAGGAGAGGGGGCGCCCTGGTTCGGGTCTCCCCCAACGGGCGCAGACGACAGGGGAGTTGGCCGCCACATGACGGGGCGGCACATCAGGAAGCTAGCGTGTCGTGCGGACACGTATCAAGTGTTTGACGTCTAACGAGTGATTCTTGGTGAATAAACAAGTGATACAAACAGCGAGCGGCCCCCATCTGCGCCGATGGGGACCGCTCGCTGCCTCACCACAGAGGCTCAGGCGAAGTCGTCGAACTCGCCCTCCTTCGCACCACCCAGGAACGCCCGGAGCTTGGTGCGCGTCGTACGGACGATCACGTCGGGGTTGTCGCTCTCACGCAGCAGGATCTCGCCGTTGTGCTCGGCCAGCTCCAGGCAGGCGTTGCCCTCGGCATTCGACGACTTCGACGACTTGCGCCACTGAATTTCCACGTACTTCACGCCTCACACTTGTTGTGCGACCTCACGAATGAAGTCTCTTGACTTTCGCGGATCCAGAGACAACCCCTCGACCCGATCCATCGTCGCCCGATAGTTCGACAGACGCGTCTCGGCGTCCAGGAACGCGGGCCCGGTTGCCGTGTCCGTCAGCACAGTATCCAGCTGCGGAACAGGACCGTAGACATACTGCGTCGAGCTTCCCGCATCCGGGAATCCGCCAGCGGCGAAGGGGACCACCCGAACGGTGACATTGTCGCGCTCCGACTCACGCAGCAGGTACTCCAACTGGCCCCGCGCGATGCTGGAGTCGCCGTACGTCATCCGCAGCGCCGCCTCATGGACGAGGAATGTGCAGGTCGGCGCGCTCTCCCGGTCGAGGACATCCCGCCGCTTGAGCCGGTGGGAGAGGTGGCGCCTCTGTCGAGCTGGGGCCGGGGGCGGAACAGTCTCCGCGAGTACCGCACGAGCGTAGTCCTCGGTCTGGAGCAGCCCAGGCATATGCATGATCTGCACCGCCCTGATGCCCACCGCATGGTGCTCCAGCTCGGCCAGATCCAGCGCCCTACTGATGAGATCGTTGCGGTAGTCCTCCCACCACCCCCGCCCCCGCTCCTCCGCCATCGCGGCGAGCGCTTCCACGTACGCCTCATCAGGGCACGCGTAGGCGCCCGCCCAGTTACGGACCCGCTCGCCGCTCACGCCGAAGCGTCCCGACTCCGTGTTGCTGATGGTGGTGCGCTCCACACCGAGCAGGGCGGCGGCCTCAGCGAGCGCCAGCCCCGCACTCTGCCGCATCTTGCGCAGCTCAGCACCTACGCGACACTGCCGTGCGGTGGGCGCCTTCCTTGGTGGCATCGGCCTCTCCTCTTGTCGCCTCACAGTGTGACCAGCGCCACCACCGTAATCCATTCGGCTACTTAATAATCCATTCAGGTACGACAAGTGCGACTCGACGCTATGGTCTCCCCCAGTACCGAGCTGCACCTCGGCCACCCCGAAGTGCAGCTGCACAGGCGCGCGTTGAGGTGTGCGCCCGTGCAGCCATCGCCACGGGCGAGGAACAGCACATCCGTTCGCAGAACCGGACCGCATGGGGAGAACGACATGACCACCGCCACCCCAACTCCCGTACCGCCGAACCATCTCGGCGGCGAGAGCTACCGCCTTACTCTGCCCAACACCGCCAACGCCCCGAGGATCGCAAGGGACTTCCTCTCCTCGCTGCTGGGCGTCAGCCGGCACCCGGGGCTGGTCGACGACGCCCGGCTCTGCGTCACCGAGCTGGTCACCAACGCGCACTGCCACACCCGTACGCCGCTCATCCGGGTGCACGTGGCCGTCAACCGGAAGCGGGTCACCGTCGCCGTCACGGATGACGGCGGGCCGGTGCACACGGCGTTCGGGACCCTCGGTGCGCCGACGGCGGGCCCGGAGGAGGAACACGGACGCGGGCTCGCCCTCGTGGAGAGCCTGGCGCTGGCCTGGGGCACGGGCAGCGGCGGTCCCCAGTACCCCGGGCGTACCGTCGTCTGGTTCACCCTCGGGCGGCCGGAGTTGACTACGTGAACCTCACGGCGTGGGACTTTCCGGTGGTCGCCCTGGTCGTCGGGGGGCCGGCCGCCGGGATGACGCTCGGGCCCGGGGAACGCACGGCGGGGCAGCTCCCGCTTCGGCGCGGCGGTGGCCCGCCGTGTTCGAGGCCCCTGGACATCCGGGTGGCCCGCCCTGAAGGCCCATCGGAACGCTACGGGGCGGTGTCCGTGGTTCGCCACACCGCCTCGGGCTTCTCGCACCATACGGTCTGCCGAGCGGGCTCCACGGTCATGCCGAAGTCGTAGAGCTCGGGCTGCCCTGCGTCCAGCCACCGCTGCCACGCCTGTTCGAGCTCGTCCGCCAGGTTGCGCGGGCCTCCCTGATGAGCGGTGGTCCTCCCGTCCTCCTGCGCGGACAGCGTGGCCCAGGAGGAGACGCCGTCGTGGAGCCAGGCGTTCACCCCGTCCGCGTCCACGTCCGGGGCGGTGGCGATGCGCAGGTCCGGAACCGCGACACGCAGGGCGAACCTCAGGTGAGCATGTGTCCGCAGAAGCGCGATGTCCCGCACGAAGTGCCGCTCGCCGTGAGCCTCGCACTGTTCCCGGATCTCTCTCCAAGCCGGCTCTGCGCGGGTGGCGCGGGAAGGCATGAACTGGGCGAGGCCCTGCATCCACCCCGATGCGGACTTCCCGTCGGGCGCGACCGTCAGCGCGACATGCCCCAACCTGCCCCACGGAGTGACGATCCGGCCTCCAGGGCGGGTCTGGGCGACCCACGCCCAGGGGACAGGGTCAACCGCGTAGGTCGAGATCACCCGGTCGAAGGGTGCGTCGGCGGGGCAGCCCGCCCCGCCGTCACCGACCTGCACGATCACTTCGGCGCGGGCCTCACGTAGAACGCGGCGGGCGGAGGCGGCCAGCTCTTCGTCGACCTCCACCGTGATCACTCTGCCCGGTCCGGCCTGGTAGGCCAGCAGGGCGGCGTTGCGGCCACTGCCCGTGCCCAGCTCCAGCGTGCGGTGTCCCTCCTCCAGGAGGAGAGAGTCGAGCATGTCCGCGACGATCGCCTCGCAACTCAGACTCGACGTCGGCACACCGTCGATGATGTGGGTCACGGTGGGCTCGTCCGGCCCCGGATACACGATCGCGTCCCACCGGTCAGGGTCGAGTCGGTGATCGACGGGGGTGTAGTCATGCCCGTTCCAGTGCCAGATGCGCTGCGGTGCGAACTGCTCACGGGGCAGGGCGGCGGCGGCCTGCCGGATCCACGGCGAGCGGGCGGGCCAGGCGCCGGCGCGGTCCATCGCGGACAGCAGACGCTCAGCCGCGTGGGAGGTCTCGCGCATACCTAGTCCTTCTTGTGCTTCCCGTTCTGCGCAGGCGGAGTCGGGACCTTGCCGTCCGCGTTGTTCGGCGGGGGAGTCCCCTGGCCCGGGCTCGGCTGCGGCTTTTCGTGCTTACCCATCGGAACGCCCTCCCCCAGGTTTCTCACAGCAAGAACATGCTGCCGGAGAGCGAGACGTCCAGGACAGTGGGAAATTGGCCACAATGTCCTGGTCTTCGGGCGCAGGGCCGCCCGGGCGCGGGTGGCGGGACCGCATGAACGCCGGGTAGCCGGTGAACCGCCGGTCCGGCGCCGGGCAGCCACCCCCGGCCCCCAGCCCCACCCCCGTACAACCAGCCCCACCCCCCGTACAACATGACGCGTCAGACCACGTGCGACGACCTGAACCGGCGCCGGTACTCCGTGGGTGTCGTGTTCAGCCGTCGCCGGAACGCCCGTACCAGGGTGTCCACCGTGCCGAACCCGCAGGCCGAGGCGATCCGTTCCAGGGTGGCGTCGGAGGACTCCAGTTCGTTGCGGGCCTTCTCGACCCGTACGGACTCGATGTACGCGTACGGGGTCATCCCCAGCTCCGACTTGAAGATCCGGGTCAGGTGGCGGTCGCTGACGTGGGCGAACTCCGCCAGCTCCGCGACCGTCAGCGGCTCGCCGAGGTGGCGCATGATGTGGTGCCGCAGATCCTCGATACGGCGGGTCGTCGACACCTGTTCCAGGGGCACGCTGAACTGGCTCTGCCCGCTCTGCCGCTTCAGGTACATCACCAACTGCCGTGCCACGCGCAGCGCGACGGCCTCGCCCAGGTCGTCGGCGATCAGGGCCAGTGACAGGTCCAGGCAGGCGCTGATCCCCGCCCCGGTCCACACATCGCCCTCGCGGATGAAGATCGGGTCGGCGTCGACCTCAACGGCCGGGTGTTCCGAGGCCAGTTGGCGCGCGGTCGACCAGTGGGTGGTGGCGCGCTTGCCGTCGAGGAGGCCGGCGGCAGCGAGAAGATGTGCTCCTACGCATACGGAGGTGACCCGGCGGGTCCGCGCGGCGAGCACCTTCACCCAGCCGACCAGTTCGGGGTCGACCAGGGCATGCACCCGGCGCTCGCTGTCGACCTCCACCGAACCGGGCACGATCAGCGTGTCGATCCTCCTCGCGGCTGCGTCCTCGAAGGTGATGTCGGGGAGGATGCCGACCCCGGCGCCCGTGGTGACGGGCTCCAAACCCCTTGCCGCGAGGACGACTTCGTAACCCGCCGCGTCATCCGTCTCCCGCCGGGCGAGCGAGAAGACCTCCGGCGGCCCGGTGACATCGAGCAGGTCGACGCCCTCGAAGAGAACGATGACGACCAGCCGTCCGGCGGTGACGCCCATGATGATCCCCCTCATCAGCCGTACAGAAGACGGTAGTTCGGCCGTCTCCACGCGCCCGCTTCCGCATGTCCGTATCTGCATGCTAGTCGTCATTGTGGACATGCCGGATGGGTCATAGCGTCTGAGACAGCTCGCAGCCCGGGAGACACGGGAGCCGTCCAGGAGCCAGACACCCGGGATGCGCGAGCCCTCCCCGACACATGACCTCAAGGCGGTACGGGGCCGTCGTCGCATCCCAGAAGGAGATCGTCCGATGAAGCTGCTCCGCACCGCCACCGCGATCGGTGTCGCCGCCGTCCTCGCGACCACCGTCACCGCGTGCGGCGGAAGCCCCGAGGCCGCCACCGGAAAGGAGACGGACAGCGGCGGGTCAGCGAAGCCCGCTGCCAAACCCGCTACCAAACCCGCTGCCGAGCCCGCTACGAAGAACGTCGCCGAGAACACGACCACGCTCCGCACGCTCAACAAGCTCGACGAGACCCCGGCGACGCTCGCCGACGCGACGCTCGTCCTCGTCGACTACCAGAACACCTACACCAGCGGCGTGATGGAACTCGACGGCTGGCAGCCCGCCGTGGACAACACCGCCGCCCTGCTGAAGCGCGCCCGCGCCGCCGGAACGCCGGTCATCCACATCGTCGACAAGGGGTACGACCTCACCTCGGAGGCGGGGCAGATCATTCCCGCCGTGAAGCCGGTCAAGGGGGAGCCGGTCGTCGAGAAGAGCGTCCCGAACGCGTTCCACGGCACGAACCTCGCCGCCGAGGTGAAGAAGGCCGGGCGCACGAACGTGATCATCGCCGGGTTCATGACCAACATGTGCACCCTGTTCACCACACAGGGCGCGTTCATCAACGGCAACAGCCCGACCGTGGTGGCCGACGCCTCGGCGACCCGGCCGCTGCCGCTGAACGGCAACCCGAACGGCATCCCGGCGGAGCAGCTCCACGCCTCCGCACTGGCCACGATCCAGGATCTGTACGGGGTGGTCGTGCCGACGCAGAAGTCCCTGAGGTAGCCCACCTCCCCGGCCTCCCCCTCACCCCCGCAGAGGTTCCCCCTCCGCCCCCCCTCCGCGCTTCCACCCCCTCCGCGCCGGCGACCGTGTGCTCCGGGAGGGGAAGCGCCCTCAGTAGGGTTTCCGGGTGACCCAGGACAACCACGCACCCGACGCCCACCTGCCCATGCTGACCACCGCCCAGGCCGACCGCCTGCGCCGGCTGGTGGCCGACGACCTGTCCGCCCGGGACGGCGCGCACCCCCGGGTGGACGGAGCGACGGCCGTACGCGAGCGGTCCACGCACATGCTCACCACGCTGGCCCAACGGTGTCTGGCCGAGGACCCGCAGCGCTGGCCCGAGCTGATAGCGACTCACTTCACCTCTCTGGACACGGCCGCTCAGGGCGGTGAGAACGCCGACGAGCTGCTGCCCCGGACCTTCCTGCGCCTGCTGCCAGCCGAGGCGATCGGCGGGGATGTGGCGGCCGGGTTCCGCTACGCCCGGCGGCCTGCGGACGGACTGGTCACCGCGCTCGCCCTGGACGCGCCCGACTCCGTACGGATGCTCACCGACGCCGACGTCGCACGGGCCGGTCTCGACGAACTGGAGGCGGCGGGCCGGGCGAACCTGCTGGCCGAACCAGTGGAGTACGAGGAGATGCGCACCCCCTCGGGCGCCCTCCTGCACTCCGTGTACGGCGACTCCCACTTCGTGGCGAGCAAGGCCCTGGTCCTGGGCGACCTGGCCCGTACCCTCACCGGCCACGACCTGCCGGAGGCCGGCGCGCTCGTCGTCGTACCGACCCGGCACCTGCTGGCATTCCACCCGATCCTCGACGGCACGGTGGTCGACGCCGTCAACGACCTGGCGGCGTACGCCCTGGGCGCGTACGAGGACGGGCCCGGGGCCCTCTCCCCGCTGCTGTACTGGTGGCGGCGGGACGGCGGCCTGGTCTGCCTCACCTCCTTCGACCCGGAGACCCGCGCCCTGTCGGTCACACAGCCGCCGGAGCTGCTGGAGCTGATGCGGAGCCTGCACGGGGGTCAACGTGCAGCGACAGCAGCGCCATCCCACTCTCAACTCCACTCAGATCTGCGGCAGTTGACGGACAACCTGCCCCAGGACCCGGCCGCGCTCCCCGAAGCCTTCAGCGCGGCGGTGGCACACGCCCACGCCCGCTGCGCGGACGACCCCGACGCGGCGAAGCTGGAGACGTGGGAGGCCTGGGTCCTCGCGATGCAGCTGGGCGACGCGCTGTTCGCCACCTCCGTTGCCCGCGAGGGCGAGGTGGAGTGCCGCGTCGGTGACCGCGTGATCGCCCTGCCCGCCACCGGCCCGACCCCGCACGCGAACGGCCGCGCCTGGCTGACCGCGTTCTGGTTCGCCCTGGCCTGCCGTGAGGGAGACCGTCTGTCCCGGCTGGTACGCGTCCCCCTGGACGACCTGCGCCTCGCCGATCCGTCGCAGGACGCGTACCTGTTCCACTGGATCGACACCCTCCAGACCTACTGGATCGGGCAGTCCCTGGACGATGTCGTCCAGAAGCTCATCGCCACGATGGAGGCGTCCGACCCCAAGGCCGCGACGCGCACCGCGCCCGACCTGCTGAACCTGATCGACTACCAGCCCGTCGCCCTCTTCCACCGCCTCATCACCCGCAACCACGAGGCGTTCGCGGAGACCCTCACCGAGGCGGTGGCCCACCACGACCGCTACTGGGCCGACTCCCCGGACGCCCGCACCCACGCGGCCCTGGGCCCCCTGGCCCTGGCCTGCCTCGCCCACGACGGCGACTTCCCGGTGGACGCGACCTTGCCCCGCCTGCCGAAGCACCTGATCATGCGCTCCTGGTACGGAGAGTTCGCGACCTGAGCGATGGGGGGGCGGCCAGGTCTGCCACGTCATCCATGAAGCAGGTCCGCAGATAGCGGCTCCGCTCCGCCTCGGCCGGAGTGAGCGCGGGCGGCCCGGCGGCCAGCACCTGGCAGGCCCGCTCGCAGGCGCGGGACACCTGGCCGTCCGGGTCCAGCAGGGGCAGCCCCTCGGCGTAGAGGAAGAGGAGCGTGCCCCGCCGCTGGGCCCGGTCCCGCTCGCAGGGCCTCGCCGGTCAACAGGCCGGCCAGTCCACCGGTCGGGGCGGACCGTCGTCCCCGGTGCTCCTACGGGGCGTACACGCAGCCGGTCGCACCCGACATCGCCCAGTGGATCTTCGCCGAGGTCTGCGGCCCGAACACGCCGTCCGCGGGGATGCCCCGGTTGCGCTGGACTTCCTTCAGCCTGTTGGCCGTGGCGGCCCCGTACATGCCGTCCACGGCGATGTCCGACCCGGCATGACACCTGTTCAGGGAGCGCTGGAGCTGCTTGACGGCGGTGTTCTGGCCTCCGCCGTTGAAGCCGTCGCCGTTGGAGAGGATGCAGTTGGTGTTCTTGCTGCCGGCCGTCGTGGTCGGCTTGGTGTAGTTGCCGTACTGGTTGGAGTAGGTCGAGACACCCTTGCAGTGGGTGGCGGCCTGGGCGGTGCCGGCGGTGCCGACGACCGCTCCGGCGGCGAGCAGTCCGAGGGTGGCGAGGGAGGCTGCGGTACGGCGGATGCGCATGGAGAAGTTCCTTCCGGGAAAGGTGCTGAGTTCTGGGGCTCTCGGTGGACGCGGCCCGGGTGAGGCCGAGACCCGGGTGGGTGGGGGCCGGGTCAGCCGCGGCAGGCGTTGGCGCCGCCGTTGTAGTTCTTCGACCACCAGCGCATGGCGTTACGGGTGTTGGGGCCGTAGACGCCGTCCACCGCGGAGCCGTACTTGGCCTGCGCCCTCCGCACGGCCTGTGCGGTGAGCGGCCCGAACTGGCCGTCCACGGTGATGTTGGTACGGGTCCAGCTGTCCACGCAGTTCTTCAGCGACTGCTGGAGCGCCCGGACTGCGAGGCCCTGGCTGCCCTGGGAGAGAACGCAGTTGGTGGACCAGCTGTTCGTGGAGGGCTGGTCCGCCCAGTACTGGCTGCCCATGTTCGTCGTCACGAGGGTCGTGCAGGTGGTGGCGGCGTGTGCCGCCGGGGCGGTGGCCACGCCGACACCCAGGAGCCCTGCGGAGAGCACGAGGACGCCAGTGGTGCCCGCGAGCTTCTTCTTCAGGTTCATACGTCTCCGAAATCTTCGAGGCCTGCGCCGGGCAGCCCGGTACGGGCGGCCTGCGGCTGGTTGCGGCGCCACCCTGACACCGGGCCCACCAGGCCACAAGGAGACTGGGACGTCCCGGGACGGCCCGGGACGTCCCAGGCCGGTGAGCTGCGCCGATGCCTCGGGGGCGGGACGGCTGCGCGCGCTGCGGACGTGCCTCGGGGAGCCGGAACGGGGAGCCGGAACGCCGAAGGGGCGGCAGGCCCGGCTTCGGCCCACCGCCCCTCACCCGCCGAGGAGTTTCTTCATTCGCTGAGGAGTTGCTGAATGACCGTGATCCGGTCCGTGGTCGGCGGACCCGCCGGCCGAACCGGTGCCTCGCGGAGGAACCGGGCTCAGTGGTGCCGTGTCACCACTGGAACGACATTCCCTTGTACCGGGACGCGACATCGGTGATGTCCGTGCCCAGGCTGAGGGAACTGCAGAGACGGGGGTTGCCGAAGATGTCGGGGCACGGAATTCTGTCCGAGCCGCCGGAGATCAGGCCGTGCAGCTTGGCCCTTCCATTGGCGTCCAGCGAGTAGATCGGGCCGCCGCTGTCACCCTGGCCGGACAGCAGACGGTTGTCCTTGCCCCGGTAATACTGGACCCAGCGGGTCACGCCGTCGGTGTATTTCACCCACTGCTTCTCGCTCACCACGGAGGCGAAGCAGTTCTCCACGGACGAGTAGGAGCCGCTGAAGCACACGCCGTTCTGGCCGACGAACACCTGCTTGATACCCACGGTGAAGCGGCTCCTCCCGTCCTTGAGACCGCCCGTGTAGACCTCCTGGATCGACTGCCCGGCGACCCATATGAAGGCCGTGTCCACGTCGTTGTGGATATCCGCGATGGCGCCGACCCTGCGGCGGCCGTCACCGGTCTGGATGTTGTCCCCACGGGACTTGGCGCAGTGCGCCGCCGTCAGCAGGAAGAACTTGCCGTCGTACATGGCGGAGAAGCCGCTGGTGCAGCCCCCGCCCGCCGTCGGGTTACGGATCATGGCACCGCCGGCGTAGGGGTTCACGTCGCTGTACCGCGTCCCGGCCACCTGCGGTATCGCCGGACCGGACTTCTTGAGCCTCACCGGTATTCCGCCCGTGAGGTCCGCCGGGATCTCCGCGGCGGCACTGGGGGAGAGCGCCTTGGCCGCCGACTTCTGAAGGTCGGACGAGTCCAGGCCGATCTCGAGCGCGTTGCCGTCGTTGCTCCCACCCGCGGACCGGATTCTGGCACCTTGCACCCGGATGTCGGACTTCATCACCCGGTAGGACTGCTCCTTCAGTTCGTTCCGGTTGTAACGGGCGGAGGCGACGGTGACCTTGATGCCCTTCTTCCGGTGCGCTTCAACGACCTTGTTCACCTCCTGGGGCACCTTGCCCTTCCAGCGGAGTATGTAACTGCTGGTCGCGGCGGACACCTCCAACCCCGCGTAATTGCTCTTGGGGTCCTGGTGAACCAGATTCCAGACCTCGTTCCCGGCGTCGTTGAGCCGGGACTCGGCTGCGAGCTCGGCCGTCGGGAGACCGCCCGCGGGGACCGCGGCGGCGCCCGCCTGGTTGATCGGGGCAGGGCTCTGCGCGGGAGTGGCCGAACTGGTCATGGGCGCCGAGAGCAGCAGAACCATCCCCGTGGTCACCGCCGAATGCACTAGCTTGCGGGCCATGCGTTCTCCCTGTCTGAGAAGAAGAGGAAGAAGCCACGCTCCGATACGCGGCTTCTTTCGAGCAGCGTGATCGGGGAATCGCGTTCACCCCGCCTTCACACGGGGAAAGTCCCATTCACCGCTGGCGTTTCGCTGACGATTCGCTGCCGTGGAACGGACTTGCGCGTCAGTCTCGCGTCAGCCCCACCCCTTCGCGACGGCCCGTCATGACGGGCCTTCGTGACAGCCCGTCGGCATCCGTGAAGCGCAACTGAGCTTCCGCGACAGGGACAGGAGCGGTACGCGGAAGGGCCGGAACTCGGAAGAGGCGGAACGCGGAAGAGGCGGCGGGCCCGGCTTCGGCCCACCGCCCCTCACTCACAGAGGAGTTGCTTCATCCGCAGAGAAGTTACTGAATGACCGTGATCCGGTCCGTGGCCGGCGGAGCCAGCGGGGCCGTGGCCGAGGAGTGGGCTGCCAGGTAGGCGTTGAACAGCTCCAGGTCGGAGGCGCCGACCAGCTTGTTCGTGCCCTGGCCGAGGGCCGGGAAGCCGTCGCCGCCGCCCGCGAGGAACTCGTTCATCGCGACGCGGTAGGTGCGCGCCGGGTCGATCGCCTCGCCGTTCAGCTTGATGGAGTCGGTGACCACGCGGGCCGCGCCGCTCTTCGTCAGGTCGAGGGTGTAGGTGAGGCCCTTGGAGACCTGGAGGATCTTCGGGGCGGCCTCGTTGGCGCCGCTGACCTGCTGCTGGAGCGCGGTGACCAACTGGGCGCCGGTCAGGTCGACGACGTTCATCATGTTGGTGAACGGCTGCACGGTGAACGCCTCGCCGTACGTGACGACCCCGTCGCCCTCACTGCCGGACGCCTTGTACACCAGGTCCGCGCGGATGCCGCCCGGGTTCATGAACGCGACCTGCGCGCCGCCCTTGTCGGCCGGGGCGAGCCCTTCGAGCTGGGCATCGGCGATGACGTTGCCGAGCGGCTTCTCGGGGGCCGTGGAGCCGCGGCCGTTGATGTCGGCGCTGATGTAGCCCTGGGGCGCGTTGGCGATCGGGGCGGCGAGCTTGTTCCAGCGCTTGATCAGGCGGTTCATGTCATCGGCCCCACTCCCGTCCCGGGTCACGATGTGGTTCGCGGACTTCACCGACGTACGGACGATGTCGTGGGTACGCAGGTCGTAGGTGAGCGTGGTGTCCGTGTAGAGCTTGCCGAACGAGGAGGCCGAGGTGACCATGCGCGGCTTGCCCGCCGGGTCCGGGACCGTGCACACGTACGCCTGATGGGTGTGGCCCGTGACCAGGGCGTCCACCTTCGGCGTGATGCCCTTGGCAATGTCGACGATCGGGCCGGAGATGCCGTCGCCCGCGCCGGGGCTGTCGCAGTCGTAGTTGTACGAGGTCGAGGCCGGGGCCCCGCCCTCGTGGATCAGGGCCACGATGGACTTGACGCCCTTGCGGTCCAGCTCCTTGGCGTACTTGTTGATCGTCTTGATCTCGTCGTGGAACTTGAGGCCCTTGACGCCCTCGGCGGTGACGATGTCCGGCGTGCCCTCCAGGGTCACGCCGATGAAGCCGACCTTGACGCCGTTCTTCTTCCAGATGGTGTACGGCTTGAGCAGCGGCTTGCCGGTCTTCTCCTTGGTGACGTTGGCCGCCAGGTAGGGGAAGTCCGCGCCCTTGAACTTCTTGCCCTTCTCGTAACAGCCGTCGACCGGGTGACAGCCACCGTTCTGGAGGCGGGCCAGCTCCTTCGCGCCCTCGTCGAACTCGTGGTTGCCGACCGCCGAGACGTCCAGCTTCAGCTTGTTGAGCGCCTCGATCGTCGGCTCGTCGTGGAAGAGGCCCGACAGCAGCGGGCTCGCGCCGACCAGGTCGCCCGCGGCCGCCGTGACGGAGTACGGGCTGCCCTTGCGGGCCTTGCGCAGCGAGTTCGCCAGGTGCGCGACGCCACCGGCGGCGATCTCCTCCACCCTGCCGTCCGCGTGCTTCTTGTAGACCGCACCGGCGGAACCGGCCGGGGGCTCCAGGTTGCCGTGCAGGTCGTTGAACGACAGCAACTGCACATCGACGGTACGGGGCTTGTGGCCGTGCCCGTGACCGTGACCGTGTCCGTGGCCCCGGTCATGGGCCCCGGCCGGCATCGCGGCGACGAGCGCGCCCACGGTGGCCAGACCCGCCGCCGCGGCGAGCACCCGCCGGGAGGCACGTTTCTTCTGCGGAGTCGCTGACATCGGTCCCCTTGTGTGTCAGTTGTGGCGGTCGTGTCAGGCGTGGCGCCGACGGCGCACGCCTGGGATCCTGCGTGCCGCAGCCTAGAGTCAACGCGCGTAGCGCAACAGGTGTTCGGGGTTACGACCTGGTTGCCATCCGGCCAAATGGACCACCTGACAGCCTGAGAGTCCGACGGCCTGACGCCTCACCACTTGGTCACCGGGTCACCAGGTCAACCGGGCCGACGAAGATCCGCCGTCATCCGGCGAAGAAGATCACGATCCATACCGGCAGCAGCAGAACCGACGTCGCAAGCGGAATGATCCAGCGATTTCCGATCGGATGGTAACAGCGAATCGGCCGCCTCTTCTTTCCCTGCCTTTTCCTCTTCTTCCTCCTCTCCGCCTCCGCGTCCCGCAGCGCCCTCGCCCTCATGGCATCGACGAAGGACAGCAGGGCGAACGCGGGAAAGACCGACAGAGAGAGGATGACGACGACATTGGACAGGCCACGGGAGAGGAAGTCGACGAGAATAGCCGCCACGACCCCGAAGCCCGTCAGAAGGGCCCAGTGCCCCGCCGAGCTCACGAACATCTCGCGAGCCTCCTCGGGATCACACTCCCCCCGCTGGGCCTCACGGAGCAACGCGGTCAGATCGACGTCCAGAGTCGGCGAATTCCTTCCCCTCTCCGAACGCCTGAGGAACCATCGGTACAGGGCTTGGACGGCGACGTCGGGTACAGCCTCGATGGCCCCGGCGTATCGGTCACCTGCGCCTCTCGGGTCCGCGCCGGACACCTCGACGGCCTCGCTCTCCGTACCTCTCCTCATCATCCTTCCGCTCCCGCTTCAGCGGCGGGGTTACGGCAGGAGCGGCCCTTGCGGGAACCCGGCCGCCATATTCGGGAATGGGCGGATACGAGCGCGACGGAAGCCAGGAGCGCCAATCCCCCGCCTTCGATACCCATATACCCTTCCCGGATCCCTGGGGTCCGGGGTGACGGTGCGCAGCCACCCCGGAGAAAGAACCAACAGATCCTTTAATCTACTCGCACCCCGCCGAAGCGATTTCCGATGGCATCGACGCCCGTAGGCCGGTAGGCCCATAGGCCCGTAGGGAAAGCCGCGCGTTCCGTACGGCTCCCCGGCATACCCCCGCCCGCGCCCCCGGTCCCCGTACGCTCGTCCCCATGACGACTGACGCACCCCTCCCCTCCCCCGGACGCGAGATTCAGGCCCTCGACGCGCTCGATCCCGCCCAGGCCGACGCCGTCCTCGAACTCCTCGGCGAGGCGGCCCGGTTCGACGGCAGGCAGGCGGTCTCCGAGCAGGGGAGGCTCCGGATCCGGGGCGGACACCGCGTCGGTGTACGCCACTTCCTGCTCACCAGCGGCGGAACCCTCGCCGGGTACGCGCAGTTGGAGGACACCGACCCGGTCGAGGCCCCGGCCGCCGAGCTCGTCGTCCACCCCGAGCGGCGCGGCACCGGCCACGGGCGGGCCCTGGGCGCCGCCCTCCTCGCCGCGACCGGCAAGCGGCTGCGGGTCTGGGCGCACGGCGGCAGCTCGGCGGCCCGGCACCTGGCCCAGGTCCTCGGCCTCTCCCTCTTCCGCGAGCTGCGCCAGCTCCGGCGGAGCCTGGTCCCCCTCGACCTCGCGGAGCCCGTACTGCCCGAAGGCGTCACCGTACGGACCTTCGAGCCGGGCCGTGACGACACCGCCTGGCTCACCGTGAACCGCGCCGCCTTTGCTCACCACCCCGAGCAGGGCTCCCTGACCCAGCAGGACCTGGACGACCGCAAGGCGGAGCCCTGGTTCGACCCGAAGGGGTTCTTCCTGGCCGAGCGGGACGGGGCGCTCGTCGGCTTCCACTGGACGAAGGTGCACGCCGAGGAGCGGCTGGGCGAGGTGTACGTCGTCGGCGTGCTGCCCGACGCCCAGGGCGGCGGCCTCGGCAAGGCGCTGACCGCGATCGGCCTGCACCATCTGGCCGCCGAGGGGCTGCCCACGGCGATGCTCTACGTCGACGCGGACAACACGGCGGCCGTGACGGTGTACGAGCGGATGGGGTTCACCACGCACGAGGTGGACCTGATGTACCGCACGGAGTCCTGAACCCTGCACCTCCCCTCTGAAGAAAATCTGTCGTGGCGGGAGTAGACATCTCGCATTCGACGGGTCTAGTGTTTTTCTCGTAGCCGGACAGCGAGGACGGCACGGCAGTGGAGTGGTGGAGCCGGAAACGGTGGGTTCCTCCGCTGGTTGCCGGGCCGGGCGGCCTTCAGGGGCCGTGCAGCGGTATTCCGACCTGTCCGCGTCAGTGAACCGAACCGAACGAGGTAAGGAGCAGACGCCATCAGGATCGCCCGGGCGAGGCACACACCGCTCGGGTACCGCAGGCCCCAGATCGGAAGGTGGTCCCCGGTCACGCATCCGCGATCCCCGCTCACCCGCCCTCACCGGCGGACCGGCGGAAAGAGAAGGCCGACGTAAGTCACGTCGGCAGATGGTGTTGAAGCTCGGGGCCCGAGCGCCCGAACGCGCGCGGGCCCCCCCCCGGGTGCGCCGGGCGCAACACCGCCCCGGCCCCCCAGAAAAGGTGCGTAGGCCCCCACCAAAAACACCCCCCCCCC
>NZ_JBHYVE010000019.1:154986-182748 GCF_042750035.1 Streptomyces sp. NPDC059452
GGGTCGGCCGTCATACCCTCCCCCACACTTTTGTCTCCCTTTTTTTGTGGTTTGGGGCGGGGCCCCCGCCCGCGCCCCCGCCCCCCCCCCCCCCCGACGTGTCCCCGTGCCGAAACCCGGCACGGTCCCGAAAGAAGAGGTGCTATGCCCCCTAGCAGTACCCGCGCCACCGACAACCTGGACGACGACGACTACCCCGCCTACACCATGGGCCGGGCCGCCGAGATGCTCTCCACCTCGCCCGCCTTCCTCCGCGCACTCGGCGAGAACCGCCTGATCACGCCCCTGCGCTCCGAAGGCGGCCACCGGCGCTACTCCCGCTACCAGCTCCGCATCGCCGCCCGCGCCCGGGAGCTGGTGGACCAGGGCACCAAGATCGAGGATGCCTGCCGCATCGTCATCCTCGAAGACCAGCTCGAAGAGGCCCAGCGCATCAACGAGGAACTGCGCTCCGCCCGGACGCGGTAGACCTCCCCGGACACACAGGGGTAGACCTCCCCGGACACACAGGGATAGGCCTCCCCGGACACACACAGGGGCGGCGTCACTTGACGTCGCCCCTTCCTTAGGTCACCCTTTCACTACTCAATTAGTGAAAGGGTGGTGATCATGGCAGAATCGGCAGCGGTCGAGTTCCGCATCGACCGGCGCAGCGGCGTCGCCACCTACCTCCAGATCGTCCAGCAGACGAAGCAGGCCCTGCGCCTGGGCGTTCTGGAGCCAGGGGACCGGTTGCCCACCGCCCGCGAGGTCGTCGAGGCCACCGCCATCAACCCGAACACCGTCCTCAAGGCGTACCGGGAGCTGGAGCGCGAAGGCCTCGTCGAGGCGCGGCGCGGGCTCGGCACCTTCGTCCGCAGGACGCTCGGCGGCGCGGCCGGGGCATCCGCGTCCGACTCACCGCTGCGCACCGAACTCGCCGACTGGGCCCGCCGGGCACGGTCGGCCGGGCTGGAGAAGGACGACGTCAGCGCGCTCTTCACGGCCGTACTGGACAGCACGTACAAGGGGGACCAGGACTGATGACAGGCGCTGCGATCGAGGCGCGCGGCCTCACCATGACCTACGGGCGCGGAGGGCGCGCGCACACGGCCCTGGACAGCTGCTCCTTCCGGCTCCCCGCCGGACGGGTCTGCGCCCTCGTCGGGCCCAACGGGGCGGGCAAGTCGACCCTGCTGAACCTGGCGGCGGGAACCGTTTGGCCGGACACCGGTTCCCTGACCGTCCTCGGCTCCGCCGAACCCGCCGACGTACGCGAGCGGATCGCGTACGTGCCCCAGGACAAGCCCCTGTACCCGCAGCTCACCGTGGCCGACACACTGTGGGCCGGAGGGCAGCTCAACCCCGGGCGCTGGGACGCCGGCACCGCCGACCGGGTCGCCGGGCCACTGCCCCGGAACGCCCGCGTCCGCACCCTCTCCGGCGGGCAGCGGACCCGGCTCGCACTGGCCCTCGCGCTGGGCAAGCGGCCCGAACTGATGCTGCTGGACGAGCCGATGGCCGATCTCGACCCGCTCGCCCGGCATGAGCTGATGGGCGTGCTCATGGCGGAGACCGCCGAGCACGGCACCACCATCGTGATGTCCTCGCACATCCTCACCGAGCTGGAGGGCGCCTGCGACTTCCTGCTCCTCGTCGACGGCGGCCACGTCCGGCTCGGCGGCGAGGCCGAGGACATCGTCTCCGCCCATGCCGTGGTCACCGGGCGGGCGGGCCGCGAACTGGCCCCGCACACCGTTGTCGAATCCCGTACGACGGGGCGTCAGCTCACCGCACTCGTACGGAAGGAGGGCCCCGTGGACGCATCCCTCTGGGCCGTCACGGAACCCTCGCTGGAGGAGCTCCTCCTCGCCCACCTCCGCTCCCCGGACGCCCCGCCGCTGCTCACCCCGAGCGCGACGGCCGGGACGGACGAGGCCCGTGGGACCCGTGGGGCCCGTGAGGCGGTGGCTTCCGCGTGAGTACGAGCACCCTGACCGCGAAGGTCCGAACGCTGAAGGGCCCCTCCCTGGTCCTGTTGCGGCTGCACCGACGGATCCTGTGGATGGCCGGCGCGGCCGTCGCCGTGGGAATCGCCGGCCTGATCACGCTGGGACTCCTGGCCGACCAGGCCATCGCGGACTTCGCGGACGCCGGCTGCACCCTGACCAGCAGCGCGGAGTCCTGCTTCCAGCCGGCCCGCGACTACTCCGACCGGATGATCCGCATCCACCGGTCGCTCATGTACGCGGGACTGGCCCTCATGGCACTGCCCGCGTTCGTCGGGGCCTTCCTCGCGGGCCCGGTGATCGCCAAGGAGTGGGAGACCGGCACCATCAAGCTGTCCTGGACCCAGTCGACCTCACCCTCCGCCTGGCTGGCCGCACGGCTCGCCACCCTCGTCGTACCGGTGGTCGGCGGGATCGTGGTGCTGTCCGCCGCCTTCTCCTGGGCCCGAAGCCGCCTCGACTACCCGTTCCCGGCCACCTGGGAGGACCCGTCGGCCTTCGGCGCCACGGGAACGGTCCCGGTCGCCAGTGCGCTGCTGGCCCTCGCACTGGGTGCTTTGACCGGGCTGCTGCTGCGTCGCACGGTTCCGGCGCTGGTGGTGGCCCTGCTCGGCTCCATGGTGGTGACGTTCACGCTCGGCATGGTGCGCGACCACTTGTGGCCGATGGTGAAGACCACGTACCCCCTGGGGGGCTCCTTCCCCGTCCCCAAGTGGGCCTATGTCATCGAGCAAGGCTATGCGACGGCCGATGGTGACCCGTTCCCCGTCGACATCTGCGTCGAATCCGTCGACTTCGAGGGCTGCCTGGCCGGACATGACGGGCTGCAGAACTACGTGCACTACCACCCCGCCTCCCACTACTGGCCCCTCCAGCTCGTCGAGACCGGCATCCTGCTGGCCCTCGCCGCGCTCGCCGCCTTCGCCGCCTTCCGGGTCCTGCGCCGCCTCCACGGCTGACCCCGGAACCACGACCTCGCCGTCCGGGCCCTACAGGGGTGGGCCCGGACGGCGAACACCTGCCGACAGCGATCACGTACCGTCACCCCGAGCCCCACCCGCAGGCACACCGCTTCCTGTACGTCATGTCGCCGTTACCAGCCATTCAGACACCCTTGCGACCCTCACGGGATGCAGCCAGCTCTGCCAGCCCCCCGCCGCAGAGGGAGCGCCTCAGGTCATCCCCGGGGGCGTGCCCTTGAGGACGCCTCCGCCCGGGACGCGCCCCGAAGCGATCCCGGTCCCCGCCGTGCCCCCGGGTTTCCCGGGCCTTCCGCGATCTTTCCCGGCTCCGACGCGCCCGCTTCGCCCACCACGCGGAACAATGGGTCCATGAGCCAGCAGCCCAGCTCCGAGGTCCCGGTCCAGTCCGCCGCCCAGCCGTCCGCCGGCCCCGTCCGGCCGGCCGCCGGCCCGGCCCAGCCGTCCGTCGGCGCGCTCGCCGCGCACCGGCCGCACGCCGTCGCGCACTCCTCCTCCGGCGGTGTCGGTTTCTCCACCGCCGCCGATCTGGACCCCGATCTCGACGCCGACGCGGACGCGTACGAGCCCGACCGGGACGGCGACGAGCTGCCCCAGGGCCGCTTCCTGGACCGCGAGCGCTCCTGGCTCGCCTTCAACGAACGCGTACTGGAGCTGGCCGAGGACCCGACGACGCCGATCCTGGAGCGGGCCAACTTCCTCGCGATCTTCGCCTCGAACCTGGACGAGTTCTTCATGGTCCGGGTGGCCGGGCTCAAGCGCCGCATCGCCACCGGAGTCGCCACCCGCTCCGCCTCCGGCCTCCAGCCCCGCGAGGTGCTGGACCTGATCTGGACCCGTTCGCGCGAGCTCATGGCCCGGCACGCGGCCTGCTTCCAGCAGGACATCGCCCCGGCGCTCTCCGACGAGTCGATCCAGCTCATCCGGTGGCCGGATCTGACCGAGAAGGAGCAGGCCCGGCTCTTCACCTTCTTCCGGCAGCGCGTCTTCCCGGTGCTGACCCCGCTGGCCGTCGACCCCGCGCACCCCTTCCCGTACATCTCCGGGCTCTCCCTCAACCTCGCCGTCGTCGTCCGCAACCCGGTCAGCGGCCACCGCCACTTCGCCCGGGTGAAGGTCCCGCCGCTGCTGACCCGCTTCCTGGAGGCGTCCCCGCAGCGGTACGTCCCCATCGAGGACGTCATCGCGGCCCACCTGGAGGAGCTGTTCCCGGGGATGGAGGTGCTCGCGCACCACATGTTCCGGGTCACCAGGAACGAGGACCTGGAGGTGGAGGAGGACGACGCGGAGAACCTGCTCCAGGCGCTGGAGAAGGAGCTCATGCGGCGCCGCTTCGGTCCGCCGGTGCGGCTGGAGGTCGAGGAGTCCATCGACCCGTACGTCCTCGATCTGCTGGTCCGCGAGCTGAAGGTGTCCGACGCGGAGGTCTACCCGCTGCCCGGCCCTCTGGACCTGACCGGCCTCTTCGCCATCGCCTCGCTGGACCGGCCGGAGCTGAAGTACCCCAAGTTCATCGCGGGCACCCACCGGGACCTGGCCGAGGTGGAGTCCGCCTCCGCGCCCGACATCTTCGCCGCCCTGCGCGAGCGGGACGTCCTGCTCCACCACCCGTACGACTCCTTCTCCACCTCCGTCCAGGCCTTCCTGGAGCAGGCGGCGGGCGACCCGGACGTGCTGGCCATCAAGCAGACGCTGTACCGCACCTCCGGCGACTCCCCGATAGTGGACGCCCTCATCGACGCGGCCGAGTCCGGCAAGCAGGTCCTCGTCCTCGTCGAGATCAAGGCCCGCTTCGACGAGCAGGCCAACATCAAGTGGGCCCGCAAGCTGGAGGAGGCGGGCTGTCATGTCGTGTACGGACTCGTCGGGCTGAAGACCCACTGCAAGCTCTCGCTCGTCGTCCGCGAGGAGGGCGACACCCTGCGCCGCTACTCCCACGTCGGCACCGGCAACTACCACCCCAAGACCGCCCGGCTGTACGAGGACCTCGGCCTGCTCACGGCGGACCCGCAGGTCGGGGCGGACCTCTCCGACCTGTTCAACAGGCTCTCCGGCTACTCCCGCCGCGAGACCTACCGCCGCCTCCTGGTCGCCCCGAAGTCGCTCCGGGACGGGCTGATAGCCCGGATCAACAAGGAGATCTCCCACCACCGGGCCGGACGCCCCGCCTACGTACGCATCAAGGTCAACTCGATGGTCGACGAAGCGATCATCGACGCCTGCTACCGGGCGGCCCAGGCGGGCGTGCCCGTCGACATCTGGGTGCGCGGGATCTGCGCGATCCGCCCCGGGGTCGCCGGGCTCTCGGAGAACATCCGGGTCCGCTCCATACTCGGGCGCTTCCTCGAACACTCCCGGGTCTTCTCCTTCGGCAACGGCGGCGAACCCGAGGTGTGGTTCGGCAGCGCCGACATGATGCACCGCAACCTCGACCGCCGGATCGAAGCCCTGGTCCGGGTCACCGACCCCGCCCACCGCGCCGCACTCAGCCGACTCCTGGAGACCGGTATGGCCGACACCACCGCTTCCTGGCACCTGGGCCCCGACGGCAACTGGACCCGCCACGCCACGGACGCGGAGGGGCAGCCGCTGCGGCACGTCCAGGAAATGCTCATCGATGCCCGGAGGCGCCGGCGTGCGACGCCCTGACCACCAGACGACGACGCGGACCAGCGCGGACAGCCCCCACAGCCCCCCGGCCGACGGGCCCCCGAAGGACGATCCGACGCAGGACGGAGCCCCGGAGGGCAAGCCGACGCAGGACGGACCCCCGGGGGACAAGCCGACGCGGGACGGCACCCCGCAGGACAGACCCCCGGAGGGCGCGCCGACGCAGGACAGCCTCCCGCAGGACGGCCCCGTACCGATCGGGACCGTGTCCGGAAGCCGCCCCTCCGACAACGTGACCGCGGAAGCCGTGACCGCCCCGTCCCGGCTCCTGGAAGACCCGGCCGCCCCTCTCCGTACCCCCGAAGGCACGGCCGCCCGGTCCCGCCCCTCCGACAGCGTGACCGCCGAAGCCGTCCTCGCGCCCTACCTCCGGGGGCAGGCCGCGGACTTCCTGCGCAGTCTGCGCCTGCACCGCGAGCACAGCGCCCCCTCGGACGCGGGCGGCCAGGGCGCCGAGGCCGCGGCCAGGGCGCTGCGCCGCTCGGCCCGGCGCATCAGCGGCTCGCTCCACACCTTCCGCAACGTGCTCGACCCGGTCTGGGCCGACCACCTCCGTACGGAACTGGCCTGGCTCTCCGGCACCCTCGCCCGCGAACACGCGTACGCCGGCCGGCTCACCCGTCTCGTCGACGCCCTGCACCAGCTCTCGGGGGCCACCCTCCCGGCGGCGCGCGGAGCGAAGCCCGCCGCGAAGGCCGCGAAGGACGCCACCGCCCCGGACGCCCAGGGCCGGGCTGTGCTCGGCGTCGGGGCGGCACGGGCCGGGGCGCTGCTGGAGCGCCAGCTCACCCTCGCCCGGACCCGGGCCCACTCCGCCGCGCTCCAGGCCCTCGGCTCCTCCCGGTTCCACGCGGTCGCCGACGCCGTGGCGCTGCTCGCCTCCGAGGTCCCGCTGGCCCCCGGCACCACCGGCCGGGGCACCGAAGCGCTCCTGGAGCCCGCCGAACGCGCCGAGCAACGGCTCATCGCGGCGGTGGCGGCCCTGCCGGCCGACGAGTCGGCGGAACCGTACAACGAGGCGCAGGACGCGCCGTGGCACCAGGCCCGCCTGCTGCTGAGGCTGCACCGGTACGCCCACGAGGTCGTCCTCGGCGCCGCCGACCCGGTCCTCACCGGCGCCGGGCACGCCCTGGACCTGCACCGGGACGCGGCGGAGGCGGCCGCGGCGGCGGCGGCCGCCGCCCGCACCCCGCGGATCGCCCCGGCCACCGCGTACGCCCTGGGGGTGCTCCACGCGGACCAGCGGCACGAGGTGGAGGCGGCACGGGCGGTGTTCCGGGAGACCTGGCCGTACGCGACGGCGATGACGGCCCCATGAGCCCCGGCCCCGGTCCCGGCCCCGGCCCCGGCCCCGAAGCGCGCGGCACCGTCCGGGCAGCGGGCTGCGTCCTGTGGCGCCCCGCCCCGGACGGTGGCGGGGTGGAAGTGTGCCTGGTACACCGACCCCGCTGGGACGACTGGTCCCACCCCAAGGGCAAGATCAAACGCGGCGAGGACCCGCTCGCCGCCGCCGTACGGGAAGTCCTGGAGGAGACCGGCCACCACTGCGCGCCGGGCGCCCGGCTCCCCACCGCCCGGTACGTCGTGGACGGCCGCCCCAAGGAGGTCGCCTACTGGGCCGCCGAGGCGACCGGCGGGGCCTTCGAGGCCAACGACGAGGTGGACCGCCTCCTGTGGCTCTCCCCCGGGGAGGCCCTCGTACGCCTCACCCAGCCGCGCGACCGCGACCAGCTCACCGCGCTGCTCGACACGCTGCCCCGCACCTGAACACCGGCCACCGGACCGGGGCGCCCACACTTGTCTGCCCGACACGGTTCACCTGCCGTTCACTCTCCCCCGTAGGCGGCTTCACCTGTTCTGCCTAATTTCGGACGTACAAGGTGCGCGGCGCCAAGCCACAGCACCCCTCCTCATCGCACGCCGTCGTAGAACGAACAGACCACGGCGGCTCCTGGAAGGAACACCCGAAAGTGAAGCTTCAGCGCAAGAACCGGCTTCGTGCCACCGCGCTCGGTGCCCTCGCCGTCTCCGGCGCCCTGGTCCTCACGGCGTGCGGTTCGGACGACAACAGCGGCGGCGGCGACACGCCCGGCACCAGTGGCAAGACCACGGCGGCGTCGAGCATCGACTGCGGCAAGGCCAAGGGCCAGCTCCGCGCCTCCGGCTCCAGCGCTCAGAAGAACGCCATGGACCTCTGGGTCAAGAACTACATGGCCGCCTGTTCCGGTGTGGAGATCAACTACAACTCCTCCTCCTCCGGTGAGGGCATCGTCGCCTTCAACCAGGGCACCGTGGGCTTCGCCGGTTCCGACTCCGCGCTGAAGCCGGAAGAGGTCGCCGAGTCGAAGAAGTCGTGCAAGACCGGCCAGGGCATCAACCTCCCGATGGTCGGCGGCCCGGTCGCGATCGGTTACCACCTGGAGGGTGTCGACAAGCTCGTACTGGACGCCCCCACCCTCGCCAAGATCTTCGACACGAAGATCAAGAAGTGGAACGACCCGGCGATCGCCAAGCTCAACGAGGGCGTCGACCTGCCGGACAAGGCGATCCAGGCCTTCCACCGCTCCGAGGACTCCGGCACCACGCAGAACCTCGGCAAGTACCTCGGCGCCGCCGCTCCGAAGGAGTGGAAGTACGAGGCCGAGAAGAAGTGGCCGGCCCCCGGTGGCCAGGCCGCGTCCAACTCGTCCGGCATCGCCGCCCAGGTGAAGCAGGTCGACGGCGCGATCGGCTACTTCGAGCTCTCCTACGCCAAGTCCCAGGGCATCTCCACGGTCGCCATCGACAACGGCGGCTCCACCCCGGCCGAGGCCACCTCGGAGAACGCCTCCAAGGCCATCGCCGCCGCCAAGGTCGTCGGCACCGGCAAGGACCTGGCCCTGGAGCTCGACTACGCCACCAAGGCCGACGGCGCCTACCCGCTGGTCCTGGTCACGTACGAGGTCGTCTGCGACACCGGCAACAAGGCCGAGACGCTCGACACCGTCAAGTCCTTCCTCTCCTACGCCGCCTCCGACGACGGCCAGAAGATCCTGACGGACGCGGGCTACGCCCCGATCCCGGCCGAGATCAACGCGAAGGTCCGCGAGACCATCAACGGCCTCTCGTAACGGCCCGGAGCGCGGGGCCCGTCCAGCAGGACGAGGCCGGGCCCCGCGCTCCCCGCCCCACCGGCAGGCCGGCCCGGCGCACCCCTCCGGACCGGCCCGCCACCCCCCGACCCATCCGGTGCACCGCCGCCAGGGGAGCCCACGGCTCCCCCACACAGACCGGAAAGACCATGGCTTCCACCACGCAGATAGACACACCACCGGCCTCGCCGGCACCCCCGGAACGGGGGAAGCGCTCCAAGTCCACCGGGCGCGCGGGCGACAAGATCTTCCTGGGCCTCTCACGCGGCTCGGGCATCCTGCTGCTCGTGCTCATGGCGTCCATCGCCGTGTTCCTCAGCTACCGGGCCGTCATCGCCATCTCGAAGAACGAGGGCAACTTCCTCACCACCTTCGACTGGAACCCGGCCGGCAACCCCCCGGTCTTCGGCATCGCCGTCCTGCTCTTCGGCACCGTCGTCAGCTCGATCATCGCGATGGTCATCGCGGTTCCGATCGCTGTCGGCATCGCCCTGTTCATCTCGCACTACGCGCCGCGCAAGCTGGCCGCCCCCATCGCGTACGTCGTCGACCTGCTCGCCGCCGTACCCAGCATCGTCTACGGCATCTGGGGCGCCCTCGTCCTGGTGCCGTACCTGGAGGGCCTCAACCTCTGGCTCGACCAGTTCTTCGGCTGGACGTACATCTTCGAGAAGACCGAGGTCGGCGTCGCCCGCTCGCTCTTCACCGTGGGCGTGCTGCTCGCGATCATGATCCTGCCGATCGTGACCAGCGTCAGCCGCGAGGTCTTCCTCCAGGTCCCGAAGATGAACGAGGAGGCCGCCCTCGCCCTGGGCGCCACCCGCTGGGAGGTCATCCGCCTCTCGGTGCTGCCCTTCGGCCGCTCCGGCATCATCTCCGCCTCGATGCTCGGCCTCGGCCGGGCGCTCGGCGAGACGATGGCCGTCGCCACGGTCCTCTCCCCGAGCTTCATCATCTCGCTGCACGTGCTCAACCCGGGCGGCGGAACGTTCGCGCAGAACATCGCGGCCAAGTTCGGCGAGGCCGACGAGTTCGGGCGCGACGCCCTGATCGCCTCCGGCCTCGTCCTCTTCGTCCTCACCCTGCTGGTCAACGGCGCGGCCCGGCTCATCATCGCCCGCCGCAAGGAGTACTCGGGGGCCAACGCATGAGCAACGCAACCGCAAGCGTCCAGGAACGCCCGACGCCGCCCACCGGCCCCGCGCGGACCCCCGGCCTGAGCAGCCGTTCGCTGCCCCGCCTGGCCCCCCTCGGCTTCGCCGCCCTGGCCGTCGCGCTCGCCATCGGCCTCAGCCTCGCCGCCGGCTGGCACAGCAAGGTGCAGTGGGGCATGATCGCCGCGCTGTTCTTCCTGGCCATCTCGTACGTCGCCACCACCGTCGTGGAGAACAAGCGCCAGGCCAAGGACCGGCTGGCCACCAGCATCGTCTGGGTCTGCTTCCTGATGGCGATCATCCCGCTGGCCTCGCTGCTGTGGACGACCATCAGCCGCGGCTCCGAACGCCTCGACGGCTACTTCCTGACCCACTCCATGGCCGGTGTGCTCGGTTCGGAGGCCAGCGGCGGCGTCTACCACGCGCTGATCGGCACCCTGGAGCAGGTCGGTATCGCCACGGTGATCTCCGCCCCGCTCGGTCTGCTGACCGCCGTCTACCTGGTCGAGTACGGCAAGGGCTCCCTCGCCAAGGCCGTCACGTTCTTCGTCGACGTGATGACGGGCATCCCGTCCATCGTCGCCGGTCTCTTCATCCTGTCGATCATGCTGATCGCCAACCTGGAGCCGTCCGGCCTGATGGGCGCGTTCGCCCTGACCATCCTGATGATCCCGGTCGTGGTCCGCTCCACCGAGGAGATGCTCAAGCTCGTTCCCAACGAGCTCCGCGAGGCCTCGCTCGCCCTCGGCATCCCGAAGTGGCGCACTATCCTGAAGGTGGTCCTGCCGACCGCGATCGGCGGCATCACCACCGGTGTCATGCTGGCCATCGCCCGTATCGCCGGTGAGACCGCCCCGATCATCCTGCTGGTCTTCGGCAGCCAGCTGATCAACGCGAACCCCTTCGACGGAGCCCAGTCCTCGCTGCCGTTCTACATCTACGAGCAGTACAAGATCGGCGAGGCCGCGTCCTACGACCGCGCCTGGGCCGCAGCCCTGGTACTGATCGCCTTCGTCATGATCCTCAACCTCGTGGCCCGCGGAATCGCCCGCTGGAAGGCCCCGAAGACCGGTCGCTGACGCGGCCATCAGCGACCTCCCGAAAGAAGCAGTGATTCCCATGGCCAAGCGCATCGACATCAGCGGCCTCACCGCCTACTACGGCAGCCACAAGGCCATCGAGGACATCTCGATGACCGTGGAGCCCCGCTCCGTGACCGCCTTCATCGGCCCCTCCGGCTGCGGCAAGTCCACCTTCCTGCGCACCCTGAACCGGATGCACGAGGTCACCCCCGGCGGCCGCGTCGAGGGCAAGGTGCTGCTGGACGACGAGAACCTGTACGGCTCCAACGTCGACCCGGTCACCGTGCGCCGCACGGTCGGCATGGTCTTCCAGCGCCCCAACCCCTTCCCCACCATGTCGATCTTCGACAACGTGGCGGCGGGCCTGCGGCTCAACGGCAGCTACCGCAAGAGCGAGCTGAACGACGTCGTGGAGAAGTCCCTGCGCGGCGCGAACCTCTGGAACGAGGTCAAGGACCGGCTCAACAAGCCCGGCTCCGGCCTCTCCGGCGGCCAGCAGCAGCGCCTGTGCATCGCCCGCGCCATCGCGGTCGAGCCGCAGGTCCTGCTGATGGACGAGCCGTGCTCGGCGCTCGACCCGATCTCGACCCTCGCCATCGAGGACCTGATCGGCGAGCTGAAGGAGCGCTTCACGATCGTCATCGTGACGCACAACATGCAGCAGGCGGCCCGGGTCTCGGACCGCACCGCGTTCTTCAACCTCGCGGCGGTCGGCAAGCCCGGCCGGCTCATCGAGATAGACGAGACGGAGCGGATCTTCTCCAACCCCTCGGTCCAGGCCACGGAGGACTACATCTCGGGCCGCTTCGGCTGAGCCGTACCTCCCCCTGATACGGCCTTGCGGTGCTGCATGGCGGTGCCACCACAAGGCGAAAGGGTCCGCCCCCGCTCTCCCTGGTACGGAGAGCGGGGGCGGACCCATGTGCGTACACACGCGTTCTTACGGCATCGCCTCAGCCGAAGAGCAGCAGCACCGCGCCATAGCTGAGCGCCGCGACCAGCGCCGCGGCCGGCATGGTGATGAACCAGCCGAGGATGATGTTCTTCGCGACACCCCAGCGCACGGCGTTCACCCGCTTCGTGGCGCCGACGCCCATGATCGCGGAGGTGATGACATGGGTCGTGGAGATCGGGGCGTGGAAGAGGAACGCCGAACCGAACATGATCGACGCACCGGTCGTCTCCGCCGCGAAGCCCTGCGGCGGGTCCAGCTCGATGATCTTCCGGCCGAGCGTCCGCATGATGCGCCAGCCACCCGCGTACGTCCCCAGGGAGAGCATCACGGCACACGCGATCTTGACCCAGATCGGGATCTCGTCGTTGGGGCCCTCGATATCGGCGATGACCAGGGCCATCACCACGATGCCCATCGTCTTCTGCGCGTCCTGGAGGCCGTGGCCGAGCGCCATGCCCGCCGCCGAGACCGTCTGCGCGATCCGGAAGCCGCGCTTGGCCTTGTGCGGGTTGGCGTTCCGGAACATCCACATGATGCCGACCATCACCAGATAACCGGCGATCAGACCGATGATCGGGGAGAGGAACATCGGGATGACGATCTTCTCCAGCACCCCGGACCAGATCACATCCGTCCCGCCGGCCAGCGCCGCGCCGACCATGCCGCCGAACAGCGCGTGCGAGGACGAGGAGGGGAGACCGTAGTACCAGGTGATGAGGTTCCAGATGATCGCGCCGACCAGCGCCGCGAACAGGATGCCCATCCCCTTCTGCCCCACGGGCGTGGCGATCAGGCCTTCGCTGACGGTCTTGGCGACCCCCTGGCCCAGGAAGGCACCGGCGAGGTTCATCACCGCCGCCATCGCCAGAGCCGCACGCGGGGTCAGCGCCCGGGTGGAGACCGAGGTGGCGATGGCGTTCGCGGAGTCGTGGAAGCCGTTCGTATACGTGAAGCCGAGCGCGACACCGATGGTCACGATCAGCGCAAAGGTGTCCACGAGGTTCAGGACTCCTTGACCGCGATGGTCTCCACGGTGTTGGCGACGTGCTCGAAGGCGTCAGCCGCCTCTTCCAGGACGTCCACGATCTGCTTGAGCTTCAGCACCTCCATGGCGTCGTACTTGCCGTTGAAGAGGTGGGCCAGCAGCTTGCGGTGGATCTGGTCGGCCTGGTTCTCCAGGCGGTTGACCTCGATCCAGTACTCGGTGAGGTTGTCCATCGTCCGCAGCCCCGGCATCGCCTCGGCGGTCAGCTCCGCCGCCCGGGCCAGCACCTCGATCTGCTGCTCGACACCCTTGGGGAGCTCCTGGACCTGGTAGAGGACGACCAGGTCGACGGCCTCCTCCATGAAGTCCATGATGTCGTCGAGCGAGGACGCCAGCTTGTAGATGTCCTCGCGGTCGAACGGCGTGATGAAGGAGGAGTTCAGCTGGTGGAAGATCGCGTGGGTGGCGTCGTCCCCCGCGTGCTCCGCTGCCCGCATACGCTCCGCGATCTCGACTCGGGAGGCAGAATCCGCCCCGAGCAGTTCCATCAGGAGTTTCGAGCCCGTGACAATGTTGTCCGCGGACGCGGAGAACATGTCGTAGAAGCTCGTCTCCCTGGGGGTCAGACGAAAGCGCACGTGGGGTCCTCGGGATGCTTTGGATTCGGTCAGGCTGATGCTAGGCGCATCATCCGGCCACGGCTAACCGGCGTTCTTCAGTGTCGCCCATCGAGAACGGGGATCGGCACGGGCCCCCGGTCACGTTTCCGCCGGATTCGTTACGATATACCCGGCCGGGGTATACCACAGCCAGAGACGCAGAGTTGCCGCAGGGCCGCTCCGGCGGAGCCGCACCGGTCACATCAGGCCACATCGAGCCAGACCGGCCGCATCGAGCCGCATCCGGCCCCACCGGGCCATAGCACTCCGTAGCAGTCTGTAGCACGCTGTAAGAGGACAACGGGAGGACGCAGATGACCACCACCGAGACCACGGGCACCGGAGCCGTCGAACCGACGGCTCCCCCCGCCGCCGAGGAGGCCGGGGAGATCGTCACGGACCACGACCGCGGCATCCACGGCTACCACTACCAGAAGGACGAACACCTCAAACGGCTGCGCCGGATCGAGGGCCAGATCCGCGGCCTCCAGCGCATGGTCGACGAGGACGTCTACTGCATCGACATACTCACCCAGGTCTCGGCCTCCACCAAGGCCCTGCAGTCCTTCGCCCTCCAGCTGCTGGAGGAGCACCTGCGCCACTGCGTCGCCGACGCGGCGGTCAAGGGCGGCGAGGAGGTCGACGCGAAGGTCGCGGAGGCCACGAAGGCGATCGCCCGGCTGCTGCGGACGTGAGGCCGGGGGGCGGGGAGCGGTACGGGACCGGGCACGGGACTCCGTACGCCGAGCAACACGGGACGCGGTACGGGTCTCCGTACAACACGCGGCGCGAAACGCGGTACGGGGCTGCCTGCCGGGCCACCGTCGACGCCGACGTCACCCCCGGTGGACGGCGGCGGCCTGCCGGGGAACGGTCGTCCACGTCTCCGGGCACCTGACGTTGAGCACCTCGTCGATACGGTCGGGGCTGAGGCGCTCCTCACCCGCCGCCGAGGCCGCGATCATCAGCTCGCCGCACAGCTCGATCTCGGCGAGGGCCACACAGTCCTGAGCGTTCGGGGCGCTGAGCGTCACCACCTGCGTCACCTCTCTGCCGTCGTCACTCTGCCGTCGTCTTCTCCGCCGTCACCGACGGCCCTTCGCGGACTCGCCGCCGGCCCTTCACCGACTCCTCGGCCGCCCATCGGCCCTCGGCGCGCCGACTTCCTAGCGTAGGGAGCGCGGCACGCACCGCGCATGGCACGGACGGACCATTTCGCCCCCTCCCAACCGGCCCCTCCCGCCCCGCCCCTCCCGTGGGGGACGCGTCGGCGGGCGGACCCTCACCCCTGCCGGATCTCCCCCGTGTAGATGTCGTCCTCGTCCGGCAGCCTCACCGTGACCGGCGCCCCGAACCCGTACAGCAGCAGCGTCGAGACCACCGACACCTCCGGCCGTTCGGACCCCTCGGCCCCCTCCGCGGCGAAGCTGAAGCGGTGCCGGACCTTCCGCAGCCGCCCCTCCTCGTCCAGGTAGGCGTCGAACGGCACCGCGTCCCTGCTGAACCCTTTCGCCGCCGCGCTCAGCGCCCCGCGCGACTGCGGTGACGCGGCACGCGCCGCCCGGTTCAGGTCCGCGACGCCCCGGTAGTGATGGACCGTCACCCCGGCCAGATCGGACTTCCCCACGTACGTCACATCGGCAGCCCCGCGCAGGAGTTCGGCGGCGGCCATCGGATCGGTGACCCCGCCGGTGACGAGGTTGCCGTCCTTGAGGGCGGTCGTGTCGATCCTGACCCACTTGTCGGCGGGGACGCCCGCGCCACGGTTCTTCATGTAGAGCGCGCCCGGCGCCAGCAGCTCGGTGATCGGCCGGTGATCGGCCGCACCCGCCGCGTCCGTGGGCAGCACCACCTTGATCCGCCCCATCTGCTTGCGGAAGTCGTACGTGCCCCGCCCCCGGATCGTCACCCGGGTCCCGCCTGCCGCCGTCTCCATCGACGTACGGGCTTCCGCGCCGCCCGCCTCGGCGAGTACGTCGGCGGCCTGGCCGAGCACATCGAGCGGGCGCTCGGCGGCCACGGCGCGCTGCCCGGAGCCGTCACCCCCGCCGCTCTCCCCGCCGACGCATCCGGAGGTGACCGCCATCACCCCGGCCACGGCGAGGGCGCAGGCAGCGCGGGCCCCGCCTCCGTACCTGTCCTGCTGCACCACCATCGCCTGCCAACCCCCAACGACTACCGCCCGACCGAGCCCTCACCCGCCCCGCATAACGACCACCGACGCCCCCCGTCACGCCGCCCCACCCGGCCCACCACACGACAGAGCCCACACAGCACCGGGAAACCGGCATACGCGCCCCGGGGCACAACGGCGCACGGCCCCCGATCCGAAGCCCGCCCCCGTCCCATTCGGAGCCCGCCACCAGTACCGTTGGTCGCGTGCACGAGGAACCCCCCGCCCCAGCCCGCACCGCCGCCCCGCACCCTCCTTCGTGCAGCGCCACGACGACCGAGCGCGGCTCGTTCTGCCTGGCGCGCTGCACCTGCGGCTGGGCGGGACCCGCCCGCAGATCCCGGGACCGGGCACGCACCGACGCCGCCGAGCACCTCGCCGCGCCGCCGCCCTGACCCCAGGGGGGACATGGCCGGAAACACACGATCCCCCAGGCGCTCCGAAGCACCTGGGGGATCGGCGTACCGGACAGACAGTGGCCGGGGTCCGGGACGGAGGTCGAGGTCGGATCAGGCGGCGAGATCCTTCTCGCCCGGGTTGCCACGCCCGGTGCCAGGACGCGGCTCGGGAATTCCGCGCGTGTCCCCGCGCTCGTCCACGTACGCCGCATCGGCCTTCTTCGACCGCACGATCCAGCGGGCCCGGTCGGACCGGGAGATCGCCGCCATCAGCGGGGTCAGCAGCGCCATCGCGGGCGGCGCGAGCAGCAGGGCGACGGCCGTGCCGAGGGCGAATCCGCCGATCACGTCGGTCGGGTAGTGGACGCCCAT
Organism: Streptomyces sp. NPDC059452; assembly: GCF_042750035.1. Taxonomy (NCBI): domain Bacteria; kingdom Bacillati; phylum Actinomycetota; class Actinomycetes; order Kitasatosporales; family Streptomycetaceae; genus Streptomyces; species Streptomyces sp. NPDC059452. The sequence goes on from NZ_JBHYVE010000019.1 coordinate 171,534, forward strand.
GTAGATCCGGCTGACGCCCGCAAAGAACGCGAGGCCGAGCGCCACGAAGCCGAACTTCCGGTTGGCCACGAAGATACCGACGGCAAGGCCCATCGCGAGGGTGGAATGGTCGCTGACGAACGAATAGTCCGTCTTGCCCTGGATCAGGACCTCCAGCCCTTCATGGTCGTTGAAGGGGCGGGGCCGTTCGACGAAGCCACGGATCGGGATGTTGATCACGACCGCGAGCGCGGCGGCGAGCGGCGCCCAGACGAGGGCGGCGACGGTCGTCACCGAATCCTCGGCGCTCCCACGCTTGCGCATGCTCCACCAGCACCAGAGGCCCACCAGGACGAGGCCGAACATGGTCCCGTACTCACCGACGAACTCCATGACCCGGTCGAACCAGGTCGGAGCGGCCTTCGCCAGCCCGTTGATGTCGTAGAGCAGGCTGACGTCCGGGTTCGACCCATCGAGTTCGAGTCCAGCCATCTGCTGCGGCCCCTTGCCTTGTCTGCTTCTTCAGTGGCGACGCGCGTCCGTGCACGCCACCGTGGTCGAACCCCCGTGTGATTCGGTGTGGTCCCGTTCCCGCGCACGCATGGTCGGTGCACATGCTGTCCGCTGTCCCTGTCCAGGGAACGGCCCGGCGTCCGCCCGCGTTCCGCTCTCCACCGAATGATCACCATGACGTTATCGAAGAGTGACTGGTCGTCGCAGCTCAGGGCCCAGGCTTCACGGAGAGTTCCGGCCACGGCCGACTCACCGTCAGCACCGCCGGACCCACCCCCGACCGGCGGGAACCGGAAGGGAATCGACAGGGAATCGGAGCAGGACGGCCGAGGAGAGAGATCCGTCACCCCGTCGACGAATCCGCGGGAAGATTCGTCGGCAGAGCCGCGGCACCGTCCTTGGTGACCCGGGTCGCACCGAAGTAGTCCGGCGTATCGATCTTGTCGAACCGGATGACCGCCCCCGTGAAGGGAGCGTTGATCATATATCCGCCCCCGACGTACAACCCGACATGCCGGATGGCCCGCGAATTGGTCAGATCGTCGGAGAAGAACACCAGATCCCCCGGGAGCAGCTCGTCCCGCGAGGGATGCGGCCCCGCGTTGTACTGGTCGTTGGCGACGCGCGGCAGCTCGATCCCGACGGTCCGGTACGCGGCCTGGGTCAGCCCGGAACAGTCGAACCGCCCCTGCTGGTCCGGCGTCCCGTTGCCGCCCCACAGATACGGCGTGCCGAGCTTCTTCTGCGCGAAGTAGATGGCCCCGGCCGCCTGCCGGGAGGGCTGGACACGGCCGACGGGCCGGGCGAAGCTCTTCTCCAGCGACCGGATGATCTTCACGTAGTTCTGCGTCTCCTTATAAGGAGGCACACCGCCGTACTTGATCACCGCGTACGCGCCGGCGTTGTACGCGGCCAGCATGTTGTTCGTCGGATCGCCCGGCACCTTCTTGACGTACCCGGCGAGCTCGCAGTCGTACGAGGCGGCCGAGGGGATCGCGTCGGCCGGGTCCCACACATCCCGCTTGCCGTCACCGTTGCCGTCGATCCCGTGCGTGGCCCAGGTGCCCGGGATGAACTGGGCGATGCCCTGCGCGGCGGCGTGGCTCTGCGCCCTGGGGTTCCAGCCGCTCTCCTGGTACAACTGCGCGGCCAGCAGGGCCGGGTTGATGGCGGGGCAGAGGTTGCCCCACTTCTGCACGAGCGGCTGGTACCGCGCCGGCACGGCCCCCTTGGCGAGCGCGACGGCCCCACCGCCGCCCGCCCCCGCGAGACCGGCGGCGGCCGAGTACGTACCGACGAGGAGCAGCGCCAGGAAGCACGCCGCCGCACCCACGCCGACGCCACCGAGGACCCAGAATTTCCGCACCCCTCAACCATCCCCCATAGGGGAACGGTTCAGGGCTGTTTTCGAGGGTGTGTACGAGTCATCCGCAGCACACCACCGGCGCACCGGTGGCTCCCGAACGGCGCATACGAAGACGCCGTGCCCCTCGAACGCTGCAACCACATCAGGAACCCATGGCCACCGTCGTTGCTCGCGGTCACATAGCGTGATACACAGAGTAACTAGGCATATGCATGAGGATATCCGGACGAGCCGCAGGTCAGGGCGGCCATGTCGGTCGAACGTGCGAGATCCGGGTAAAGAGACCGGGAAGGCGTCGTGCGGGTGCTGTTTCATCAGCGAAGATAGAAGGCAATCCGTGCCGCACGGCACAGGCAGCTAACTACCCAACAGGGGCGGTGACTTACATGATCCTGGCAGCAGAGAAGGGCGACATCACCACCATCATCGGCGGAATCGCCCCCAACTGGGGACCGTTCGGCACGCTGGGCAACGAGGCGCGCATCATGATCGAGGTGGTGATGGCGATCGCCATCCTGCTCTGCCTCGGCATCGCGATCTGGGGCGCGGCGAAGCAGCGCATCGGAGCGACGGCCCTGCGCGACACGTTCAGCGCGGAACAGGGCAAGGGCCTGATCGTGGCGGGCCTGACCGGGGTCTTCATCATCGGCTCCCTGGGCACTCTCTTCACCATCGTCTACGGAATGGCTGTCTGACCACCCGTCGGCCAGCCCCTGCCGGGCCGTCCCCGCCCGCTCCCCACCATCCGTCGTGCCCACCGGCTGAGGTTGCGTCTTCCTGATGTCGAGTCACTCCACCGCGCTCACGCGGCAACCAGCACAGCTACCGTCGTCATGCGCGGTTCCGCACACGACCGAGGGAGCGAACGCGGCATGAGCCCCGGCGACGAGCACGACTACCGCGGCGTGGACCAGGGCGGGCGCACGGACGACCCGTACAGCACCCTCGGCGGCACCCGCCAGACCCGTACCCGCCTCCCGGACGGCGACCCGGGCCACCCGCACGCCCGCCGGCCCGTCCGGAACTCCCGCTCCCTGGTCACGATCACCGCCGTGGTGGTCCTCCTCATCGCCGCCATCGCCTTCGCCAACCGGGGCGGCACCAGCAACGACACCGCCTCCCCGGGCGCGAAAAGCCCCGGAACCGCAGGCTCCGCCGCCACCGGCACCAAGCCGGTCCAGACCAAGACCGGCACCATCCCCTCCGGCTTCGCCCACGACGAACAGGGGGCGCAGAGCGCGGCGGCGAACTACTCGGTGGCACTGGTCTCGGACGGAATGTTCGACAAGGAGCGCCGCCATCAGATCTCCGAGGCGGTCTACGCACCGGACGTGGCCGCCGCACGCAGGGACGACCTCGACAAGGTCTACTCCCAGGAGTCCTTCCTCACCAGCATCGGCCTCAACCCTGACGGCAAGGCCCCAGAGGGCCTGACCTTCATCTCCCGAGCCAACCCGGTCGGAACCAAGGTCGAGAAGTACCTCGGCGACACCGCCACGGTCGCCGTCTGGTATTCCGCGCTGTTCGGGCTGGCCGGTGAAGGGTCCAAGAACCCGGTCTCCGAGAGCTGGTACACCACCACCTACGAGCTGAAGTGGGTCGACGGGGACTGGAAGGTCACCGACTTCACGCAGAAGGACGGCCCTGTGCCCGTCGGCCGAGACCAAACAGCTTCCTCTGCCGAGGAAATGGCTGACGCCGTTCAAGGGTTCGGAGGGTTCACCTATGCCCGGTAGTCAGTCCCGCCGCGTGCGGTCGCTGGCGGCGGTCTTCACCGGCCTCCAGGTGGCAGCCCTGATGCTGGCCGGTCGCGCGACAGCAGCCCCGGCTCCGACGCCCTCACCCGAGCCCACCAACGACCCCTGCGACCTGATTCGCGGCCCCGCCAAGGACTACTGCGAAGGCGGCGAGGGTACCGGCTCCAGCACACAGAACGTAGGCCCCACCGACCCCCTGGACCCCCTCACCTCCCTCGCCCAAGGCTGCGCCGACGCCGCCGCCTGGATCGTCGGGAAGCTCAGCGAAGCCGTCGACTCCACCGCCAACGTCGACTTCACCAACCAGAAGTTCCTCCAGCAGTACGCCGTCATCTTCGCCGCCTCCACCATCCTCACCCTCATCCTCTGGCTCCTCGCCGTGGTCAAGCGCGCCATCCGCGGCGTCCCCCTCACCACCGCGATCTCCGAGGCCGTCGGCTTCCTCTGGCTCACCGTCCTCGCCTCGGCCTTCACGCCCCTGATCCTCTACACGATCGTCTCCGCCACCGACGGCGTCACCGACGTCATCGCCGCCTCCACCGGAGGCCAGACCGACGTCTTCTTCGGCTCGTTCGCCGAGGCCCTCAAGAAGGGCACCGGCATCGGCGGCGGACCGATCATGCTGATCGTCGTCTCGCTCGTCTCGATCGTCGCCGCCGGCATCCTGTGGCTGGAGCTCGTCATCCGCGCCGCCCTGCTCTACGTCGGCGCCCTGCTCGGCATCGTCGTCTACGCCGGCCTCGTCGACAAGAACATGTGGGGCCACGTCCGCCGCTGGGCCGGCATCATGATCGCGGTGATCATGGTCAAGCCGGTCATCGTCATCGTCCTCGGCCTCGCCGGAGCGCTCTCCGCAGGTGACGGCCCCGACGCCTTCTCCGCCGTCGTCTCCGGCCTCGCCATCATCCTCCTGGCCATCTTCGCCTCCGCCATGATCTACCGCTTCGTCCCCGGCTTCGGCGACGAGATCCAGGGCGCCCGCACCAACCGCAAGCAGGCCACCGACGGCGCCCAGGCCGCCGCCCTCATCAGCTCCCCGGCCGCCCTCGTCTCCCAGGGCATCAAGACCCACAGCGGCCGCAACGACCAGAACAGCGGAGGGGGAGGCGGCGGCGCCCGCCCCTCCAACCCGGCCGGCGGCGGCGTCGCCGCACACAGCTCCCGCCCCTCCGGCGGAGGCGGGGGCGGGGCCGGCGGCGGATCTGTCCCCTCCGCCGCACCCTCGCCCCGCAGCGGCGGCTCCGGCCCCACCTCCGGCACCCCCCACAGCAGCCGCTCCTCCCGAGGCGGAGGCGGCTTCGGCAGCACAGGTAACCCGAGCACAGGAGGTGGAGGGCGTTGACGACCCAGTCCCACACGATGACGCCCCGCCGTACGTATCTCATCGGCCGCGCCCGGCCGAACGCGATCGTCGGCAAGAACCGCGAGACCGGCGAGATCGCCCTGATCATCGTCGGCGCGTTCCTCGGCATGATGAGCGGACTCCTCGTCCCCGTCCTCTCCCTGCGCATCGTCTGCCTCGTGGGCTTCCCCCTCCTGGCCCTCGCCATCGTCTACGTCCCGTACAAGCAGCGGACGTTCTACAAGTGGTTCGAGATCAACCGCAGCTTCAAGCGCTCCCTGCGCCGCGGCACCGCCTACCGCTCCGGCGCCATGGAGGCCGGCGTCAGCTCCGACGGCCGCGAGGTCGAGATCGGCCCGCCCCCCGGCATCGGCCGCATCAGCTGGCTCGCCGCCCCCTTCGGCCCCGACGAGATCGCCGTACTCCTCCACGCCGACCGCCGCACCGTCACCGCCGCCATCGAGATCGAGGGCCCCGGCGTCGGCCTCCGCGACAGCGAGGACCAGGAAGCCCTCGTCGACCGCTTCGGCACCCTCCTCAAGCACGTGGCCAACGGCGACGGCTTCGTCACCCGCCTCCAGATGCTCGCCCGCACCCTCCCCGCCGACCCCGACGCCCACGCCAAGGACGTCGCCCAGCGCGGCGACAAGGCCTCCCCCGGCTGGCTCCAGGACTCCTACGACCAGCTCCAGTCCATGGTCTCCACCTCCAGCGAGCAGCACCGCGCCTACCTCGTCGCCTGTATGCACTACAGCCGCGAACTGGCCGCCGAGGCCAACGCCATGGCCCGCGCCGCCCGCCCCCACGGCGGCCGCAAGCTCGACCGCGACGCCGGACTCGCCGTCGTCATGGCCCGCGAGCTCACCGACATCTGCGCCCGCCTCGCCGAGGCCGACATCCGGGTCCGCCAGCCGCTCGGCCAGAGCCGCCTGGCCTCCCTCGTGCACTCCATGTACGACCCCGACCACCCCATCGACCACATCCAGGCCATGACCAAGCGCAACGCCTGGCCCGCCGAACTGGACGCGGTCGAGCCCACGTTCCTCCAGGCCAAGACCCGCGAGTCCACCACCCGCGCCCCCTGGTGCCACGCCACGGCCTGGGTGAAGGAGTGGCCGATGACCCCCGTCGGCGTCAACTTCCTCGCCCCGCTCCTCGTCCACACCCCCGACGTCATCCGTACGGTCGCCGTCTGCATGGACCTCGAACCCACCGAGATCGCCATCGAGCGCATGCTGACCGAGAAGACCAACGACGACGCCGAGGCCAGCCGCCAGGCCAAGATGAACCGCACCGTGGACCCCCGCGACATCGCCGCCCACGGCCGGCTCGACCAGCGGGGTGAAGATCTGGCCAGCGGCGCTGCCGGGGTGAACCTGGTGGGGTACATCACGGTGTCGTCCCGTTCACCCGAGGCCCTCGCCCGCGACAAACGCACGATCCGCGCCTCGGCCGGCAAGTCGTATCTCAAGCTGGAGTGGTGCGACCGCGAACACCACCGCGCCTTCGTGAACACGCTCCCGTTCGCCACGGGCATCCGCCGCTGACGCGGGCTCAAAAGAAGACCGCCCCCACCACCGACACCGTCACCCGCGACAAGAGAGGGCACCCACCCCATGCGAGACCCCCTGTCCGCATTGTCGGATGCCTTCACCTCCTTCCTCTTCGGCAAGGTGGAGACGACCCGCCTCCCCGTCCGTACGTCGACGGGCCAGGCCCAGGCCGTCTACCTGCCCACCGCCGCCCCCGGCCTCGGCGACTCCGGCGTGATCATCGGCCGCGAGGTCTACAGCGGCAAGGGCTACATCTACGACCCCTTCCAGCTGTACGGGCAACAGCTCCCCGCCCCCCACTGGCTCGTCCTCGGCGAGTCCGGCAACGGCAAATCGGCGCTGGAGAAGACCTACGTCCTGCGCCAGCTCCGCTTCCGCGACCGCCAGGTCGTCGTCCTGGACGCCCAGGGCGAGGACGGCGTCGGCGAATGGAACCTCATCGCCCAGGAGCTGGGCATAACCCCCATCCGCCTGGACCCGACCGCCGCCCTCAACGGCGGCATCCGCCTCAACCCCCTCGACCCCTCCATCACCACCACCGGCCAGCTCGCCCTGCTCCGTACGATCATCGAAGTCGCGATGGGCCACGGCCTCGACGAGCGTTCCGGCTTCGCCCTGAAGGTCGCCCACGCCTACGTCACCGCGACCATCACCGAACGCCAGCCGGTCCTGATGGACATCGTGGAGCAGCTCCGCCACCCCAAGCCCGAGTCCGCCGAGGCGATGAACGTCGACATAGACGATGTACGGGCCTGGGGCCTGGATGTCGCCCTCGTCCTGGACCGGCTCGTCGACGGTGACCTGCGCGGCATGTTCGACGGCCCCACCACCGTCGGCATCGACCTGGACGCGCCCCTCATCGTCTTCGACCTCTCGCACATCGACCGCAACTCGATCGCGATGCCGATCCTGATGGCGATCGTCGGCGTCTGGCTGGAACACACCTGGATCCGGCCCGACCGCAAGAAGCGCATCTTCCTGGTCGAAGAGGCGTGGCACATCATCAACTCCCCCTTCGTCGCCCAGCTCTTCCAGCGCCTGCTGAAGTTCGGACGCCGACTCGGCCTCTCCTTCGTCGCCGTCGTCCACCACCTCAGCGACGTGGTCGACGGAGCAGCGGCGAAGGAAGCGGCGGCCATCCTCAAGATGGCCTCCACCCGCACCATCTACGCCCAGAAGTCCGACGAGGCCCGAGCCACCGGCCGGGTCATCGGGCTGCCCCGGTGGGCGGTCGAGATCATCCCGACCCTCACCCCCGGCATCGCGGTCTGGGACGTCAACGGCAACGTACAGGTCGTCAAACACCTGATCACCGAGGCCGAACGCCCCCTCGTCTTCACCGACCGCGCCATGACCGAGGGATCGGCCCCGGACGCGGACGACCTGCTCCCCGAGGACATCCGCGCCGCGGAGCTGGAGGCGGAGCAACGGGCGGCCCGGATGGAGAACCAGCAGCGTATGAACAAGTCGTCCCAGTCAACGGTGGCATGACATGGCACGCCAGGCAGCGCGCGGACCGGCACCGCGGCAGGGCGGAGGGCACCACCCCCGCCACGAGGGCTCTCGGAGCGGCGGCATCCCCGACGGCCTGCTGGTCGGGCTGCTCGGCCTCCTGCTCGCGGCGACCCTGACCACCTGGACGGCCACCGGCCTGGCCGGCCTCCTCTCGCACGGCTCCTGGCCGGACGGCGTCACGTTCACCCAGGCCCCCCTCGCCCTGCGCGAACTGGCCACGGCCCCCCAGGACCTCCCCGCCGCCTGGCCCGGGACACCCGCGTCCCAGCTCTCCGGCTACGGCCTGTTCTGGGGCCTGTTCATCGGCGAGCTGATGGTGCTGGTGGTCCTGACGGTGTTCGTCCTCGGAGTCCTGACCCGCTGGCGGATCGTACGGGAACAGCGCCGCACGGACCGCCGGTACGGCCCACTCCACGAGACGCACGAACCACGCGAAACGCACCAGCCCCACGCCCCGCACGAAACACACAGCACGCAAGAGCCCCACAAGTCCCCCGCGCCCCCACAACCCCAGCCCCCCGCCGCATCCCCCACACCTACGCTGACACCCACACCCACACCCACCCCACCCCCACTCACAAAGACCCCCCAAGCAGCACTCTCCACCCCAGAGCCGCACACACCACAGACGGCCCCCGCAGCAACCATCCCCTTCCCCTCCCCCCGCACTCCCCTCCTCGTCTACGCCCCCGCCCCCGCCCGGCGCCCCACCGTCGTCCAGGCCATCCAGGACGCCGAGGGCCCCGCCCTGGTCGTCACCTCGGACCCCACGGTCTGGGCCGAGACGAAGGACGCCCGCGCCAAGCTCGGCCCGGTCCTCGTCTACGACCCCGGCCACCTCTGCGACACCCCGGCCCGCCTCCACTGGGCGCCCACCGCAGGCTGCGAGGACCCGGACACCGCCGTCGTACGTGCCGCCGCCCTGCTCGCCCCGGTCCGCCCGCAGGCCCGGATCGACGCGGCGGTGGCCGACACCGCGCAGACGCTCCTCCAGTGCTGGCTGCACGCCGCGGCGGTGGACGGCCGCCCGTTCCGCCAGGTCGTCCGCTGGGCCTCGGGGGCCGGCGCCCACGAACCCGTACGCCTCCTCCGTACGCACCCCAAGGCCGCCTCCGGCCTCGCCGGGCTCCTGGAGTCCGCGCTCACGGCCTACCCGGAACGGCGCGAAGTCGCCCAGGAGTTGAACGTACGGGCCTTCTCGGCCCTCTCCTCGGTGCACATCCGGGATGCCTGCACGGCAAACCGATCGGATTCGGCCGCGCTGGAATCTTTTGGCCGCGAGGGGGGAACGCTCTATGTGGTCGGTGAACCCATCGAGGATCCCCGCACCCGCCCCGGCGCGATGCCCCTCCTCACCGCGCTGGCCTCGCACGTGGTCGAGCACGGCCGCCGCATGGCCGCACGGTCATCCGACGGTCGGCTCGACCCACCAATGACGCTGGTCCTGGACGATGTGGCCGCCGTGGCCCCGCTCCCCCAGCTCCCCGAACTGCTGACGACGGGCCAGGCCCGCGGCATGCCCGCGCTCGTCCTGCTCCGCTCCCGCGAACAGGGCCGCGCCCGCTGGCAACAACACCTGCACGCCCCGGCCCCGGGCACCGTGTGAACGAGCAAGGCAGCCCCGCCCCACAGCAACAGCTACCGCCTCCTCTCCCGCTCAATCACATACTCCAACTCCCACTCGCCCCGCCCACCCGGCGCCGCGATCCGCTGTCCGGACGGGACGAACCCGAACCGCCGGTAGAACGCCGAGGCGCGCGGGTTGTTCTCGTGGACATACAGGCGCACCCGCTCCAGCCGGGGCTTGGACAGCGACCAGGCCCAGTCGACGGCCACCCGGAACAACGCGTCCGTCACCCCGGCCCCCCGCACTTCCGGCCGCGCGAACACCCCGACCAGGTGCCCCTGGTTCACCGCAGGAGCCGCGCCAAAGCGCACATCGTCCTCCGGGCGCTCAACGAGCACAGTGACCGTGCCCACCCACTCCCCCCCCGGGCGACTCCGCGACGAACTGTCGTACGTCCCTGCCGGCCGCGGCCGCCTCCGTACGGTCCTGCCAGAAGGCATCCGGCCGCGCGGCCGCCTCCTCGTACGACTCCAGAACGCCACGGGCGCCGCCGGGTCCTTCAGCGCCTCCAGCCGCAACTGCCTGGCCAGCGGCCATTCCTCGGCCCGCACGGAACGCATCACATAGTCCATGGTCCGATCCTCGCCCCGACCCGCACCCGCCTCAACCGAGTAAGTGGCAAGTGAGCCTCACACGCCACGCTTGGTGACGCCCGCATAAGACCTCTCTCTGCGGCGGCGCTTGCCGTACGCGACGGTGAGTACGGTCAGAAGCGGTCCCCAGAAGATCAGTGGCGTGTAGCAGATGTAGAACCAGGCGGCTTCCCAGCCACCTGCCTCGCCGGGGAAGTCGTCGGGCAGGTCGTCGCCGCGGATCGTGGTGCCCTGGATTTCATTGACGACGGCCAGGGCGGTGAAAACGAGCGTGAGGATCGTGGCTCCGAGGGCGGCTGGAACGACCGCGGCTTTCGTCGGGACCTGCCGCCCACCCAGGCGCGGGACCCAGCGCGGGAAGACCTCGCCCCAGCGGGCGATCAGGCCGATCGCGGTGAAGGCGAGAAGTTCGGAGACGACCGAGAGGGAGGGGATGTACATCCGCTCACCGAGGCTGACCCCTTCGCCGAATGCCGCCGGCAGCCGCCGGCAGGCTCGACGGCAGCACGGCAAGGGGCAGGGCATATGCGGTGAGACGCAGGCGTCGGGACACTCCGGGGACCGGTTCGTGAGCGGCACCCCAGGCGGCGCGGAACCGACTGGTCGGAGGGGTGGCGCGGTCGTCAGCACGTATCGGCAGGGGCACATGGCCTCCTCGGTTTCGGCAGGCTGGTGGCTGGTCCGTTGCCTCTTGACGATCGCAGTCCTGCGAGGGCGCGGGATCGCACTGCGGACGGAACTCGCTCCGCCGCGCGGTTGATGGCAGGTGCGACCAGGTACGACCGTGGAGTGACGGCAGGCCGCTCGATGCCGATAGCTGTGCCTCACCGTGCCGAGAAAGCCCGAAACGCAGAAAAGCCCCGTGCCTGATGGCACGGGGCTTTCCCACAATAATTGTTCGGCGGCGTCCTACTCTCCCACAGGGTCCCCCCTGCAGTACCATCGGCGCTGAAAGGCTTAGCTTCCGGGT
>NZ_JBHYVE010000020.1:0-112764 GCF_042750035.1 Streptomyces sp. NPDC059452
TTGTTTTTTTTTATTTGCCTTGTTTTGTGGGCCGCCCCCCCAGGGCCCGGCGGGCCGGGGGGGGCCCCGGCGGGCGCCCCCGCCGGGCCCCCCGCCGCTCTCACCGCGTCACGCCTCCGGCGGCAAGCCGTGCCGCGCGATCACCTCGCTGTACCAGTGGGCGCTGGCCTTGGGCGTACGGCGCTGGGTCGCGTAGTCGATGTGGACCGCGCCGAACCGCTTCGCATAGCCGTACCCCCACTCGAAGTTGTCCATCAGTGACCAGAGGAAGTACCCGCGTACGTCGGCCCCGTCGGCCACCGCCCGCTGTACGGCGGCCAAGTGGCCGTGCAGGTAGGCGATCCGCTCCGCGTCATGGACCTGGCCGTCCGCGTCCGGGACGTCCTCGAAGGCCGCACCGTTCTCGGTGACCATCAGCGGCAGGCCCGGGTTCTCGCGGGAGACGTCCATGAGGAGGGCGTGCAGGCCGTTCGGGTCCACCGACCAGTTCATGGCCGTGCGCGGCTTGCCCTCGGCGAGATGGAACGCCACATGCTCGGAGCCCGGCCACGGGGAGTGGTCGCTGTTGCCGTGGCCATCGTTACGGGTGTCCCCGGCGCCGGAGACGGGCGTCGAGACGATCGTGGGCGTGTAGTAGTTGACGCCGAGTACGTCGATCGGGGCGGCGATCGTGGCGAGGTCGCCGTCGTGGATCAACTCGGGCCAGTTCACGATGCGTTCGGTGTCGGTCAGGAGGTCTTCCGGGTACGCCCCCTTCAGCATCGGGCCCGTGAAGATCCGGTTGCCCACCGCGTCGATCCGGCGCGCCGCGTCCGCGTCCGCCTCGCTGCCGGTCAGCGGGCGCACCTGGTGGAGGTTGAGGGTGACCGAGGTCTGCGCGGTGGCGGGGAGGTTGGTGCGCAGCGCCTCGGTCGCCCGGCCGTGGGCCAGGTTGAGGTGGTGGGCGGCCTTCAGGGCGGCGGCCGGTTCGGTGCGGCCGGGGGCATGGACCCCGGAGCCGTAACCGAGAAAGGCCGTGCACCAGGGCTCGTTGAGCGTGGTCCACATGCCGACCCGGTCACCGAGCGCACGGGCCACGATGGCCGCGTAGTCCGCGAACCGTTCCGCCGTCGCGCGCTCCGGCCAGCCGCCCGCGTCCTCCAGCTCCTGCGGGAGGTCCCAGTGGTAGAGCGTGGCGACGGGCGTGATGCCGGCCGCCAGCAGTTCGTCGACGAGCGAACGGTAGAAGTCCAGGCCGCGTTCGACGGCGGGGCCCCGGCCGGTGGGCTGGACGCGGGACCAGGAGACGGAGAAGCGGTACGCCTTGAGACCGAGCCGCTTCATCAGGGCCACGTCGTCGCGGTAGCGGTGGAAGTGGTCGGCGGCCACGTCTCCGGTGTCGCCGCCGAGCACCTTGCCGGGGGTGCGGCTGAAGGTGTCCCAGATGGAGGGCGTGCGGCCGTTCTCGGCGGCCGCTCCTTCCACCTGGTACGCGGCCGTGGCGGCGCCCCAGATGAAGCCCGCCGGGAAGGGGGCGGGGGCCGGGGCCGGGGCCGCCTGCTGCGGGGCTGTGTCGGGTCGTACTACTGTCATGCGGGAGCGCTCCCAGGTGGGTGGTGGGAAGGGTGAGGTGGAGAGGAGAGGGAGGTCGAGGACGGGCCGGGTGGCGTCAGCCCTTGACCGCGCCCGACATGATCCCGCCCACGATCTTCTTGCCGAAGAGCACGAACACCGCCAGCAGCGGCAGCGTGCTGATCAGCGCGCCCGCCATGACGATGGACTGGTCGGGGGTGTACGAGGCGCTGAGCTGGCCGAGCGCCACCTGAAGGGTCGGGTTCTGCTGGTTGAGGGCGAGGTAGGGCCAGAAGAAGTCGTTCCACGCCTGAACGAAGGTGAGCATCCCGAGCACCATCATCGCGGGACGGGCCACCGGCAGCACCACGCTCACCACGATGCGAAAGTTGTTCGCCCCGTCGATCTTGGCCGCCTCGACGAGCTCGTACGGCAGCGCCTCGATCAGGTACTGACGCATGAAGAACACGCCGAACGCGCTGACCAGCGTCGGGAAGATCACCGATTCGAGCTGTCCGCCCCAGCCGAGGCCGGACATCATCATGAAGAGCGGAACCACGCTGAGCTGCGGCGGGATCGTGAGCGTGGCGATGACGGCGGTCATCAGCCAACCCCGGCCCCGGAAGCGCATCTTGGCGAACGCGTACCCGGCGAGCGTGCAGAAGAAGAGCGTCGCGGCCGTGATGGACGACGAGACGATGACGCTGTTGACGATCGCCTTGCCGAGGTTGGCCTGCTCCCAGGCCGTCCGGACGTTCTCCAGCAGCATGCCGCCCGGCAGGAACGGCGGTGTGGAGGCGAGGACTTCGTCCTGGGTGCGGGAGGCCGCCACCAGGGTCCAGTACAGCGGAAGCAGCGAGCCGAAGCCGACGACGGCGAGCGCGAGGTACGCGAACGGGCCGCCCTTCATCTGCTGGCCCGCGCCCATCCGGAAGCGGCTCGGGCGCTGTGGGGCACCGCGTCCCGGGACCGGTACGGGCTTCACGGGGGCGGTGGGGGTGGGGCTGGTCATGGTCATGGAATCGCTCCCGTTCAGACCGCGGAGCCGGACTTGCGGACGTAGCGGCCGATGAGCCAGTTGGCGGCCGCGATGAGGAGCAGGAGCGCGAGCATCGCCCAGGCGACGGCGGCCGCCGGACCGAGGTGTCCGAGGTTCCAGCCGTAGTTGTAGAGGTAGATGCTGAGCGTCTCGTACTGGTTCTCGTTGCCGCCGGTGGCACCGAGCGCGCCGCCCTCCAGCAGCAGTGGCTCACCGAACAGCTGCATGGACCCGATCGTCGAGATGACGATCGTGAACAGGATCGTCGGCCGCAGCGAGGGGATGGTCACCTTGCGGAACTGCTGCCAGCGCGAGGCGCCGTCCAACGAGGCTGCCTCGTAGAGGTCGTTGGGGACCGCCTGCATGGCGGCCAGGTAGATCAGCGCGTTGTAGCCGGTCCAGCGCCAGATCACGATGATCGAGATGGCCAGCTTCGAAGTCCAGTGCCCGTTGGCCCAGTTGACCGGGTCGAAGCCGACCAGGCCCAGCGTCCAGTTGAGCAGTCCGCCGTCCGCCCGGAAGACCAGCGCGAAGACGAGGGCGGCCGAGGCGACCGAGGTCGCGTACGGCGTGAGGATGATCGTGCGCCAGAACGTACTCGCGCGCAGGCGGTAGTTGAGCAGATGGGCCAGGCCCAGCGCCATCAGGAGCTGCGGGACGGTGGAGATGACGCCGATCAGGAAGGTGTTGCTGACCGAGGTCCAGAACTCGGGGTCGTGCAGGATCTTGTCGAAGTTCTCCCAGCCCACCCACTCCATGGAGTTCAGGCCGGTCATCGAGACCCGGTGCAGGGCGATCCAGCCGGTGTAGATGAGCGGGTAGAGGCCGAAGGCCCCGAAGACGAGGAAGAACGGCGCGATGTACGCGTACGGGGAGGCCTTGTCGTCGAACCGCCACAGCCGGCTGCGCCACAACTGCCGCCGCTCGGAGGGTGGTTCCTTCTGCGGTTCGCGGGGCGGGGGTACGTACGCGTCCCGGGTGGGGGTCGAGGTTGCCACGGGCGGGAGTCCTTCCCTGGGGCGCTCCGGCCGGAAGCGGACGGGCGGAATGTAGGAGGGGGCGGAGTGCAGGAGGGGACGGAATGAGCGGAGGGGGGCAGAGGCGGGCACAGCGGGGGCGGACACTGCGGGGGCAGGCGCTGCGGGGGCAGAAGGAGGCAGAGGGCGAGGGCGGACGCTGCGGGGCAGAAGGAGGCAGACGGCGGGGGCGGGCGGGCGTGGCAGGAGTCGTCCGCCCGGCCCCGGCGCGTGGGTGGTTCAGGTCAGCCGATCGCCTTGTCGACCGTCCGGACCGCCGCGTCCCAGGCGGTGCCGGGCTTCGTCCCGCGCTGCTCCATGTTGTTGATCTGCGTCGAGATCGAGTCCTTGATCACGCCGTCCTTCGGGCCGAGCACCGCCTCGGGGATGGACTTCGCCCCGTCCGCGTAGATCTGGCCGATGGGGGCGTCGTTGAAGTACGGCAGGGTGGCGCTCTTCACGTCGGCCAGCTCGTAGGCGCCCTTGTTGGACGGGAAGACCCCGATCGCCTTGAAGACGGCGGCCTGCTGCTCCGGCGCGGTCAGCCACTTGACGAGCTTGGCGGCCTCGTCGACGTTCTTCCCGGACTTCGGTACGGCGAGGAAGGAGCCGCCCCAGTTGGCGGCGGTGGCGCCGGGGGCGCTGGTGATGTCCCACTTGCCCTTGTTGGCGTCACCGGCGTACGTGGAGATCTGGCCGGCCATCCAGGCGGGGCAGACGACGGTGGCGACGGTGCTCTTGCGCAGGGCCGACTGCCACTGGTCCTCGAACTGGGCCAGGCCCTGCGTCAGCTTCTTGGACGCGGCCTCGGCGGCGAGGTCCCAGCCCTTCTTGACGCTCGCGCTCTCCTTGTAGACCGGCTTGCCGCCCGCGTCGTAGTACTGCTCGGGGCTGGAGCTGACGACGGCGTTGAACATGGCGCTCGCGGAGTCCATGAAGTACGTGCCCGCGGGCGCCTTCTTCTTGTACTCCTCCCCCAGCGCGAGGTAGTCCTCCCAGCCGCCGGCCGTCCGCTTCGCGACCTCGGCGCGGTCGGTGGGCAGCCCGGCCTTCTCGAACAGCTCACGGTTGTAGCAGAGGGACATGGGACCGATGTCCGTGCCCGCCCCGATCACGGCACCGCTGGGAGCGGTGGCCTGCTTGGCCTTCCAGGACACCCACTCGTCGACGTCGATCACCTTGGAGAGGTCGGCGAAGGAATCCGCCTTGGTGTCGACGATCTCCTTGATCCGGCCGACCTCGATGCCGTGGACGTCGGCGAGGCCGCTGCCCGAGTTCAGCTGCTGGAGCAGCTTGGGGTAGTAGTTCTTCTCCTCGGCGGTGGTGTCCTCCTTGACCGTGATCTTCGGGTTCAGCTCGTGGTACTTCTCGAAGAGCCCGGCCTCCTTGTACCCGAACTGGCCGAAGTCGGCCACGGTCAGCGTGATGTTGCCGTCGGCGTCGGCACCCTTGCTGCCGGAGTCGGACGAGCCGCCGCAGCCGGTGAGGAGAAGGGCGGTGACCGTCAGGCCTGTGGTGGCCACGATCGCGGTTCTCCGGCGTCGGCCGGCAACGCTGCGGGTGATGCGCATTCCACTGCTCCTTGTTCCGGGGAGTCCTACGGAAAGACAGGAAGGAAGCGCGCGAGATCCCCTCCCACCCCTGTGGGAGCGCTCCCATGCGCCGATGCCGGAAGGTTCCTGCCTCCAGGGGGTGGGTGTCAAGAGTTGAAGACGATTCCGTTGCCGAAGGATGTCCACCACGTCACACGGGGGCGGCGGCCCCGGCCACCCATCGAGAGGTGAACGGGGGCGGCCGGGGCGGGGTGAAGTGCCGAGAGGGCCCACCCCTGTTAATTTCGCCCTTATGTCACCTATGCTCCCTTTGATCATTCCGGTCACCGGCACCGGAACCGGTGAGTGACGCGGGATGGGCGTACTGCGCGACCATCCCGAACTGGCCCTCTTCTTCTGTCTCGCCGCCGGCTACCTCGTCGGCAAACTCCGCGTCGGCCCGATCACGCTCGGCGGTATCTGCGGCACGCTGATCGTGTCGCTGCTGATCGGCACCCGGAACGTCAGCGTGGACGACGACGTCAAGACCGTCTTCTTCGCGCTGTTCATCTTCTCGCTCGGCTATCTGGCCGGGCCCCAGTTCTTCGCCAACCTCAACCGCTCCAGCCTGCGCTTCTTCGCGCTCTGTCTGATCGAGCTGGTCTGCGTCCTCGGGATCGCCTACGGGCTGGCCAAGGCCTTCGACCTGGACGTCGGCACGGCGGCCGGAATCCTGGCGGGGGCGGCCACCGAGTCCGCCGTCGTGGGTACGGCCACCGAGGCGATCGGCAAGCTCAGCGACCTGACCTCCGAGCAGATCACCCAGTACCAGGGGCATGTGGCGACCGCCTACACGGTCTGCTACCTGTTCGGCCTGATCACCATCGTGCTCTTCACCAGCCAGATCATGCCGATGCTGCTCCGCATCAACCTGGCCGACGCCTCCCGTGAGCTGTGGGAGAAGATGCGCGGCGGCCAGGCCGGTCTGGAGGACGACGAGCGCGAGGCGCTGCCCGGCACGGTCGGCCGCACCTATCTGGTGACGCTGGCCGACGGACGTACGGTCGGTGACCTGGAGAGCTCGCTGGGCGGGCACATCACGGTCGAGGGGATCAAGCGGGGCAGCAAGCTGCTGACGCCCTCCCCCGGCCTGGAGCTGACGCTCAGCGACCTGATCCAGGCGGTCGGCCGACGCTCGGCGATCATCGAGGCGGGCCGGGAGATCGGCCCGGAGACCTCGGCCGTACCGGGGCTCGACACCCCGCTCGCCACCCGCCAGGTCGCCGTCACCGAGAAGGCCACCGCCGGCTCGACCATCGACCGGCTGGAGAAGACGCACCCGGAGTTCCGCGAGGACGGCGTCTACATCACCGATGTCCTCCGCAACGACCAGCACCTCCCGGCCAGCGCGGAGACGGTCCTCCAGCGGGGTGACGTCCTCACCCTGGTAGGCGCCCGGGGCGGGCTGAACCGGCTGGTCGCCAAGATCGGCGCGGTGGTCAAGAACGACTCCACCGACTTCGTCTACATCGGTTTCGGCATCGTGGCAGGCTCCCTGCTCGGCCAGATCGTGGTCAAGCTCGGGGACGTCCCGATGTCGCTCGGCACGGGCGGCGGCTGCCTCATCTCCGGCCTGCTCTTCGGCTGGTTCCGCTCCCGCAAACAGACCTTCGGTGCCTTCCCGCCGGCGGCCGCGACCACGCTCAAGGACATGGGCCTGGCCGTCTTCATCGCCTGTACGGGGCTGGCGGCGGGGCCGCAGGCCTGGCCGCTGCTCAAGGAGTACGGGGCGCTGCTGCCGTTCGCGGGCATCGCCATGGTGCTGGTCCCGGCCACGATCTCGCTGATCGTCGGGCGCAAGCTGCTGAAGATCGAGAAGCCGCTGCTGATCGGCGCCATCGCCGGACAGCAGTGCTCGACCCCGGCGATCACCTCCATCACCCAGGTGGCCCAGAGCTCCGTACCGCTGCTCGGCTACACGATCACGTACACGCTCTCCAACTTCCTGCTGCCGCTGACCGGGCCGATCCTCGTCGGCGTGCTGGGGGCCTGACCAACGTACGGAGCGGACACCATGCCCAAGACCCGTCTCAGCCGCGAGGAGATCCGGGCCTTCGCCCGGCTCTCCCCCTTCGAGCTGAAGGACAAGTTCATCGAGATCGCGACGGCCGCGCAGAGCGACAAGCCCGGCCAGAAGGGGAGGACGACCCGGGCGATGCTCAACGCGGGCCGGGGCAACCCCAATTGGACCGCCACCGGGCCCCGCGAGGCGTACCACGCGCTCGGCTACTTCGCGATCAGTGAGTCCCGCCGGGTCTGGACGGCGGACAACCTCGGCGGGATGCCGGAGGAGTCGGGGTGCGCGGACCGGTTCGAACGTTTCGTCCGTACGCATCCGGAGCTCCCCGGCATCGAGCTGCTGAAGGCGAGCGTGGACCTGGCGGTGAAGCGGTTCGGCTTCGACCGGGACGCGTTCGTGCACGAGCTCGCGGACTCCTCGATCGGCGACAACTACCCGGTGCCGGACCGGATTCTGCGCCACACGGAGGAGATCGTGCGCGGCTACCTCGCGGACGAGATGTTCGACCACCGGCCGCCCGAGGGGCAGACGCTGAGCCTGTTCGCGACCGAGGGCGGCACGGCGGCGATGTGCTACATCTTCGACTCGCTGATGAAGAACGGGATCCTGGAGAAGGGTGACCGGATCGCCCTGATGGTCCCGGTGTTCACCCCGTACCTGGAGATTCCCGAGCTGGACACGTACGGCTTCGACGTGGTCCACGTGGAGGCGAACCTGTTCACCGAGACCGGGGTGCGGCAGTGGCGCTACCCGCCGGAGGAGATCGCCAAGCTGGCGGATCCTTCGGTGAAGATGGTCTGCTGCGTCAATCCGAGCAACCCGCCCTCGCTGGCGCTCTCTTCGCAGGTCGCCGAGCAGATCGTCTCGATCGTCGGCGAGCAGAACCCGAACCTGATCATCGTGACGGACGACGTGTACGGAACGTTCGTCGAGGGCTTCCGCTCGCTCGCCGCCGACCTGCCGCGCAACACGCTCCTCGTCTACTCCTACTCCAAGCACTACGGGGCCACGGGGTGGCGGCTCGGGGTGATCGCGCTCCACGACGACAACGTGATCGACGCGATGCTGTCGGAACAGGGCGAGGAAGAGAAGGAACGGCTCAACCGGCGTTACGGCACACTGTCGTTGGAGCCGGAGAAGATGCGGTTCATCGACCGGATGGTGGCGGACTCGCGGCAGGTGGCGCTGAACCACACGGCGGGGCTCTCGCTCCCGCAGCAGGTGATGATGGCGCTGTTCTCGCTCTTCGACATGCTCGACGAGGGCCAGGAGTACAAGCACCGCATCCGGGCCATCGTGCGGCAGCGGCTCGAACTCCTGCTGGAGGGCGTGCACATGAAGGTCTCGGAGGACCCGAAGCGGGCCGCGTACTACATCGAGCTGGACCTGCTGGCCGAGGCGGAACGCGTCCACGGCAAGCCCTTCGCCGCGTTCCTGGAGGCGAACTACGAGCCGGTGGACCCGCTGTTCCGGCTGGCCGAGCAGACGTCGGTGGTCCTGCTGAACGGGGGCGGCTTCGACGGGCCGGAGTGGTCGGTACGGGTGTCGCTGGCGAACCTGGACGATCTGGACTACCTGAAGATCGGGCACCATCTCCGGGCCATCTTCGACGAGTACGCGGAGGAATGGAGGGCCCGGGCGGGGTCGGGGTCCGGCTGACTGGCTGATCGGAGGAGCGGCTGACCGGAGGAGCGCACCCCGGCCGGAGGTGGGGTGGGGTCCGGCCGGGGTGCGCGCGTGGGGGGCGGGGCGGTTCGGGGATGGTTCAGGGGGGTGAGCCGGGTGCCAGGTGCCGGGTTTCCCCGCCGCCACCGGGGCGACCGGTGGCGGTGGGGGCCGGCGTGGGGGTCGGTGCGGCCGCGCTGGGGGACACGGACGCGGTGGGAGTGGCGGCGGGTGGGGATGGCGTGGGGTGGGGATGGGCGTGGACCCGGGGGTGGAGGTCGTGAGAGCACGCTAGCGGTAGCGGAACCGGCAAAGGGGGCGTTACGGACCGGAGTTGCTGTTCTTAGGGTGGGCTTAAGGGGGGCATGGGCGCGGGTTAATGGTGGGCCGCCCGGGGGACGAGTGCCGGGGCCCGGGGACTGTCTGGTCCGGGGCGCCCTGCGGCGCCGGAGGTCAGTTCCGGGGACCGGGAGCTGTTGGGGTTCGGGGGGTCTTGCGGCGTTGCCAGGCGATTCGGCGGCCGACCCGGCGGCCGTGGCCGCGGCGGCCGCGCTCGGGGCTGGTGCCGTGCAGGCCGATCCAGATCCGGACCTCCGTGCCGCCGAGCACGGAGCGGCCGATGCGCAGGTCGCCTCCGGTGGACTCGGCGACCCGGCGCACGATGTCCAGGCCGAGGCCGGTGGAGCCGACCGCGCCCGTCTTGGTGCCCCGGGCCAGGGCCGCCTCCGGGTCGGCGATGCCGGGGCCCGCGTCGGAGACCAGGACGATCACCGCGTCGCCGCTGTGGTGGACGTCCACGGCGAAGGCGGTGCCCTCGGGGGTGTGGCGGAAGACGTTGCCGAGCAACGCGTCCAGGGCGGCGGCCAGTTCGGGGCGGGCAACCGGGATCCGTACCGTACGGTCCACTCCCGCGAGCCGCACCTCGCGCCCCTCGTCCTCCGCCAGCGCCGACCAGAAGCCCATCCGCTCCCGGATCACCTCGGAGGCGTCGCACCCGGCTCCGGCGCCCGTCTGCACGCCCTGGGTCTGCGGGCGCTGTTCGCGGGCGGTCCGGATGATCGTGTCGACCTCGTGCTCCAACTGCTCGACCGCCGCCCGGGTCTGGTCGGCCGCCGGGCCCTCGCCGAGGGACGCGGCGTTGAGCCGGAGGACGGTGAGCGGGGTGCGCAGCCGGTGCGAGAGGTCGGCGGCGAGCTCGCGCTCGTTGGCCAGGAGCTGGACGACCTGGTCGGCCATGGAGTTGAACGCGACGGCGGCGGACCGGAGTTCGGTGGGGCCCTCCTCGGGGACCCGGGTGCCGAGCCGCCCCTCCCCCAGGTCCTGGGCGGCGCCCGCGAGGCGCTGGGCGGGCTGGACCATCCGTACGCCGAGCCGGTCCGCGACCGCCACCGAGCCGACGATCAGGGCGACCCCGACCCCGGCCAGGATCAGCCAGGCGGTGGCGACCCCGTTGGAGACCTCGCCCTCGGGGACGAACACCTCGACCACAGCGATGTCCCCGGTGGACAGCGCGGTGGGCTGGAGCAGGGCGAAGCCGTCGGTGACCTCGGTGATGGAGGCGCGCCCGGCCTTGCGTACGGTCTCGACGTCCTTGGGCGTGGCCCGCCGGGTGCCGATGTCCAGCGCCTCGCCCTCGGTCCCGTCCGCCGCCTCCCCGTCCGCCGTCTCCCCGCCCGCCGTCTTGCCGGGGGCCGGGACGTGGACGGCGAGTCGGCCCCGGTCGCCCGGTTCGGTGGAGAGGACGGCGCGGGTCAGCTCCTCGCGGTCGGTGGTGATGGAGAGCGCCGGGGCGATCATCGCGGCCTGGCGCTCCGCGTCGGAGAAGGCGCGGTCGCTGGCCATCTCCCGGATGACGAGCCCGAGCGGTACGGCGAAGGCGATGACGACCATCGCGGTGACCGCCAGGCACACCTTGACCAGGGCCCATCTCATGCGGGCGGCTCCGTGGCCGGGGCGCCGGGGTGCGGGGTGTCGGCGGGCGGCTGGAGCTTGACGCCGACGCCGCGCAGGGTGTGCAGATAGCGCGGGCGGGCGGCGGTCTCACCGAGCTTGCGGCGGAGCCAGGAGAGGTGGACGTCGATGGTCTGGTCGTCGCCGTACGACTGCTGCCAGACCTCGGCCAGCAGCTCCTTGCGGGCGACGACCACGCCGGGCCGTCCGGCGAGAAAGGTCAGCAGGTCGAACTCGCGCCGGGTGAGGTCGAGTTGGGCGCCGTCCAGCTCGGCGCTGCGGCGCAGTGGGTCGATGGCGAGGCCGCCGACGCGGATGACCCGGGGCGGCGGCGCCTGCTCGCCGGCAGCGCGGGCGCGGCGCAGCACGGCGGCCATGCGGGCGGAGAGGTGCTCGACGGAGAAAGGTTTGGTCAGGTAGTCGTCGGCGCCGTCGTTGAGCAGCCGGACGATCTCGCTCTCGTCGTCCCGGGCGGTGGCGATGATGACGGGTACGTCGGTGATGGACCGCAGCATCTTGAGCGCCTCGCCGCCGTCGAGGTCGGGCAGCCCGAGGTCGAGGATGACCACGTCGAAGCGGAAGTGCGCGACCTCGCGCAGCGCTTCGAGCGCGGTGCCCACGCTCCGTACCGTGTGGGAGGCCTCACTGAGGTGCCGGATGAGGGCGGAACGTACGAACTGGTCGTCCTCGACCACGAGCACACTTGCCATGGGCGGCACCGTACGCCATGCGGCGGGGCCGGGTCCCCGCCCCGTCCCACCTCGCCGGAATCCTCCGCAAAGGCCGGAACAGGAAGGCCGGAACAGGAAGTACAGCAGGAAGTGCAGGAAGTACCGGAGGGGGACAGTCCAGGTGCGGGTGGTGCAGGATGTGCCCGATGCAACGAGGACTCGTACACGCGCTCGCGTGGTCGCTCGCCACCGGCGCGGCGGTCACGCTGTCGTGGTGGGGCGTGCACACGGTCATGACGGGGACGGCGTACGACCCGCCCCGGGCCGTGCCCATCTCCGTGGGTGCGGGGACCCCGAAGCGGATCGGGCAGTCCACCGAGGAGCCGCTCGTCTCGTCGACGTACCGCGCCTCGCCGTCATCCTCCCCCTCGGCGCACAGCAGCACTCCGATCCCCTCGGCCCCGGCTGCGCGCCCCTCCTCCACGCCGTCGAGCGCCGCCCCGGCGGAACCACCGGCCGCCGCCAAATCCGGCTCCGGCTCGGGTTCGGACTCGGGGTCGGGCGAGGTGAAGGGGTACCGCACCGCGGGCGGCCGGGTCGTGTTCGAGCTGGGGAGCAGTTCGGCGAAGCTGGTCTCGGCGACGCCGGAGCCGGGCTGGTCGATGCAGGTATGGACGAACGACGCCTGGATCCGGGTCGACTTCAGCGACGGGCGCGGGGAGAACGGGAAGACGTACTCGGCGTTCTGCACCTGGAACGGACATCCGCCGATGGTCCAGATCGTCGAACCGTAAGCCTCCCGCTGTCGTTCAGGGGTTCTCGAAGACGGACGGCGGGGGCGCGGGCGAGGGCCTGGCCGCCGCGTCCGTGACGACCGCCGCGCCGCCGGTGAAGTCCATGAGCGCCCGCCCGTGTTCGACCCGGCCGGGGTGCGGGTCGCTCGCCACCCGGCGGGTGAACTCGGCGACGGGCAGGGGCAGCGCGGAGGCGAGCAGGACCGCGTTGCCGAAGCGGCGGCCGCGCCAGACCACGGGGTCGGCGGCGAGGGCCAGTTCGGGGAAGACGGCTGCGGCGGTGGCCACCTGGCCGCGCAGATGGGCGAGCGGGGGCCCGTCCGCGAGGTTCGCGGCGTACTGCCCCGAGGGCTTCAGCACCCGGCGTACGTCGGTGAGGAATTCGGCGGAGGTCAGGTGGGCGGGCGTGCGGGCGCCGCTGAAGACGTCCGCGACGACCAGGTCCGCCCAGTCGTCCGGGAGTTTGCCGAGCCCTTCGCGGGCGTCCACCGCCCGGACCCGGACGCGGGCCTGCGGGTCCAGCGGGAGCCGGTCGCGGACGAGCTGGACGAGGGCCGCGTCGACCTCCACGACCTGCTGGGTGGAGCGGGGGCGGGTCGCGGCGGTGTACCGGGCGAGGGTGAAGGCGCCGCCGCCCAGGTGCAGGACGTTCAGGGGGTGGAGCGGGGGCGCGGCGAGGTCGATGATGTGGCCGATCCTGCGCTGGTAGGCGAAGGAGAGGTACGTGGGGTCGGCGAGGTCCACATGGGACTGCGGGGCTCCGTCGAGCCGCAGCGTCCAGCCGTCAGGGCGCTCCCGGTCGGGTATGAGCTCGGCGAGACCGCTGCCCACGGGGCCGGAGAAGGGTTCGCGCTCCGCCCTGCCGCCGCGCCGGTCCTTCCTGCCCTTGGCCTTGTCCTTGCCCCCGGTACCTCCGGCCGGCGCTCCTCGTCGTGCCACGTGCGCTGGTCCTTGCTGGTGGGGGCCCGGGATACCGGCAGCGGCGGGGGTTCCGCCCGTCCGGCCATTATGGGCGCCCGGCGGGTCGCGGGCCCACCGATGGCTGCCCGGCTCAGTGGCGGGTCCCGGCCCACCGTGACTGCCGGCCGAGCGGCGGGTCCCGCCGCTCAGTGGCAGTTGTCGGCCGCCTCCAGCAGGCGGGCCGCCTGGTCCAGGGCGGCGCGGAGCACGGCGGGGTCGGTGACCGGGGCGTCCTCGGCGGGCGGGAGCAGCCAGCCCGAGCCGGCGGCGGGCGGGGTGGTGGGGATGCGCAGCCCGCGCCCGTCCGTCCGGGTACAGGCGCTGCCCGGTACGTCCCAGGCGTCGGCGGTGCCCGGGGGCACGAGGAAGCCGAGGGTGTCGCAGGCGCCGTTGTGCAGGACCGGGCCGACGGCCTCGTGGTCCCGGCCCCGGCGGAGGATGTCGACGGCCTCCAGCCCCTGCCGGGCGGGGACGGTGACCAGGTCGCAGGGCCCCTCCGCGGGCGCCGGGGCCGTGGTGGGGGTCGCGGTCACGGTCGCCGTCGGGTTGGTCGTCGCGGCCGCCGTCGAGTTCGCCGTGGTCGTCGGGTTCGTCGCGGTCGTCATCGGGTTCGCCGTGGTTGTCGTCGGGTTCGTCGCGGTCGTCCGTGAGCCGTTCTCCATGCCGAGATGCAGCAAGGGAACCCCTCCTCTCATCGCCGAACGGAGCCACACTCCGTCTCCACATGGACCAACGGCACGGGGGCGTCAAGGGCTACGGGACGACACCGCCGCAAAGGGTGGCAGTTCATGGCGGATCACGGGCGGGATGCCCCTCTTTGTCGGGAATCACGCTGTGTGTTCCCTGTCACAGCAGGTACGTTCTTGCTCCGCCGGGACACCGGAAAGCAGAACCCGGCGTGCACCGCTTGCACCAGAGAGGGGCCGGCCATGGTGTCGACAGGGGCAGTTCCCAACCTCGTCTTCCGCCAACTGCGCGGACAGCGCTCCGCGGGGGAGTTCGCGGCGGCCGTACGCAGGGCGGCACGGGAGATCGGTGAGCAGGTCGCGTGCGATGCCCGGTACATCGGGCGCGTGGAGTCCGGGGAGATCCGCTGTCCCAACTACGCGTACGAACGGGTCTTCCTGCACATGTTCCCCGGGGCCTCCCTGGCCGACCTGGGGTTCTCGGCCCGCGAGAGCGTACGGGGGCGGGGGGCGCGGGTCGTCTCCGAGCCGCCACCGGCTCCGCTGTCCGAGCCCGCCGCCCCGCGCGGCGGCACCGCTGACACCGACCACACCGACGAGGAGAGCGACGTGCTGCGTCGCGTGTTCATGATGAGCGGCACGGCCACGGTGGCCGCCGCCTCCCTGGGTCTCGGCGGGGCGCCCGCCCTGGCCGCCTCCCGGGCCTCCCTGCCCGCGCAGCGCCGGGTCGGCGAGAGCGAGGTGAGCGCCGTGGAGCAGGCGGTACGGCGGATTCGCGTACTGGACGACCGGCACGGGGCGGACGGGCTCTACCGGCAGGCCGCGCGGCCGTTGAAGGCGGCGTACGAGCTGCTGGACGCGGGGACCACCACCCGGCGGGCGACGGCGGACCGGCTGCACGCGGGCGCGGGGGAGCTGGCCATCTCGGTGGGGTGGCTGGCCCATGACTCGGGGCGCTTCGACGACGCCCGCTCGCACTACGCGGAGGCGCTGGCGACGTCGCGGCTGGCGGGGGACGCGGGTCTTGAGGCGCACGCGTTCTGCAACACGTCGTTCCTGGCCCGGGACGCGGGGCGGCCCCGGGAGGCGGTACGGGCGGCGGAGGCCGGGCAGCGGGCGGCCCGCACGCTGGGCTCGCCCCGGCTGCTGGCGCTGCTCGCGCTGCGGGAGGCGGGGGGCCGGGCGGGGCTCGGGGACCGTACGGGGTGCGACCGGGCGATCGGGCGTGCGCGGGCGGCGTTCGAGCGGGGGCCCGCCGGGGGTGACCCGGAGTGGATGAGCTTCTTCCGGGAGGCGGAGCTGGAGCTGCTGGAGGCGCAGTGCTGGTCGGCGCTGGGTGACTGGTCGCGGGCGGCGCGGCACGGGCGGCGGGCGGCGGCGCTCCAGGACGCGCACTTCACCCGGAACCTGGCGCTGTACCGGGCGCAGCTGACGGGTGACCTGGCGCGGGCCGGGCGGGTGGACGAGGCGGCGGCGACGGGCCACCAGGTGCTGGACCTGCTGGACCGGGTCCAGTCCTCGCGGATCAGGGGGATGCTGGCGGGGGCGGCGCGGGTGCTGGAGGCCCGGCCGGGTGGGGTGTCGGGGGCGGCGTCGTTCCTGACCCGCCACCGGGAGTCGCTGTCAGCCTGAGGCCGCGCCTCGGGGGCCGCCTTCCTGATCGCCCGGGCCCCACCTTGTCCGGGTGCCTCCCATCCTGCCCGGGGCCGCCCCCAGCCCGTCCGGGGGCTTTTCCAGCCCGTCCGGCGTTTGAGGACGGAACCCTCTAGCTGTGTTGTCCCGGGACGTTGGTGACACGCGTGCTGGGTTCTTGATATGGGTGAGGGCCTCCGGGTTCGGTGTGGATTGCGACATCTCCACCGAGATCAGGAGGCCCTCGTGGTCCACCGTAATGCCCCGCTGACCGAGACCGGGAGACTCCGTCTGGCCCGCTGCGTCGTCGAGGACGGGTGGCCCGTGCGGCGGGCGGCCGAGCGTTTCCAGGTCAGCCACACCACCGCCGCCCGCTGGGCCAGCCGCTACCGGCAGCTCGGCGTCACCGGAATGAGCGACCGCTCCAGCCGCCCGCACCACCAGCCCCGCAGGACCACGGCCACCGTCGAGGAGCACGTTCTCCGGCTGCGACGCGAGCACCGGATCGGGCCGCTACGACTGGCCGTCCGATGCGGCATCGCCGCCTCGACCGCCCACCGCATCCTGGTCCGGCACGGCCTGCCGCCACTGGCCGCCCTGGACCGGGCCATCGGCGAGCCCGTCCGCCGCTACGAACGCGCCCGACCCGGCGAACTGGTCCACATCGACGTCAAGAAGCTGGGCCGCATCCCCGACGGCGGCGGTCACAAAGTCCTGGGCCGGGCGGCCGGCAGTCCGAACAAGGACCGCCGCGACGGCGCCGGATACGCCTACCTGCACACCGCACTCGACGACCACACCCGCCTGGCCTACACCGAAGACCTGCCCGACGAGACCGCCCCGACCTGCGCGGGCTTCCTGCAACGGGCCACCGCGCACTTCGCTTCCCTGGGCATCACGGTCGAACGCGTCCTGACCGACAACGCCTGGGCCTACAGCAAGAACACCTGGCGCAACACCTGCCGCGGCCTGGGCATCCAGCCCCGCTGGACCAGGCCCTGGCGCCCGCAGACCAACGGCAAGGTCGAACGCTTCCACCGCACCCTGCTCGACGAATGGGCCTACCAGAAGCCCTACACCTCAGACCAGGACCGGATGGAAGCATTCACCGACTGGCTGCACTGGTACAACTACCACCGACCCCACACCGGAATCGGGGGCCAACCACCCGCCAGCCGCGTCACCAACCTGTCCGAACCACACATCTAGCCCGTTCCGGGGGACGGCATGGATCTCCCGCGCCACGGGGTCCGAAAGAGTGCCCGCCCACCCAGGCAAGGGTTCCGTCCTCAAGCGCCGGACGGGCTTGAGCAGGCGCCCCACAGGGGGAGTCGACGCCGTACTAAGGGTGGAGTGGGCGCCGCACAGGTCAGAAGGGGTCACCCCCCAGGCCTGAGTGGGCACCGCACAAGTCAGAAGAGGGCACCCCCCAGGCCTGAGTGGGCGCTGTACAAGTCGGAGTGGGCGCCGCGCAGGCTTGAATGGGGCGCCCCACAAGTCGGGAGCGGGCGCCGGACAGGCTAGAGGCTTTCCAGGTGGCCCGTGTCGTTCCAGCGTTCCAGTGCCGGCGCACCGTACGCCCACCCCAGTACCGACAGCGACGTCGGCTCCAGGCGGATGCGGGCGCCGAAGGACAGGTCCTCGCCCAGCCAGCGTGAGGCGAGTGCGCGCAGGATGTGGCCGTGGGCGAAGACCAGCACGTCGCGGTCGGCCGAGCGCGCCCAGGCGACCACCTCGTCGGCGCGGGCGGCGACCTCCGCGACGCTCTCCCCCTCCGGGACCCCGTCGCGCCAGATCAGCCAGTCCGGCCGGTCCGCCTTGATCTGCGCCGGGGTCAGCCCCTCGTACGCCCCGTAGTCCCACTCCATCAGCGCGTCCCACGGCTCCGCCCGCTCCCCGAACCCGGCGATCTCGCAGGTCTCGGCGGCCCGGACGAGCGGGCTGGTGCGGACCTCGACGCCGGGCAGCCCCGCCCACGGCGCCCGGTGGAGCCGTTCCCCGAGCAGTTTCGCGCCCGCGCGGCCGGTGTCCAGGAGCGGGATGTCCGTCCTGCCGGTGTGGTTGCCCTGGACCGACCACTGGGTCTGGCCATGCCGGGCGAGCAGGATGCGCGGTGCCATGAAGGCTCTCCCTGGAACGGTGGTGCTGGGCCCTCCATCATCCCGTACCACCCCGGAACGCAACCTCCGGGGCTGCGACGACGTCCCTCTCCGAGCAGCCACCCGCCGGTCGTCCCGGGGTCCCCAGGGCCCCGAGGACCCCGGAGGAGGCGGCGGCCCACCGTCACCGTACGGTTGAACGCCCGCCGTCGGCCGCATGAACATTCGGCCGCATGAACATGGGGAGAGCCACCGGATGCCGCACGCCACCGTCCTGCCCGCGACCGGTCATCGACCCCGCTGGTGGACGGAGCTCCCACTGATCGCGGTGGTGTACGGCCTGTACTCGCTGGGCCGCCTCCTGGTGCGCGGGGACGTGAGCACGGCGGTCGACCACGGGCTGGCGATCCTGCGGCTCGAACAGGCGCTGTACCTCAACGCCGAACACCCGCTGAATCGTCTCTTCACCAGCACCCCGTCCATAGGCATACCCGCCGACTTCGCCTACGCCACGCTGCATTACCTGGTCACCCCGGCGGTCCTGGTCTGGATGTTCCGGCGCAGGTCGGCCGCGTACCGGTCGGCCCGGGTCTGGCTGATGAACTCGACCCTGCTCGGGCTGGTCGGCTTCTCGCTGATGCCGACCTGCCCGCCCCGGCTGCTGGACGCGAGCCACGGTTTCGTCGACACGATGGCGCAGTACAGCGCGTACGGGTGGTGGGGCGAGGGCGCGAGCGCCCCGCGCGGGCTGAGCGGGATGACCAACCAGTACGCGGCCATGCCGAGCCTGCACGTCGGCTGGTCCCTGTGGTGCGGCATCCTGCTGTGGCGCCACGCCCGGCACCCGCTGCTGAGGGCGGCGGGCATCGCCTACCCGCTGATCACCACGGTCATCGTCATGGGCACCGCCAACCACTATTTTCTGGACGCGGTCGCGGGCGCGGCCGTCATGGGGCTCGGGGCCCTGCTGACCAGGCCGGTCATGCGGCTGGCCGACCGGGTCAAGGGCCGGCTGCGGGCCGCCTCCGCCACTGTGCGGACCGCCTCCGAACCGGTGAAGTCCCCGATTGTCAGTGCCGGATGCAAGACTTCCGCGGGTGAGCGAATCCCCGGCCAGCGGACCTCCTCCGCAGATTCCCCCGACGCGGCAGCCGACGCGACAGCCGACGGCGCGGCAGAGCGCGCAGGCACCGCACGCACCGCACGCACCGCACGCACCACAGGTTCCGCACGCACCACAGGCACCACAGGTTCCGCACGCGCCTCAGGCACCGCACACGCCTCCTACGTCTCGGCCGACGACGACGCTCCGGCAGCGGCTCGCTGAGCTGCGCGGCCCCTCCGTCGCGCCGCATCCGCTCGACGCCCGCGCGCTGGCCGCCCTCGCCGCCAACCCCGGCTGCAAGCGCCGCGCCCTGCTGGACGGCGCCGGGGTGGACAAGGGTGTGCTGGCCCAGGCCCTCGGCTCCCCCGCCCCCTTCGGGCAGTCCCAGTTCGCCTTCATGCGGGGCAACGCGTTCGAGGCCCGGGTCAAGGCCGACGGCGGCGCGGAGCTGCTGCGCCTGCTGTACGAGCGGCTCGGCGGCTCCTCCCCCGCCCCGGGCCCGGATGTCGCCACGCCCGATCTGAGCGCGGCCGGGCCCGAGGGCCGGGCCGCCCGCACCGCGCTCGCCCTGCGGGAGGCGACGGCGGCGGGCGGCTGGGCGCTGCTGGACCACCCGATGCTGGCCCTGGAGGTGGCGGGCTCCCCCGCCTATCTGGAGCCGGACGCGGTGGTGGTGCACCCCGACGGCCGCTGGACCGTGGTCGAGATCAAGTCGTTCCCGATGATCGACGCCTCCGCCGACGCCTCGAAGGTCGGGGCCGCCGCCCGTCAGGCCGCGGTCTACGTGCTGGCCCTGGAGCGGGTCGCGGCGATGACCGAGGGGGCCGAGGTCGGCCACCGGGTGCTGCTGGTCTGCCCGAAGGACTTCTCCAACCTGCCGACCGCCTCCGTCGTCGACGTACGCAAGCAGCGTGCCGTGACCCGCCGCCAGCTGACCCGGCTCACCCGCATCGAGGACATCGCGGAGGCCCTCCCCGAGGGGACGACCTTCGATCCGGCGTGCTCCCCGCAGGAGCTGGAGTCCGCCGTCTCCTCCGTCACCGCCGCCTACGCCCCCGAGTGCCTGGCCGCCTGCGAGCTGGCCTTCCACTGCCGGGCGCGGTCCCGGGCGGAGGGGGCCGTGGAGACGCTCGGCCGGAGTGTGCGCGGGGAGCTGGGCGGGCTGACCACGGTGGCCGGGGTGCTGGCCGCCGCCGCGGGCAAGGAGGGCGACCCCGCCGACCCGACCGTGGCCGCCCTGCGCCGGGCCGCAGCCCTGCGGGCGGAGGCCCTGGAGAGCGCCGCCGTCCTGCGCGCCGAAGCCCTGGAAAGCACGGAAGCCCTGGAAAGCGCGGCCGTCCCGCGCGAACAAGCCCGGGAGGGGGCGGCCGTATGTCGCTGATCAGCACCCTCGCCCGGCTGGAGGCGGTCGACTCGGGCCGCGCCCAGCCGCTCGCGACCGTCCGCCACCGCCACCTCACCGACCGCCCGCTGGTGATCGTGCCGCTGACCACCGCCGGGGAGGCCGGGGCCCCGCTCGGCGCGCTGGTCGGCACGGACCGCGACCGGCCCCGGCTGCTGGCCGTCGCCCAGCCGCGCGACCGGGACCTGCGGTTCACGTTCCTCGCGGAGCTGGCGGAGGCGGTCCTTCCGCACATCGAGGCGTACGAGGACGTCGTCGAGCCCACCGAACGCAACGAGACCGATCCGGCGACCGGCAAGCGGACCAAGGTCGAGGCCGAGCTCTGCACCGACGCACCGCAACTGATCGTGCCGAGCCGGGCGGGCATCGAGTTCGTGCGGCTGCTCGGCCGGTCGATGCGGTTCCGCCGGACCGCCGAGGACGACCCGGAGACGCCGTACCCGGCCCCGGTCCGGGTCCCACTGCTCGGCCGCTGGCTCACGCATTACGGGGAGCGGGCCCGGGTGCCCGGCTCCTCCCTGCTGCTCGCCGCCACGGATCTGCTGAACCGGCACTGGGCGACCGGCCAGAGCAGCCTGGAGGACCAGCACCTGGGGGCGCTGCTCGCCTGGATCGACCCGCCGGAGGGCGCCTCCGGTGCGGAGGCGGCCCTCCGCGCCGAGCTGGACCGCGACCAGGAGGGCCAGCTCCTCTGCCCGCCCGCCGGGCCCGCCACTGACCCGGCCTTCGACAACCGGCTTCTGGCCCCCGCGATCGACCGGTACGACCAGGCGCGCAAGGCGTTCGCGGCGGCCGAGGACGGGCTCGCGGCCGACGAGCGCCTGGGCGGTCTGAGCAGCGCCGAGCAGGAGATCCGCTCCCTCCTCGCGAAGGTGATGCTGCCGACCTGGGACCGGGTGTGGCAGGGGCTCGACCTGCTCCGGGAGCTGCCCGAGGGGTCCCGGACCGAGGACCGCTGGACCCGGGACCGCTGGTCGTTCACCGCCCACCGGGACCGGGTGCGCTCCGGCGAGCCGCCGCAGCCGCGCCGCGACGACGCGGTGACGGCCGCGCAGAAGCTGGCCTCCCGCGAGACCGCGCAGGCCCAGCTGGAGGCCCAGGAGGCGCTGGACGATCCGCTGGTGCTGGCGGGGCGGCGGCTGGCGGGCGAGGCGTTCCTGGCGGACGTGGTCGACGTCGAGATGGCGTACACGGAGTCCAAACGGCCCTCCCCGCGCCCGCTGGTCACCCTCCGCACGGACGAGCGGCCGCATCTGGGCGAGCGGACCAAGGTGTACCGCTCGCTGGACGGGAAGCCGCAGACGGCGGAGTTCGTACGCGCCGAGCAGGAGGATGACCGGGAGGAGGAGCAGGGCGGCGAGATTCTGCTCGTCCTGCGGATCATGGACCGGATGGGCCGGGGCAGGGAGCCCGCGCCCGGTTCGCTGCCGGAGCCGGGCGAGCGGATCGCCTGGACCCTGTTCGAGCACGACCAGCGCGGCGGCCCGAAGCTCCCCGACCCGGAGGAGACCCCGTGGACCCACGGCGGCCCGCCCGGCGCGGACGCCGCCCTGCGCGCGGAGCACCCCGACCCCGTGACCCCGGAGGACCTGCTGTGACGACCGTCTTCGATCCGGGCGCGGCGGCGGCGCGGGCGACCGGGGCGATCCTCGACGACACCCTGCGCGGCAGCGCCCGGGGCATCGTCGTGGACTCCCCGCCCGGCGCCGGGAAGTCGACCCTGGTGGTCCGGGCGGCCCTGGAGCTGGCCGCCGCCGGGCACCCGCTGATGGTGGTCGCGCAGACCAACGCCCAGGTCGACGACCTGGTGGTGCGGCTGGCGGAGAAGGAGCCGGAGCTGCCGGTGGGGCGGCTGCACAGCAGCGACTCCGACCCGTACGACAGGGTGCTCGACGGCCTCGACAACGTACGGAAGTCGGCGAAGGCGGCGGATCTGGCCGGGCTCGACGTGGTGATCTCCACGGCCGCCAAGTGGGCGCACGTGAAGAACGTGGAGCCGTGGGGGCACGCGATCGTCGACGAGGCGTACCAGATGCGGTCCGACGCGCTGCTGGCCGTGGCCGGGCTGTTCGAGCGGGCGCTGTTCGTCGGGGACCCGGGGCAGCTGGACCCGTTCTCGATCGTGGGCGCGGACCAGTGGGCGGGGCTGAGCTACGACCCGTCGGCGAGCGCGGTCTCCACGCTGCTCGCGCACAACCCGGAGCTGCCCCAGCACCGGCTGCCGGTCTCCTGGCGGCTCCCGGCCTCGGCGGCACCGCTGGTGTCGGACGCGTTCTACCCGTACACACCGTTCCGCAGCGGTACGGGCCACGGGGACCGGAAGCTCTCGTTCGGGGTGGCCTCGGACGGCTCGGGCCCCGACCGGGTGCTGGACGAGGCGGCCGAGGCCGGGTGGGGGCTGCTGGAGCTGCCCGCCCGGCACACCCCGCGTACGGACCCCGAGGCGGTACGGGCGGTGGCGCTGGTGGTCCGCCGGCTGCTGGACCGGGGCGGTGTCGCCACCAGCGAGCGGGCGGAGCAGCCCGTTCCGGTGACGGCGGACCGGGTGGCGGTCGGCACGGCCCACCGCGACCAGGCGGCGGCGGTGCGGGCGGCCCTCGCGGAGCTGGGCGTCACGGGGGTCGCGGTGGACACGGCCAACCGCCTCCAGGGCCGCGAGTTCGACGTCACGGTGGTCCTGCACCCGCTCTCCGGCCGCCCCGACGCCACCGCCTTCCACCTGGAGACGGGCCGCCTGTGCGTGCTGGCCTCGCGCCACCGGCACGCGTGCGTCGTGGTGTGCCGGGAGGGGGTGGCGGACCTGCTGGACGAGCACCCGTCCACGGAGCCGGTCCAGCTCGGCGTCACGGTGAAGTTCCCCGACGGCTGGGAGGCGAACCACGCGGTGCTGGCCCACCTCGCCGAGCACCGGGTGCGGTGGAAGCCGTAGAGGTGCGGGGCCCGTGGAAGCCGCAGGGGCACGGGACCGGTGGAAGCCGTAGGGGCGCGGGGCCCGTGGAAGCCGCAGGGGCGCAGGGCCCGTGGAAGCCGTAGAGGCGCGGGGCCCGTGGCGCAAAGCCTGTGGCCCTCTTGCGCCGGGTTGGACAATGGAGGGTGGCCGTCCTGGCCGCCCGCCGAGGGAGGAACAGCACATGACACAGTCCGAGCGGAACGAACGGCAGCGGCTGCGCCCCGCGCCCCTGCTCTTCGAGCCGTCTCAGGCGGCGGCCGATCCGGAGCACTTCTTCGACCTGGAGTCGATGGAGGACCCCCGCGAGCTGCTGGCCCGCGCGACCGAGCTGACCCAGGCCTTCCGCGCGGCGACGGACCGGTCGGTGGAGTTCCAGGCGATGGCGGCGGCGCAGCTCGCCGATCCGAGCCGGTTCGACCGGCTGACGGCGGCGGATGTCGCGGAGCGCGCGGAGTGGACCGAGGACTACGCAAAGAAGATGATCGAGTTCGGACGGTCCCTGCTGGACGCCTCCACCGCCTGAGGCCTCCCCGGCTCGCCCTCAGGCCGGGGGTCAGGTCCGGTGGCATATTCCGGCGGGCAAGATACTCCCTCCCCTCCCGCCCTGTCCTCGTTTCCGGCAACTCTGGGAATCCTCTCCGTCACTCCCGGTAGACCTTTCCTCCATGAGCGCTTGGCTGAAAGACGAAACGACCCTTCAGGCCGGCGGAGCCGCCGCGCCCCACGCCGTCGACATCTTCGCCCTGCTGCGGGAACAGACCGGCGCGCAGGCCGCCCAGGTGACCGCCGCCGGGGCCGCCTGGCTGGCGGGGGCCGCCGCCTACCCGCGCTCCACGCTCGCCCAGTGGCAGGAGCGCCCCGCCGCGCCCGGGGTGCTGCCGTGCGGCTCGCAGTTCGACGTCGTCAATGTGCCCGCGCTCTTCGGGCGGCGGATGCTGGAGCGGCTCTGGGCCGAGGGTCCCGGCACCGGTCCCGTCGCCGTGCACCGGGGCCGGATGCTGCTCTTCGCCTCCCCCGGAACCGCCCAGCGGCTGCCCTCGCTGCTGGCCTGGGAGGAGTGGGGCTCGGGCGGCGGCGGGCCGTCCCGCACCCCGCCTCCGCTGCTCTGTCACGGGACCGGCGACGCCGTCACCGTACCGCCTCTGACCTGCCCGTCCGATGGTTCCGGGCCGCGCTGGCTGGTGGCGCCCGACACCCGTAGTCCCTGGCTGCCCGGACCCGATGTGCTGCTCTGGGCGTGTGTGCGGGTGAGCCGGTCGGCGACCTCCCACGGGTCCGGGCATTCGATTTTTCCTCGGGCGGATCAGGGTGCTAATGTCTACGACGTCAGCAGGCGCCGTTAGCTCAGTTGGTTAGAGCAGCTGACTCTTAATCAGCGGGTCCGGGGTTCGAGTCCCTGACGGCGCACCGACGGAAGAAGCCCCTCGCGGAAGCGGGGGGCTTCTTCGTGTGCCGGAAGTGAGGCAGGCCGTTCAGACGCCGGTGGTGATCCTGACCGTCCAGGAGCCGGACGGCGTACGGTCGGCCACCTCCACGCGGATGCGCTCGCCCGGCACGGTGAAGGTCTCGCCCTCCGCGAGCGGGGCGTCGGCGAGCGGCGGGTAAACCGAGCGGTCCCAGCAGGAGCCGGTCTCCGGGTGGGTGTCCACCACCTCGACCGGGCCGCCGCCGGAGGCCGTCTCGTTGCGGACCCGGTAGATCAGGATGCCCTCGGTACAGGTCCCCCGGTCGTTCCCGGTGGCGCTGCGGGCCTCGATGGCCAGGACGCTGTTCTCGCCGGTACGGACGACGGCGAGCCGGGTCCCGATCGACCCGCCGGGCACGGGCGCGGCGGCGACCGGCTCCAGGGTGAGGTCGGCCGAGCCCCGCACACAGACGACCTGGCGCCCGTCCAGCCAGCCGAGCTTCCACTTGTGCCAGCCGAAGAGGTCCGGGGCGAGGCCGAACTGGCTGCCCATGACGTCCCAGTCGCCGACGTAGGTGTCCCAGTCGCCCTTGCCGTCGGTGGGCCGGTGGTAGAGATCGGCCAGGTCGAAGACGTGCCCGGTCTCGTGGGCGAGGACGTTGCGGTCGGGCGGGTGCTGTTCGAAGACGGTGACGACGCGGCGGATGTCGGTGCCGTCGGCGCGCAGCGGCCGGTCGAAGTTGACGACCTTGGTCGCGTCGGAGTCGACGCCCGGGGCATCCGGGTCGGCGACCAGGTAGACGATGTCGTACGCGGAGAAGTCGACGGCCGGGTCGGCGGCGGCGATGGCGTCGCGCAGGTAGGCGGTGCGCCGCTCGGCCTCCCAGTCGCGCTCTATGCCGTACCAGGTGGAGGCTCGGGGCATCCGCGTCCAGGTCCGCTGCGGGTCGGCGCGCAGGGTGAAGCGCCCGTAGCTGGCCCGCTCGAAGAACCGGGTGGTGGCGGGGAAGTGGTCGGCGGCCAGCAGTTCGGGGGTGAGCACGGGCTCGGAGTCCGGGAACGAGAGGAAGATCATGACCGCGTCGAGGCTGCGGTCGGGGCGGGGGTAGGCCCCGTTCCAGTCGTCCAGGCCCAGCGAGTGGTGTGCCGAGGTCCGGGGCAGCGCGCACGGGGCCGCGTCACGCGCGGCGGCCACGGCGGGGCCCGCGACGAGCGAGGTGGCGGCGAGCGCGAGGAGCGAGGTCAGGGCGGCCGCAAGACCGCGCAGCGTCATCCGCTCCGCCGCCCCGGGTCCGGGCTCACGCTGCACATCGACCTCCGGGTGAGGGAACGCGGTACGTCTCGTCCACCCTGTGCCGGTTCATGGCGGTACGCCCTGTTGTGCTGCCCCACACGGGTCACACGAGCCACACGGGTCACGGCGACCGAGCCCCCACCCCACCGCACCCCACACCTTCACGCAGTGTCACCGCCGGTCCGCACACCACCCCGATACAACAGAACCGCGCAGAAACAATCAGGTCCGGGCAAAACGGAACGGCGCGGACCGGCCGTTCGGGGGGCCCGGCCGAAACCCGTGGCCGGATGCGAGCTGGAACGCCCGACGCGCCACCCTCTATGCTTCACCACGCTTTCCCGCGTGGATCGGGCCCCTTCACGGGTTCACCACCCGGTGCCCTGTCCGACCCCACCTGTTCACGACAACCTTCACAGCGGGAGCGAGCGGTGAGCGGAACCTCCGAAGGGCCCCGGGCCCCGGCAGGCACATCCCCGGACGCCGTGCCCGCGCCGGTCACGGAGCGTCAGCGTCATACGACCGGGGCGGGCCGGTCCGCGGCCGACACCGCCGCCACCGAGCTGCGCGACCACCGCGCCGCCTTCAACGCCGCGACCCTCCCCATGGCCGTCGTGGACGGCCGGGGACATGTCGTCCGGGCCAACGAGGCGCTCGGCGGCCTCCTGGGCACGACGCCCGGGTCCCTGGCCGAACGGCAGGCGTCCGAGCTGGTCGACCTCGCCTCCGACGACCGCACCTGGCACGCCTACCGCGAGGTGCTCCAGGGCCGCCGCTCCCGGTTCCGCTGCACCCGCCGCCTCAAGCACCCCGACGGGCGCACCCTGTGGGCCGAGGTCACCGTCGTACCGATGACCGGGACATCGGCGGCGGAGCCCGCGCGGGTGCTGCTGACGGTGGCGGACATCAGCGACCGGCGCGAGCTCCAGGACCGGCTGCGCCACCTCCAGATGCACGACCCGGTGACCCGGCTGCCCAACCGGACGCTCTTCTTCGAGCGGCTCTCGGTGGCCCTGGAGATCCCGCCGTACCAGGACGACTCGATGCTCCCCCGGCACGGCCGGATCGGCCTCGTCTACCTGGACCTGGACGGCTTCAAGGCGGTCAACGACACCCTCGGCCACCGGATCGGCGACCGGCTGCTGGCCGCCGTCGCCGGGCGGCTCACCGACTGCGCCGAGAGCGACGCGGGCCGCAACGTGGGCGGCAGCCGGCTGGTGGCCCGCATGGGCGGCGACGAGTTCGCGATCCTGGTGGAGGACTCCGGCGGTACGGAGGCGCTGACCGAACTCGCCCGTTCGGTGCTCACCGCCCTCCAGCACCCGTTCGACCTGGCCGGGCAGCGGCTCTCCGTCTCGGCCTCGATCGGGGTGGTGGAACGCCCGGTGGCGGGCACCTCGCCCACCGGTCTGATGCAGGCCGCCGACACCACGCTGTACTGGGCGAAGGCCGACGGCAAGGCCCGCTGGACCCTCTTCGACCCCGAGCGCAACGCCCACCGCATGACCCGCCAGGCGCTCTCCTCCACGCTCCGGCCCGCCGTCGAGCGCGGCGAGTTCACCCTCGAATACCAGCCGCTCGTCGGGATGGCGGACGGGGTGGTGCGCGGGGTGGAGGCGCTGGTGCGCTGGAACCACCCGCAGTTCGGGGTCCTGTCGCCGAATCGGTTCGTCGGGATCGCCGAGGAGGACGGCTCGATCGTGCAGCTCGGCCGGTGGGTGCTGCGCACCGCGTGCCGCCAGGCGCGCCGCTGGCAGCTGGACCATCCGGACGAGCCCGCGCTCTTCATCAGCGTCAATGTCGCCGTACGCCAGGTCTGGGACTCCGACCTGGTGGCGGACGTGGCGCAGATCCTCAACGAGACGGGCCTCGCCCCCGGCCTGCTCCAGCTGGAGCTGACCGAATCGGCGGTGATGGGCTCCGGGGGCCGCCCGCTGCGAGCCCTCCAGGCGCTGAGCGACATGGGCGTACGGATCGCCATCGACGACTTCGGGACCGGGTACTCCAACCTCGCCTACCTCAGCCGCCTGCCCGTCTCCGTACTGAAGCTGGACGGGGCGTTCGTGAAGGGCTTCCGGTACGAGGACGGTACGCATCCGAGCCCCGCCGACGAGACGATCGTGGAGGCGATGGTGCAGCTGGCCCACCGCCTGGGCCTGACCGTCACCGCGGAGTGCGTGGAGACGGCCGGGCAGGCGGAGCGGCTGCGCCGGATCGGCTGCGACACGGGGCAGGGGTGGCTGTACTCGCGGGCCGTGGCGCCGGAGCTGATCGCGGCGCTGATCACGGCCCGGCCGGGGGCGGAGCAGGACTGAACGCGCTTCGGGAGCCCGTACGTTTCGGACGGCACCCGTACGGATCAGGCGGTGCCCGGCAGTCCGTAGGCGTCCGCGATCAGCTCGTAGCTGCGCAGCCGCGCCTCGCCGCCGTGCGCGTTGGCGGTGATCATCAGCTCGTCGGCGCCGGTCCGCTTGGCCAGGTCGTCCAGGCCGGTGCGGACCTCGTCGGCGGTGCCGTGGATGACGTTGGCGAGCCAGCCGTCGACGAACTCCCGCTCCATCGGGGAGAACTCGTACGCCGCCGCCTCCTCCGGGCTCGGGATCAGCCCCGGCCGCCCGGTGCGCAGCCGGACCATCGACAGGGCACCGGTCAGCACCTGCCGACGGGCCTCGCGCTCCTCGTCGGCGGCCAGCGCGGAGACGCCGATCAGGGCGTACGGGGCGTCCAGCACGGCCGAGGGCCGGAAGGACTCCCGGTACAGGTCGAGCGCCGGGATCGTGTTCTGCGCCGAGAAGTGGTGGGCGAAGGCGAACGGCAGCCCGAGCGTGCCCGCCAGCCGGGCGCTGAAGCCGGAGGAGCCCAGCAGCCAGACGGGCGGCCGGTGCGCGGACTGCACCCCGCCGGGGGCGGTGGCCTGGACGGGGCCCGGTACGGCGTGGATGCGGGCGTACGGGTGCCCGTCGGGGAAGTCGTCGTCGAGGAACCGGATCAGCTCGCTGAGCTGCTGCGGGAAATCATCGGCCCCCTCGTTGAGCCGGTCGCTGCGGCGCAGGGCGGCGGCCGTCGCGCCGTCGGTGCCGGGGGCCCGGCCGAGGCCCAGGTCGATACGGCCGGGGGCCATCGCCTCCAGGGTGCCGAACTGCTCGGCGATCACCAGCGGGGCGTGGTTGGGCAGCATCACGCCGCCGGAGCCGAGCCGGATGCGCTCGGTGTGGGCGGCGATGTGCGCGAGGATCACGGCCGGGGAGGACGAGGCGACCCCGGGCATGGAGTGGTGCTCGGCCACCCAGTAGCGGTGGAAGCCGCGGCTCTCGGTGAGCTTGGCGATCTCAACACCCGTACGCAGGGCCTGGGTCGCGGTGCGGCCCTGCCCCACGGTCACCAGGTCGAGCACGGAGAGCGGTACGGGGGCGGTGCCCGCCGCCGTACCCCGGATTCCGTCGCCGCCCGTCTCGTCGCCTCGGATCTCGTCCACGTGTCGGCCCTCTCCCGGTGGTGCTCGTCGTACGTACGCGTATCGGAGGCGTACAACAGGAGGATGGCTCCGTTTATTTCCGGGAGGAGCACGAGGGGCGTCGGGGGCCGGTCGTGGTGACTACTCCCGCACCTCGATCCCCTTCGGCTCCACCGTGCCCGGCACCGGCCGGTGGGTGGCGAAGAGGGTGCCGAGCGTCGGGGCCCAGACCCGGCGGTCGGTGAGCCGCAGCCCCTCCCGGACCGTCACCTGGTTCGCCGTGAGGACCGGCTTGCCGAGCGCCTCCTCCAGCTCCGGGATGTACGCGGCCGTGTGCAGGGCCGCGTCCGGGAGCAGCAGCACCTCGGCGTCCGGGTGGTCGGCGGCGCGTGCGAGCTCCTTGACCTGCCCGGGCTCCCACGCCGCGGCCTCGGCGGCGGTGGCGAGGCCGGCGCTCCGGGAGCTCACCACCTCCGTACCGCCCGCCACCAGGAACTCCACGAAGAGCGCGGTGACGTCCTCGGGCCAGGCGGCGGCGACCGCGACCCGGCCCGCGCCCAGCTCCCGTACCGCGTGGACGAAGCCGAAGGCGGTGCTGGAGGCGGGCAGGCCCGCGCTCCGGGCGAGGGTGGCGATCTGGTCGTGGGCGCCCGCCCAGCCGTGGACGAAGCTGCCGCCGGGGCTCGCCCAGACGAGTGCCTCCGCGCCCGCGAGGCGCAGCTCCTCGACGCCCTCGGTGAGCCGATCGGGCGCCCCGCTCTCGCGCAGGGCGTCGGGGTCGTACGCGCCCTCGCCCGCCTCGGTGGAGAACAGCGGCAGCCTGACGTCCGTGTCGAGCGTGATCTCGATCCGTGGGAAGTCGTCCTCGGCGGCGTGGCCCGGGTAGAGAAGTCCTACGGTCGTCATGTTCACCCTTCCTTCGCGTCGGGCGCGGGAAGCCACTGGTGCCCCTGTCAGTGTCAAGTATTCCCCCGGTGGGACGGGGACGGAGGGTGGGCGGAGGCCGTCCGGGCCGTGTTGACGGGGGCCGGGGCGGCTGCGAGCGTGGGCGGGAGCCGCGATCAAGCTCCACGCGGGAGCCGAAATCACGCTCCACACCGGAGCCGAGATCGCGCTCCGTGCAGGAGCCGAGATCACGCTCCACCCACCTGCGACGTTGCGGAGTGATGAGCCACCGATGCCGGAACCCGTCGTCCTCGTCCTCGACGCCGATCCGCCCCCGCGTCTGGGGCGGCTGACCGGCCGGGCCCGGGTCCTGCGCACCGACGGGGCGGGGCTGGCCGCCCGGCTGCCCGGGGCCGATGTGCTGCTGGTGTGGGACTTCACCTCCGACGCGGTGCGCCACGCCTGGCCCGGGGAGGGGCCCCGGCCGCGCTGGGTGCACGCGGCGAGCACGGGCGTGGACCGGCTGCTCTGCCCGGAGCTGGTCGCCTCCGGCACCGTACTGACCAATGCGCGGGGCATCTTCGAGCGCCCGATCGCCGAGTACGTGGCCGGTCTCGTCCTGGCCTTCGCCAAGGATCTGCCCACCACCCTGGCCCTTCAGCGGGAGCGGCGCTGGCACCACCGGGAGGGGCAGCAGGTCGCCGGTTCGCGGGCGGTGGTCGT
This sequence comes from Streptomyces sp. NPDC059452, assembly GCF_042750035.1. Classification (NCBI taxonomy): domain Bacteria; kingdom Bacillati; phylum Actinomycetota; class Actinomycetes; order Kitasatosporales; family Streptomycetaceae; genus Streptomyces; species Streptomyces sp. NPDC059452. Next base: position 30,894 of record NZ_JBHYVE010000020.1, read on the forward strand.
CGGCGCGGGCCCCATCGGCCGCGAGATCACCCGGCTGCTGCACGGCCTGGGCGTCCAGGTGGCGCTGGTGGGCCGGACCGCCCGGCGCACGATCCACGGCATCGAGGACCTGGGCCCGCTGGCGGCCCGCGCGGACTGGGTGATCTCCGCGGTGCCGCTGACCCCGTCCACGTACGGCATGTTCGACACCCGCTTCTTCGGGCTGCTCCAGCCCTCGGCGCGGTTCATCAACGTGGGGCGCGGGGCAAGCGTGGTGGAGGCGGACCTCGTGGCGGCCCTGAACCGCCGCTGGCTGGCGGGGGCGGCGCTGGACGTGTTCCAGGACGAACCGCTGGGCGAGGAGAGCCCGTTGTGGGAGGTGCCGGGACTGCTGATCTCGCCGCATCTGAGCGGGGACACGGTCGGCTGGCGCGACCGGCTGAGCGAGCAGTTCGTGGAGATGTACGAACTCTGGTCGGACGGGCGGGAGTTGCCCAACGTCGTTGACAAGGAGCGGGGTTACGTCCCGTCCGAGGACCGCCCCGACGGCAACTCCGAGGCCCTGGAGGGCACCCCACCGGAGTGACATCGTCACCCTCCGCCCACCCAGGCCACGGGAAGGTCACCTTCCGGCCGCTGTTCGGTTACATGGACCGGCTTCCTGCATAGACGTACGGGAGCGGGCAGGCACTCACCCTGTCCGGACTGTTCGAGCTCCAGGAGATTGCGAACCATGGCTGACTTCCCCAACCTCTCCCGCCGGGGTTTCCTCAACCGATCGGCGGCCGTGGGCGGCCTGCTCGTCGTGCCCGGGCTGCTGACGGCCTGCAGCAAGACCGACGCCGGGTCCGTGACCGGTGAGGGCGCCCTCGAAAAGCTCCGCAAGCAGGGCTTCGTACGGGTCGCGTACGCCAACGAGGCGCCGTACGGGTATCTGGAGGGCAAGGAGCTGAAGGGCGAGGCGCCGACCCTGCACCGGGAGATCTTCAAGGCGCTGGGCGTGGACGAATTGCAGCCGACGCTCTCCGAGTGGGACGGACTGATCCCGGGGCTCCAGGCAGGGAAGTACGACGTGGTCAGCGCGGGGATGGCGATCACCCCGGAGCGCTGCGGCAACGCGATCTTCTCCGAGCCGGAGTTCATCTCGCCGACCGCCCTGATGGTGAAGAAGGGCAACCCGAAGAACATCACCGACCTGGCCTCCGCCAAGGAGGCCGGGATCACCGTCGGCGTCATGTCCGGTGCGGTGGAGGGAAGTTACGCCAAGGGGGCGGGCATCCCCGACGGGAAGATCAAGACGGTGCAGAAGCCGCAGGACGGGGCCGACGCCGTCAAGGGCGGCCGGATCGACGCGTTCCTGCTCACCGGGATCTCGCTGCGCTGGCTGGCGAAGACCAACCCCGCCACCGAGGTCACCGAGGCGTTCGTGCCGGAGATCAACGGCAAGGCGCAGTTCTCGCCGGGCGGCGCGGTGTTCCGTAAGGGCAACGAGGATCTGCGGGACTCCTTCAACCGGGAGCTGAAGAAGATCGTCTCGGACCGCTCGCGCTATGTGGGGCTGCTGGAGGAGTACGGGTTCGGGGAGACGGAGATCCCGCCCGCCGACCTGAAGACCGCGGATCTGTGCAAGGGCTGACGGGGCGGGCGGACGCACACGTATGAGTGACTTCTTCTCGCTCCTCGCCGAGGAGTTCCCCCAGGTCCGGGCGGGGCTGTGGGTGACGCTGGAGGCCACGGTCCTCGGTGCGCTGCTCGCTCTCGTCCTGGCCTTCGCGCTGGGGCTGATGGCGGGCAGCCGGCTGCTCCTGGCGCGCGGGGTCTCCCGGGTGGTCGTGGAGTTCTTCCGGGGCACCTCCCTCTACGTCCAGCTGTTCTGGCTCTACTACGCGATGCCGCCGCTGACGGGGTACGAACTCACCCCGCTGGTCTGCGGGGTGGTCGCCTTCGGCCTCAACTTCGGTGCGTACGGCGCCGAAGTCGTGCGCGGTGCCGTCAACTCCGTACCGCGCGGGCAGTACGAGGCGGCGATCGCGCTCAACCTGAGCCCGGCGCGGCGGATGCGGAAGGTGATCCTGCCGCAGGCCTGGGTCCAGATGATCCCGAGCTTCACCAATCTGCTGATCCAGCTGCTGAAGGCGACCCCGCTGCTCTGGCTGATCTCGGCCGCCGATCTGATGACGGTGGTCCAGACGCTGCGCGACCGTACAGGTGAGACGCTCACCGCCTATCTGACCCTGCTGGCCGTCTACTTCGTGCTGGCCTACGCGCTGACGCTGCTGATGAACCTGCTGGAGCGGACCGCCAAGCGGCGGCTCGGCCTGGAGCCCGGCGCGAAGAGCCTGTTCAAGAGCCGCAGCGCGACCACCGCCACCACGGGAGGTACCGCGTGAACGGCTTCGACTGGGAGGCCGCCGGGGAGGTCCTGCCCCTGGTGCTCCAGGGCTTCAAGGTCACCCTGCTGGCCACCGTGCTCGGCACCCTGGTGGCCGCCGTGCTCGGACTGGCCGTGGCGGTGGCCGGGCGGGCGCCGAGCCGGTTCGTGACGGTCCCGGTGCGGGTCGTCATGGAGTTCGTCCGCTCCACCCCGCTGCTGGTCCAACTGGTCGGCGCGGCGGCCCTGTTCAACACGGTCGAGCCGCTGACCATCGGCATCGTGGTGCTGGGCGTCCACTACGCCGCGTACACCTCCGAGGTCTACCGGGCCGGGATCGACGGCGTACCGAAGGGTCAGTGGGAGGCGTGCCGCGCGCTGTCGCTGCCGCCCCGGCGGACCTGGCAGGCCGTGATCCTGCCGCAGGCGGTGCGCAATGTGCTGCCCGCCCTCGGGAACTACGCGATCTCGATGTTCAAGGAGACCCCGTTCCTCGCCGTGATCATGGTGCAGGAGATGGTCTTCGAGGCCCGGAAGTACGGGGCCGAGCACTTCGCGTACACCGAGGCGTTCACCCTCGCGGGCCTGGTCTTCCTGGTCGCGAGCTACCCCACGTCGCTGTTGATGAGGAAGCTGGAGAAGCGCCTTGGCCACTGAACCCCTGAAGAAGACGGAGTCCCCGCTGAAGAAGACAGAGGCTCCGGCCCCCGAGGACGCGGTCCCGGCGGCCGGGAGCACGGAAAAGCCGCTGGTCCGCTTCGACAAGGTGGTCAAGCGCTACGGCGACCATGTGGTCCTGGACGAGCTGGACTTCACCGTCGACCGCGGCGAGCACGTCACCCTGATCGGGCCCAGCGGCTCGGGCAAGACCACGATCCTGCGGCTGCTGATGACGCTGGAGAAGGTCAGCGACGGGGTGATCTGGGTCAACGGCTCCCCGCTCTCCCACGTCCGCACCCCGGGCGGGGCGCTGAAGCCGGCGGGCGAGAAGCAGCTGCGGGAGTCCCGGAAGAAGATCGGGATGGTCTTCCAGCAGTTCAACCTCTTCCCCAATATGAAGGTGCTCCAGAACATCACCGAGGCGCCCATCAGCGTCCTGGGCAAGGGCCGCGAGGAGGCCGAGACCCGGGCCCGGGAGCTGCTGGACCTGGTGGGGCTCTCCGGCAAGGTCGACGCGCACCCCTCCCAGCTCTCCGGCGGCCAGCAGCAGCGGGTGGCCATCGCCCGGGCGCTGGCGATGGAGCCGGAGATCCTGCTGCTGGACGAGGTGACATCGGCGCTCGACCCGGAGCTGGTGGCGGGGGTGCTGGAGCTGCTCGGCGACATCGCCCGGAACACCGACATCACCATGCTCTGTGTGACCCATGAGATGAACTTCGCCCGGGACGTCTCCGAGAAGGTGCTGATGTTCGACGCGGGTCGGGTCGTGGAGTCCGGAACGCCGGAGAAAATCTTCTCCGATCCCTCGCACGAACGTACGCGCGAGTTCCTCAACGCGGTGCTGTGACCTCACGATTGACCCACCGCCCATGACGCTGGCATATGCCATACGGGTGCGCCCCAGATGACAGGTCCGGGGCGCCCCTACTGACTCGTCAACTGCCACCCCGAAAGCGGGGCCCGGCGGCTATCGTGGGCCCGAAGCTTGCGGTCACAACCTTGTAGGGGGACACCGTGGCGTTGAAGCCCGAGCCGACCGCACCGTTCCACTCGGTGCAGTACGCCCTGCGCGTGCTCGAAACGGTCTCCCGGCACGGCGACGGTGTGACCGAGGACCGGATCTCCCGTGAGACGGGGCTGCCGGCCGGGCATCTCGCTCCCCTGCTCCTGACGCTGCGCCGCGAGGGGTATGTCGAGCAGGTCAGCGACGGCGCGTACGTCATAGGGGCCTCACTGCTCCTCCTCGGCTCCGGGGCGGCCCGCCGACAGGCCCTGGAGGGGCGGCTCCAGCTCGCCCTGGACCAGCTGCGCGACTCGGTCGGCGCCGCCGTCTACCTCAGCCGGTACGTGGACGGAGAGGTCAGCGTCGTCCAGGTCGCCGACGGCCCGCTCACCCCGGCGGTCAACGAGTGGGTGGACTTCCGCTCCTCCGCGCACGCCAGCGCGGTCGGCAAGTGCCTGCTGGCCCAGCTCGACCACGAGGGGCGGCGCGACCACCTCTCCCGGCACCGAATCGCCCGGCTCACCTCGCGGACGATCACCAACGAGAAGGTCCTCTTCTCCAAGCTGGACGCCCAGCCCGCCACGGTCCCGGTGCTGGACCTCCAGGAGTACGCGGTGGGCACCGTCTGCGCGGCGGTCCCGCTGACGGCCGGGGCCACCGCCGGATGCCTCGCGCTCTCGCTGCCGATCGAGGAGGCCCACCGGCTCCGCGAGGCGGCGGACACCCTGAACCGGCGCGCGGCTCCGGTGCTGCTGTCGCTGGCCCTGTAGGGGCCCTGGGGCTGGTGCCGTGGCCGCCCGGGGCCTGGCACTACTGCGGTGGCCCGGCACCCCGGTGCCATGTCAGCCCGGCGCCGCGGTGCCGGGTCCGCCCCGGCCGGTCCCGGCGGCGGGTAGCCTCACCGCCATGCACCCACCCATACCGCTGCTGAAGCAGCTCAGGGAGTTCGACGACAGCGTCGACGACTTCTACGCCCCCGGCTTCGAGCTGCTCCCGTTCGGCGAGGACGACGGCGGCTACCCCCAGCTCTCCGGCCGTATCCGCCCCTTCGCGCAGGCGAACGGCTCCGGCTCCACGTACGCGATCTGGCTGCGGGACGACCGCGCCGACCTCGCGTCGCTCCCGGTGCTCTTCCTGGGCGACGAGGGCGGGGTCCATGTCGTGGCCCGCGATCTGCCCGAGCTGCTGCGCGTCGTCGCCGCCGGCTGGTCCCCGATGGGCGAGTGGGACAGCCTCGACTACTACGACGAGCGCGAGGAGGACGACGAGTGGGACCCCTGCCCGGAGAACCCGGCGTTCCGCGCCTGGCTGCGGGAGCGCCTCGGCCTCGACGCCGCCGAGGACCCCAACGAGATCGTCCGGGCGGCGGGGGCGGAGCTGTGGGAGCCGTTCGCCGCCTGGATCGGCCCGCTGATCCCGGACATGGTCAGCTCCCGCCAGAGCGCGTAGAAGCGGCCCCGGGAGGCGGGTGTCATCAGCATCCCTCGGGACCAGGTATTATTTTCGAGTCAGCAGGCGCCGTTAGCTCAGTTGGTTAGAGCAGCTGACTCTTAATCAGCGGGTCCGGGGTTCGAGTCCCTGACGGCGCACGACACACCAGTGGGCGGTCTCCTTCACGGAGGCCGCCCACTGTGCTGTTCCCACTCCGGTTCCGCTGCGGCCCGGCCGACGACAACGGCGGCCCCGGCCCAGGGCCGCCGTATCGAGCCACAGCGGGAGAGGTGGAGATGTCAGGGCAGTCGTGCGGCTGCCCCGCGCGGCGTCAGAACCTGACGTCCGAGCACGCGTAGAACGCGTTCGTGGTGTCCGCGACGTCCCAGACGGCGAGGATGATGTGCTTGCCGGTCTTCTGGGTGGGGATCGTGCCCTGGTGGGTCAGCGTGGCCGGCGGCTGCTGGCCCCCGTACGGCACGGTCATGAAGGGCTGCGATTCCAGCGCGGCCCGGGTGAGCGGCTTGGTGGAGTCCCAGCCGTTCTTGGTGATGAAGTAGCGGAAGTCGCTGGTCCGGTGGCGGGCGGTGAACTGCCAGCGGAAGTTGTAGCCCTGTCCGCCGGTGACCTGGGTGGCGGGCCAGTTGCCGCCGCGCGGGTCGTCGAGCTGGGCGAACTGCCCGTTGCCGCCGGCACAGATCCTGCCGTCGGCGGGGCCCGAGCCCGGGAAGCCCTTGGGCCCCTCGACGCTCTGCGGCTCCCACTGGATGTTGCCGCAGCCGGTGACCGTGCCGTTGGCACAGAGTTTCTGGCGGCTGATGGGCGAGTCCGTGTAGCCGTGGCTGCTGGCGCTGGTGGTGGCGAGCACCGAGACGCCCGCTACCGCGAGGCCGAGCACGGCCGCGCTTACCTTTTTCCGCATTGCTGTCGCTCCTCTAGAACGTGGGGGAGGTTCATGAGCACTGCTCGACATGCTGCGCGCTTGGTGCGTGATGGGGATGTGTGGTGCGTGATGCGTCGTGGTGCAGAGTGGGGATGCTGCGGTCTAGACCAAGTCTTAGATTATTGACGCTGCATGAACATGTCCAGACCAATGAGCATCGGATTCCGGGAACGCGAAAGGGGCCCGGCGTCACGCTCCCGGGCCCCTTCGACGACGTACGGTCCGCTCAGGCTCCGTCTCCCCCGCCGCTGCGGCCGGTGTAGAAAGCGACTGTCAAGTCCTTGACCAGCGCCTTGCGTTCGTAGTCGTCGAGTTCGACGATGCCGCGCGCGGTGAGCCGGTTGACGGTGTCGTCCACCGCGTCGACCACCGAAGTCAGCACGCTGTCGCGGTGCTTGGCGTCGATGGCGGCGATCCGCCGCCGCTGCATCGCCGCCGCGACCTCGGGTGCGTACTCGATTCCGGTCGGCTGCGCCGAGTACACCTCGACGCCGACCGGTTCGCAGTCCGCCTTCAGCATCCGGGTCAGGGCGTCGCCAACTGCCTCCGCGTCACGGAGAGTCGGGGCGTCCTCGTGGAACGCGTCGGCGGGCAGCTGCGAGAGGACCCGGGCCATCGCGGACTCGACCTGCGCCCGCAGATACGCCTCGTGGTCCTCGATGCCGAGGGCGGCGCGCACGGTGTCCTTGATCCGCCAGACCACCAGGACGACGACGCGCAGGGCGGTGCCGTTGGCGTCCACGGCGGGGAGCGGTTCGCTGCGCCAGTGGCGCAGGCGTACGTCGACGCGGCGGCGCAGCAGGAGGGGCGAGACCCAGACCAGGCCGGTGCGCCGGACGCTGCCCCGGTAGTCGCCGAAGAGCGTGAGCACCCAGGCGTACCCGACGCGGCCGCGGCCCAGGCCGCCGAGCGCGAGGACGACGAGGGCGCCCAGGAGGGCGAGCCCGGCCCAGACCCCGGCGCCGATCCCCTCGTACGGGCGGGGGGCCAGGCCCACGGCGCCCTGTACGGCGGCGGGCAGGGCCCCGCGCCACCACAGGACCGCCAGTACGCCGAGGAGTCCGGCGGCCCCGGCGAGCAGGGCGGCGTACCCGGAGAGGGCGGGGCCGGAACGCTCGGCGAGGCGGGGGTCGGCGAGGGGGGCGGGGCGGGTGGGGGGCTCGACGCGGGGGTGGGGCGAGCGGGGGCGGGGGGTGCGGTCGGCGGGGCCGGCGCCTTGGCCGGTGCGGTCGGGGGTGGTGCGGCGGGCCACGGCCGTGGGGAGTGCGGTGGGTTCGGGGGTCTCCGGATCGTCGCGGAAGAGGAGGTGTACGGGGATGGAGGCGGTGGACTCGTTGAGGATGACGGAGTGGCGGCGCGGGTGGGGCGGGGGGTGCGGAGCCGGTACGGAGACGGAGACGGCGGTGGAGGCGGCGCGGGCGCCGGGGGCGAGGTCGAGGTCGAGGACGAGGTCCAGCTCGGTGTCGGGGCCGAGGCCGGGGCCGGTGTCGTCGGGGGTGCCCGGGCCCGTACCCGTACGCGCGTCGGGGGCAGGCTTCGGGCGGGGCCCGGCCTCCTCGGCGTACGCGGGGAGCGGGGTCCACTCCGCCGAGGGTTCCGTCCTCGAACGCCGGACGGGCTGGAAGTGCGGGCCCCCGTCGGCCAGGTCGGACCCGGACCCGGAACCGGGGCCCTCCGGGCGGACGGTCCGGACATGCGGGACACCGGGTTCCAGATGCAGACTCCGGCCCGGGTGATCGAGGCGTACCGGCTTGAGCTGGGGGGCGGGGGCCGGGGCATCGGCGTCGTCCACCGCCGGGCTCGGGTCAGGGCGGGGGCCGTCGGCCTCGCCCACCACGGGGTCCGGGTCCGGGCTCGGGTCAGACGCACCGGCCTCGTCCACCACCGGCCCCACCCCCACGTCCTCCGCCACCGGGCCCGAGCCCCCCACCGCATCCGGGCCCGGATCGGTCGCCAAAGGCTCCTCCTCCTTGGGGCGGAACAGTGGCGGCAAGGTGGCGTGCGGCGCGGGGTGCAGCGCCACGTCGTCGATCAGCGGCATGGGGGTCTCGCCGCGCGGGTCGTGGTCGGGGCGGGGCTGGGGGTTCTGGTCTGGGGTCACCGGTTCCCTGTTCCTTTCCGTCATCCGTCATCCGTCATCCGTCGGGGCCGTCAGGCCCTCACTCCTCTGGCCCGTCAAGCGAAAAGCCGGCGCCAGGTCTCCGGCCCCGGGTATCCGTCGGCCGCGCTGCCGCGCCAGCCCTGGGCCCGCTGGAACGCCTCGACATTGCGGCGGTCCGCCTCGGTCCAGCGTGGGTCGGGGCCCGATACGTAGTGCCTGCCGTATCCCTTCTTCACCAACTGTCTGCCGAGCCGGTCGACATGGCTGTTGGACTGACCCGGCTGGAAATAGCCGCGGCCGGGGAAGGCGAAGGAGGTGTTCGGGCTGCCGCCCGTGGCGGCGGCCGGGATGTCACGGCCGGTGCCCGTGGTCAGCAGGCGCCAGGTGTCCGGGCCGGGGATGCCGTCCGCCTCCGCGCCCCGCCACCCCTGGGCCTGCTGGAACGCCTGCGTGGCCCGCCGGTCCGCCGCGCCCCACACGGGCCCGGGGCCGATCTCGTAGAACCGTTTTCCGCCGCGCGCCACCAGCATCTCGCCGAGCCGGGTGACATGGGCGTTGTCGGCGCCGGGGCCGAACTTGTCGGCCCCGGGGAAGGCGGTGGCGGAGCCGGAGCCGGGCGAGCCGGCGCTGACGCCCTTGTAGCGGTAGGCGACGTACCGGTCGGAGTTGTTCCAGTACGCCATGGGCGTCGACTGCCTCCGCGTGCGCGGGCGCGCCTGCTCGTAGGCGATGTAGTGGGTGTGCCGGTAGTCGGTCCAGCCGCCGAAGATGGTGACGTGGGAGCCCTTGGAGGGGTCGGCGGGGTTGTGGAAGAGGAGCATGTCGCCGGGCTGGAGGTCGGCGCGGGCGATCCGGGTCCCGAAGCTCGCGAGGCTGCCGGTCCACTCGTTGGTGCCGAGGTTCCAGGCCATGGACACATAGCCGGAGCAGTCCTGCCGGTACCCGTCCGACCAGTACTTCTCCATGCTGTACGGAACCTTCGCGGCGACCCACCGCTTGGCCCGGTTGATGATCTCGGCCCGGGTGGTCTTCGCCAGGACCGCGCCGTCGGAGGAGGCCCCGGAGGCACCGGCCCCCTTCAGGGGACCCTTCTCGCCCTGCGGGGTGGTGGCCGGCTCGGGGCCCTCGGGGACGGGGTCCGGGTCGGCCCGGGGGGCTCCCACGCTGTGGCCGGCGGCGGCCGCGGCCTCGGCGGCCCCGCAGGAGAGGACCATCCCGGCGGCGGTGGCCAGGACCAGGGCCCGGCGGGCACCGTGCGCGGCGGGGTGGCCGCCGTACCGTACCGGGACGGCCCGCGCGGCGGTCCGCCGTTGCAGGGCGCACCCCGCACAGGTGCAGTCGATGGCGGGCTCGTACTCCTCGAAGACCGGCACAGTCATGCGATTCCCCTCCGCACTCGTCACTCGTCAAGATCTTTGGGCGCAGCTGCGACGGGCGTCCGTGTCTCAACACTCCCGACATAACGTATTTTGACGGACCAATGGGAAAAAACGACCATCCGACAGGGCGTGGCGGCGGGTAAATGGTCCGGAGCACCTGCCGGAGTCGGGTAGAGTTCTCCAGGTCAGCAGGCGCCGTTAGCTCAGTTGGTTAGAGCAGCTGACTCTTAATCAGCGGGTCCGGGGTTCGAGTCCCTGACGGCGCACGCACAGTCAAGGCCCCCTCACCGAGTGTGAGGGGGCCTTGATCATTCCCTGCTTCGGGATCGACGACACCCCCTACCCCTGCACGGAAAGCGACAGATGGAGTGCGGAGCGTAACCAGGCGGAGGCGGCGGCTCGGGGGGCGCTGTCCATCACTTCCTTACGCCCCCTTTACCGGCACTACCCAAATCGTGCGTATGGCTGGTAAACAGTCTGTTTCACCCTTGCGGTCCCGTTCACTGTCGGACAATCTGTCTGGGGGTCGACAGGCCCCAAGGGGGCTGGTGATCCGTACAGTTGGGTCAGCAGAACGTGAAGTTCCGGTTGTCCGCTCCGCGGGGTGGGGGTCCCGCTCGGGAGCGGACTCCGAGGGGGCATCATGCAACCGGAAGGCCACCCATCCGTGTCTGTGGTGAAGGTGGCCCGCCACCGTGTGCGTGCCCGGTGAAGAACCGGGGTCCCGCCGTACACGTAGAGACCGACCAGTCACGCACCACGATGCGTGCGGGGGGATGACCCATGACGTCGACGCCGCCAGGCGACCGGCCGGAGAACGAAGCTTCTCGGACCACGCAGCTCCGGATACCGGCGCAGCTGAAAGCCGGAGGGGCGCGGCGGCGTGCGAAGAAAGAGCTGCCGCGCTACGACTACGAGCACTACAGTCGGCTGGCCGGGCCGCTGACGCAGCCCCCCGCGGGCAAGCCGTACAAGGTCCAGTACCGCTCGCTGATATCCCAGGAGCCGCACCGGGTGCGCGCGGCACTCCTGCTCGGCGCGGCTCCGCTCGTCTCGCTCGGTCTCTTCGCCTGGCTGATGCAGCCCAGCCACTGGACCGACCGCGATCCGAATCTTGACAACGATCTCCTGCTGGTCCTCGACATCATCATGCTGGTCTCGATCGGGCTGATCGAGCTGTTCCGCACGATGAACGTCCTGTCCAACGCGCATGCCACCCTCGTCGCCCGGGACCCGGTCCCGGTGGTGCCGGAGACCGGCACCCGGGTCGCCTTCCTCACCTCCTTCGTCCCCGGCAAGGAACCGCTGGAGATGGTGACGAAGACCCTGGAGGCGGCCGTCAAGATCCGCCACCGCGGGCTGATGCACGTCTGGCTGCTGGACGAGGGCAACGACCCGGCGGTCAAGGAGGTCTGCGCCCGGCTCGGCGTGCACCACTTCTCCCGCAAGGGCGTCGCCCACTGGAACCAGGCCAAGGGCCCGCACCGCGCCAAGACCAAGCACGGCAACTACAACGCCTGGCTGGACGCGCACGGCGGCGACTACGACTTCTTCGCCTCGGTCGACACCGACCACATCCCGCTGCCGAACTACCTGGAGCGGATGCTCGGCTACTTCCGCGACCCGGACGTCGGCTTCGTCATCGGCCCGCAGGTCTACGGCAACTACGACACCTTCGTCACCAAGGCCGCCGAGTCCCAGCAGTTCCTCTTCCACGCCCTGATCCAGCGCGCGGGCAACCGCTACGGCGCCCCCATGTTCGTCGGCACGAGCAACGCGGTGCGCATCACCGCGCTCAAGCAGATCGGCGGTCTGTACGACTCGATCACCGAGGACATGGCCACCGGCTTCGAGATCCACCGCCACCGCAACCCGGTCACCGGCAAGAAGTGGCGCTCGGTCTACACCCCGGACGTGCTGGCCGTCGGCGAGGGCCCGACCGCGTGGACGGACTTCTTCACCCAGCAGCTGCGCTGGTCGCGCGGTACGTACGAGACGATCATCGGGCAGTTCTGGAAGGGCTTCGGGTCCATGCCGCCCGGCAAGCTCTTCAACTACACGATGATGATCATCTTCTATCCGATGTCGGCGATGAACTGGATCCTCGCGGCCCTCAGCTGCGCCCTGTTCCTCGGTATGGGTGCCTCCGGTGTCCAGATCGACCCGACGATCTGGATGATGCTGTACGGGAACGCCTCCGCGCTCCAGATCGGCCTCTACATCTGGAACCGCCGCCACAACGTCTCGCCGCACGAGCCCGAGGGCTCCGGCGGACTGGCCGGCATGGTGATGTCCGCGCTCTCCGCGCCGATCTACGCGCGCTCGCTGATGGATGCGGTGCTGCGCCGCAAGAGCTCGTTCGTGGTGACCCCCAAGGGCGACTCCTCCAGCCCGGACACCCTCTTCGGCACCTTCCGCATCCACCTGTTCTTCATCTTCGTCTTCGGCGCGTCGATGGTCTCCTCGTTCTTCTTCGGCCACAACCATCCCGCGATGATCACGTGGGCCTCCCTGGCGCTGCTGATCACCGCCGCGCCGATCATCGGCTGGCGGTACACGATCCGCGCCGAGAAGAAGAAACGCCGGACGGGCGGCTCGCACCGCAGCGGCGGCCCGGCCCCGGAGCCCCGGCCACAGCCACTGCCCGGCGCATCCGGCACAGCCAGTACGCCCGGCACACCAGGCGCACCCGGTAACGACCAGACCATGCAGATCGCCCTTGGGGGACGTAAGAAATGAAGTACCGTCCGAGCCGCCGTACCCGCCGCCTGGCGATCAGTACGGCGGTGGTTCTCGCGCTCGCGGGGGCGAACGGGCCGTGGCTGTACCGTTTCAGCACCGAGCGCTACCACGAGTACAAGATCAACCAGCCGGACTACAAGGCGGCCAACGGCTACTGGTCCTTCCTGGACATCCCCTCCGAGTTCAGGATCAACACGATCCACGCGGCGCTGCTCCACACCGGCAAGGTGCTGCTCGTCGCGGGCTCGGGGAACAACCAGAAGAACTTCGACGCCAAGAGCTTCCGCTCGGTGCTGTGGGACCCGAAGGCCAACACCTTCAAGGACATCCACACGCCCAAGGACATGTTCTGCGCCGGGCACACCCAGTTGCCCGACGGCAAGCTCCTCATAGCCGGCGGCACCAAGCGCTACGAGAAGCTCCAGGGCGACGTCACCAAGGCCGGCGGCCTGATGATCGTCCACAACGAGGACCCGGACAAGCCGATCACCCTGCCCGCGGGCACCCGGTTCACCGGCCGGGACAACGGCAAGACGTTCATCTCCAAGGACCCGGTGCTGGTGGAGAAGGCCACCCGGGTCTTCGACAAGAACACCGGCGCCTTCCTCCACAACAACGCCGGTCTCGGCCGCATCTACGTCGAGGCGGAGAAGACCGGCAAGAAGTACGAGACCGGGACCGAGGACAACTACCGGATCGCGGGCCTCACCGGCACGGACAAGCGCAACGTCTACGGGATCGCCCAGAAGCTGGCCCTGGACAAGAAGGACTTCCAGGGCATCCGCGAGGCCTTCGAGTTCGACCCGATCGCGGAGAAGTACATCCCCGTCGACCCGATGAAGGAGGCCCGCTGGTACCCGACCCTCACGACGCTGGAGGACGGCAAGGTCCTCGCGCTCTCGGGTCTGGACGAGATCGGGCAGATCGTCCCCGGCAAGGACGAGATCTACGACCCGAAGACCAAGAAGTGGAAGTACACCGGCATCGTCCGGAAGTTCCCGACCTACCCCGCGGTCTTCCTCCTCAACAACGGCAAGCTCTTCTACTCCGGCTCCAACGCCGGTTACGGTCCGGCGGACGTGGGCCGCGACCCGGGCGTCTGGGACCTGTCCACCAACAAGTTCAAGAAGGTCCCCGGGCTGAGCGACCCGGACCAGATGGAGACCTCGGCGACCGTACGGCTGCCTCCCGCCCAGGACGACAAGTTCATGGTGATCGGCGGCGGCGGGGTCGGCGAGTCGGAGAAGGCCAGCGAGAAGTCCCGGCTGGTCGACCTCCAGAAGAAGAACCCGGAGTTCACCGACGGCGCCTCCCTCTCCGAGGGCACCCGCTACCCCAGCGCGTCGCTGCTCCCCGACGACTCGCTGCTGGTCACCGGCGGCTCCAGCGACTACCGGGGGCGCAGTGATTCCAACGTGCTCCAGGCCCGGCTGTACGACGCGAAGACGGACACGTACAAGCGGGTCGCGGACCCGGCGGTGGGGCGCAACTACCACTCGGGCTCCGTGCTGCTGCCGGACGGACGGGTCATGATCTTCGGCTCGGACTCGCTCTTCTCGGACAAGGCCAACACCCGGCCCGGTGTCTTCGAGCAGCGCGTCGAGATCTACACCCCGCCCTACCTCTTCCGGGGCTCCCGGCCCGAGCTGACGGCCGGGCCCAAGAGCATCAAGCGCGGCGGGACCGGCATGTTCACCACGCAGCACGCCTCGAAGATCACCTCGGCGAAGCTGATGCGGCCCTCCGCGGTCACCCATGTCACCGACACCGACCAGCGCACCATCGCGCTGGAGCTGGAGAAGTCGGCGGACGGGATCACCGTCACCGTGCCGAAGAGCCGGGCGCTGGTGCCGGCGGGCTGGTACATGCTGTTCGTCACCGACGAGAAGGGCACCCCGTCCGAGGGGATGTGGGTGGAGGTGCCGTAGGCGTACGTACGTGATGGCGGAAGGCCGCCTCCCGGAAGACCCGCTCCCGGGAGGCGGCCTTCTCGCTGCCTACTTCGTGGCGCGGACCAGGTCCAGGGCGTACTCCGGCCACCAGTCGCCCGCCTTCGGGCCGCCCTTGCACTCGCCGTCGGACTCGCCGGGGCGCTTGATCCACAGGTAGGCGTCGACCAGCTCGTCGCCGGTCTGCGTGGTCGGGACCTCGCCCAGCGCGCGGCCCGGCGGGTTGCACCAGGTCTCGGCCGGGTCGCCGCCCCGGTAGGGGCCGTTGCCGTTGCGGCTGGTGTCGATGACGAAGGGCTTGTCCCCTATCTTCGCCGACAGCTTCTTGCCGAACTCGGTGGAGACGGCCGTCGTCTGGAAGTTGGAGACGTTGAGCGAGAAGCCGTCCGCCTCCGCGATGCCCGCCCGCTGGAGCGGCTGGTACAGGGCCTCGGGCGTCTGCCAGGCCGCGTTGCCCGCGTCCAGGTAGACCTTGGTGGCGGGCTGCTTCTTCAGCCGCTCGATGGCGCCCTTGAGGAGGTCGTAGCGCTCCTCGTGGAACTCCTGGGGGGTGCAGCCGTCGACCAGGTGGAGCAGGGCGTCCGGC
This sequence comes from Streptomyces sp. NPDC059452, assembly GCF_042750035.1. Lineage (NCBI taxonomy): Bacteria > Bacillati > Actinomycetota > Actinomycetes > Kitasatosporales > Streptomycetaceae > Streptomyces > Streptomyces sp. NPDC059452. Next base: position 46,038 of record NZ_JBHYVE010000020.1, read on the forward strand.
TCCAGGATCACGGTGGCCGGGCGGTCCCCGATGCCCTTGGCGACGCTCTCCAGCCAGGCGCGGTAGGCGTTGCCGTCGGCGGCGCCGCCCTTGGAGAACTGGCCGCAGTCGCGGTGCGGGATGTTGTAGAGGACCAGCAGCGCCTCCCGGTCGGCCTTCGCGGCCGTCTCGGTGACACCCTTGACCTGGGCCTCGGCGTTGTCCGGGCTGATCCAGTCGCCGACCGGCTGCTCGGCGATCTTCCGGATCAGCGCGGCGTTCTTCTCGTCGCCGCCCTTCGTGTACGCGGCGACCTGGCGGGCCGCGTTCCCGTCGGGGTTCACCCAGTACGGGTCCTGGCCCTTGGGCTGCTGCTCGACGACCGGAGGGCCGGCGCTGTCCCCGCCGTCCCCGTCGTCGCCTCCGCCGCCGGAGCAGCCGGCCAGCAGCAGGGCGGCGCAGACCGCCGCCGCCGTACCGGTCGTCCTGAGGCCCGCCGTCGCGCGCCCGCGCGCCTGGGACCGGCCGGTGTAACTGCCGTACATCCACTCCCCCTTGGGTGCACTGCCTGCACTGCTTGCGCTGTTTCTCATGGATTTGCACCGATGTGCTGCCGGTCCGAACCATCCTGGCACAGCGGACCGGAGCCCCTGCGGGCGCCCGGCCCCACCCGGAGCGGTGGCAACGGACTCATCTCCCGCCCCTACAACGCTCACACAGAGGCGTCGGTTCCGGACATCTTGTTCGAAAGTCGATGAGGTGCGGAGCCCGTCCCCCTACAGTGGCGGCAGAGATCGGCCCCGTACCGCACCGACCTCCCGTACCGCGCCGGGCGACTCCCGCGGCCCGGTGCACGCGGTCGAGGACCGGCCCGGCCGGCCCCCCCCCCCAGGGGCGGCCGGCCGGGCCGGGTTTGTTCGCTTCTGTCCGCCGCCCGTCAGGCGCGGCTCATGCCTTCCTGCGCGTCCTTCGCCCCGGTGAGGTACGCCGAGACCACCACGTTCGCCGTATACGAACGGGTCTTCTTGTCGTATTTCCCGCCGCAGGTGAGCAGCCGCAGCTCCGCCCGGCCGTCCACGCGGGGCCCGTACGCCTTCTCGGCGTCGAACCGTTCCCGGGTGACGACCTGGACGTCGTCCACGGTGAACTCGGCGACGCTGCCGTCCGCCCGGGTCACCCGGATCTGCTCGCCCGGCCGCACCGCGCTGAGCCCGTAGAAGACGGCCGGTCGCGTCTCGGTGTCGACATGGCCGACCAGCAGGGCCGCCCCCTCGGCGCCGGGCTCGGTGCCCTTGCCGTACCAGCCAGCCGTCCGCGGCAGGTCGTACGGGGGCGGGTCGATGGCCCCGTCCTTGTCGAGACCGCGCGGGACGACCGGGGCGTCGATCCCGACCGAGGGGACCTCCACCGTGCGCGGGGCGGCGCCCCCGATCGGTTCGCGCGCCGGGGGCAGCGGGGCCCCGAGCGGGCGGCCGACCGCGGCGACGTCCCCGGTGGTCGGGGCCGATATCCCGCCGGACGCGTCCCGCCCCCAGAGCCAGAGGCCGAGCAGCAGCACGGCCCAGGCCACTCCGGTGAGCAGTCGCCCGGTGCCTGCCGGGCGGTCCGGGGCGGACATGTCAGTCCGCGGCCGGGTCGCGGCGGCGGCGCGAGGTGCGCAGGGCGACGACCACGGAGGCCACTCCGGCGAGCACCAGACCGATCACCGCGTGCCGCAGACCGGGCCCCTCGGAGTCGGCTCCCCGTTCGGCGAGGGTGGCGGTGCCTCCGCCGCCCGCCTTGACGGGAGCCACGGGCGAGGGCCGGTTGTGGTGGATGACGGTGAGGGTGCCGGTCGCCTTGCCCTTGCCGTTCTCGCACGTCACCCAGACGTCGTAGGCGCGGGGTTCGGCATCGGAGCGGATGGTGGCCTGGGCGAAGAGGCCCTTGTTGTCGGCGGGGCGGAAGTGGGCGACCGAGGTGAAGGCGTCGGAGTTCCCCTTGGCCTCCCGTCCCTTGCCGCAGATGTCGACCCAGAGTTCGACCTGTCCGCCCGGGGCGGTCGTGGACGGGGTGACCGAGACGGTCCCGGTCCTCCGGTCGTTGTCGTCGTCGCCGGCCCGGGCGGCCGGGGATGCCTGGGCGGCGGACACGGGCAGGGCTATGAGCGCGGCCGCCGCTGCGGCACAGAACGTGGTGGGCAGTGAACGCATCGTGAACCTCCTAGGGGAAGGTTCACGCCTGGCCTCGCGGCCCGCATCCGCAGTCCTCCATTCGGGCGACGGCGGAGGGACTGCGGATGCGGGCCTCGCAGGTCAGGGGCGGTACTGCCGGTTACGGCCGGTCCGCCTGGTCCGGCAGGTCGATGAGGTCGACCAGGTCCGCGATGGAGTCGACGACGTGGGACGGCCGGAACGGGTAGCGGTCGATGTCCGCGACGCCCGTCAGCCCGGTGAGGACCAGGAACGTCTGCATCCCCGCCTCCAGCCCCGCCAGCACGTCGGTGTCCATCCGGTCGCCGATCATGGCGCTGGTCTCGGAGTGGGCGCCGATCGCGTTGAGCCCGGTCCGCATCATCAGCGGGTTGGGCTTGCCCGCGAAGTACGGCTCCTTGCCGGTGGCCTTGGTGATCAGGGCGGCGACCGAACCGGTGGCGGGCAGCGGGCCCTCGGCGGACGGCCCGGTCTCGTCCGGGTTGGTGCAGATGAAGCGGGCGCCGCCGTTGATCAGCCGGATCGCCTTGGTGAGCGCCTCGAAGCTGTACGTACGGGTCTCGCCGAGCACCACGTAGTCCGGGTCGTGGTCGGTCAGCACGTACCCGATGTCGTGCAGCGCGGTGGTGAGCCCGGCCTCGCCGATGACGTACGCCGTGCCGCCGGGGCGCTGGTCGTCCAGGAACTGGGCGGTGGCCAGGGCGGAGGTCCAGATGTTCCGCACCGGCACGTCCAGGCCCATGCGGCTGAGGCGGGCGTGCAGGTCGCGGGCGGTGTAGATGGAGTTGTTGGTGAGGACGAGGAAGGGGAGCCCGGAATCCCGCAGCCGCTTGATGAAGGCGTCGGCGCCGGGGATCGGGGTGCCCTCGTGGATGAGGACGCCGTCCATGTCGGTGAGCCAGGAAGTGATCGGCTTGCGGTCTGCCATGTGCGGGGACTCCTGCCGTGCGTACTGCGTGCTGGGGGTGCCCGGACCACGCCGTCCCGGCACCCCCAGCATAATTAGCTCGCCGTGACCTTGACCCCGTCGATCACCCAGTACCAGTTGTTGCTGCCGGTGTAGTGGAACCGGAAGCTCACGTTGGTGGCCCCGGCCGGGACGGCGAGGCTCAGCGACTGCGGCTGGGAGACCACCTCGGAGGTGTAGGTGCGGACGGCGGTCGGGGTGCCGCCGTTCCAGGAGGCGAGGACGCGGGCGCTCTGGCTGCCCTCCGGCCGGTAGAAGGTGGTGAAGTCCAGCGTCACGGTGGACCTGCCGCCGACCGCGTACGCCGGGGTGACCAGCGTCGAGTCGAACCGGCCCGAGGACGCCTTGTCGTCCCACTCGTCGGAGTCGGCGACCGCGAAGATCCCGCGCGAGCGGACGTTCAGCTCACGGGACTGGTCGCGCTGGGTGCGGCTCCAGAACTCGTCGGTGGCGAAGGCCCAGCCGCGCCACTCGGCCACTCCCCCGGTGCCCATCGCCGAGTTGATGACCGACCAGCCGCTGGGCGCGGTGTGGGTCCAGCCGAGGACCCCGGCCGGGATGCCGGTCTCGTCGACCCGGCCCGCGAGCGCCGGGTACAGGGCCTCGAAGGGGTCGGTGGAGCGCTCCTGGATCGGCTTGCCGTCCAGGCCCCAGGCGGGGTCGGGGGCGATGCCGAGCTGCTTGAAGACGGTGGCGGCGACATCGACGAGCCGGGTGTCCCCGGGCGTGGCACCGGCCGCGATGCCCGGGCCCTGGGCGAGGACGAAGGTGCGGCGCTCCTCGATCGAACTGCCGCCGTGGCCGCCCGCGTCGGTGTGGCCGTGGTCGGTGGCGACGATGACGGTCCACCGCTCGGTGGCGTACGAGGGACGGGCCTTGACCGCGGCGAGGAACCGGCCGAGGTAGCCGTCCACGACGTCGATCGCGGCGCGGTACTGGGCGTGAGCCGCGCCGAGGTTGTGGCCGACGATGTCGACCTGGCCGAGGTAGGCGAAGACGACGTCCGGGTTCTGGTTGCGCAGGATGGACTCGGTGTCGGCCGCGATGGTGGCGTCGTGGCCGGTGTAGCCGTCGCGGTCGCCGTCCAGGACGAGCTTGGCGTCGGCGCCCGCGGTGACCGTGCCCTGGGTGTCCAGGGGCTTCCAGTCGACGGCGGCGTACGTGGAGAGCTCGGGCCGCACCTGGGCGAGGCGGGCGAGGAAGCCGGGGTACTGCGTGTAGTTCTTTCCGGCGAAGGAGTTGTCCTTCACCCGGTGCTTGTCGGGCCAGACGCCGGTGGAGATGGTCGACCAGCCGGGGCCGGAGGAGGTGGCGGCCATCGGGTTCGCGTACAGCAGCGAGGTGCCGTACGTGCCGTTCGCCATCATCCCCTTGAGGTGCGGGGCGCCGGCGGCGGCGATGACGTCGTGGCGCAGCCCGTCGATGCCGACGACGAGGACCTTGTCCTTGCTGGTGCCGTTGGGGAGGGTGGGCGGGGCGGCGTGGGCGGCGGTGGCGGTGGCGAGGGGGCCGACGGCGGCGACGGTGGCCGCCGCGGCGGTGGTGGCGAGCACGGAGCGACGGGAGACGGATCGGGACACGTGATCCTCCGGAGGGGACGGTGACACGGGGTGGATGACTTCGGGAGAGCGTGAACTTCCTTCTGGACCAGACCCGTTACCTTTGCGAGACAAGCGGGCGGAGTCCAGAGCTTCGCGGTGCGGGTGAGACCTTCGCAGGGAACCGTGGCCGAAAGATGGCCGGTCAGCTTCCGGTGGCCGTCTTCCAGGCGTCGATGTACGTGTCCAGGTTGGTGCCGATGTCCGCCCAGTCGGGCTCGAAGATCTCCACGCCCTCCAACAGCCCGTTGAGTTCGGTGGCGTTGGCGTCGGTGGCCTTGATGTCCTTACGGGCCGTGAAGCCGCCGCCGACCGCGCTGACATCGCGCTGGGCCTGCTCGGAGAGGAGGAAGTCGAGCAGCTTCTTGCCGTTCTCGCTGTGCGGGGCCTTGGCGAGGAGCCCGGCCGCGTAGGGGAGGGCGAAGCTGGTGGGCTTCCCGTCACCCTTCGCCGGGAACCAGATGGCGAGGTTGGGCATGTCCTTGGACTGGGCGAAGTTCATCTGGACGTCCCCGTTGGCGACGAGGAGTTCCCCCTTGTCGACCTTGGGCGCGAGCTTGCCGGTGGAGGCGGACGGGCCGACGTTGTTGGTCTGGAGCCGCTTCAGGTACTCCATCGCCGGTTCCTTGCCGCCGAAGTCGTGCATGGCCTTGATGAGGACGGCGGTGCCGTCGCCCGCGACGCCGGGGGTGGAGTACTGGATCTTCTCCTTGTACGAGGCGTCCAGCAGCTCTTCCCAGGTGCGGGGCGGGTCGGCGAGCCGCTTCTTGTTGTAGATGAAGCCGAAGTAGTTGTTGACGACGGAGGTCCACTTGGCGTCGGGCGCCTTGTCCGCCGCGTCGACCTGGTCGTCGCCCTTCGGCTCGTACGCCGCCAACAGCCCCTTGGCGTCGGCCTGCTGGATGAAGGGCGGCAGGGTGACGAGCACATCGGCCTGGATGTTGGACTTCTCGCGGACGGTGCGCTGCACCATCTCGCCGGAGCCGCCCTCCACGTACTTCACCTTGATGCCGGTCTCCTTCTCGAACTCCTTGAAGACCTTGTCGTACCAGCCGTCACCGTTCTCGCCCTTGAGGCCGTCGGCGCTGTAGACGGTGACGACCTTGGCGTCGGAGGCGGCGGAGGAGCCGCCGCAGGCGGTGAGGGTGACGACGGCGAGGGAGAGGGCGCCGAGGACGGCGACGGGCCGGGTGAGGGCAGGGGTGCGCATGGGATGTCTTCTCCTGAAGCAGTTGTTACGGGGAGGGGTTCGGGATCAGCGGTAGGAGGCGCGGGTCCGGATGCGGGAGACGGCCGTCAGGGCGAGGAGCGTCGTCCCCATCAGGACCACGGCGAGGGCGGCTCCGGTGAAGAGCGAGCCACGGTCGGTGGCGGCGAAGATCTGCACCGGGAGCGGGGTCCAGTCGGGCGGGTAGAGCATCATCGTGGCGCTCAACTCCCCCATGGACAGGGCGAAGCAGAGCCCGGCCGCCGCTGTGAGGGAGGGCAGCAGGAGTGGCAGCCTGACCCGCCACAGGACCCGGGCGGGGCTCGCGCCGAGGCTGGCCGCCGCCTGCTCGTACATCGGGTCCAGACGCCGGGCGGCGGCCGAGACGGACTGGTAGGCGAAGGCGGTGACCAGGACCGTGTGGGCGATGATCACGATCCAGCGGGTGCCGTTGAGGAGGACCGGCGGCCGGCTGAAGGCGACGAGCACCGCGAGCCCGACGACCACCGACGGCACGGCGACCGGCAGCATGAACAGCGCGTCCAGGACCCGCTTCCCGCGCCGGCCGAGGGAGTCGGCCGCGAGCGCCGCCCAGCCGCCGAGGACCAGGGCGAGCACGCCGGCACAGAGGGCGGTCACCAGGCTGGTGGTCAGCGCCTGGAGGGAGTCGCCGCTCGTCGCGGCGGCGTAGCGCTCGGTGGTGGGGCCGGAGGGGAGGGCGCCGGACCAGTTCGTGGCGAACGAGGCGGCGAGGATGACGAGGAGGGGCACCGCGAAGAGCGGGACGAAGAGGAGGGCGAAGGCGGACCAGGTGGCCCACTTGCCCGTACGGCTATGCACCAACACGGCGGCTCACCACCCGGTAGAGGCTGTAAAGCCCCACGGAGAGAACGATGTTGACGACGGCGACGACACAGGCGGCCGGGTAGTCCGACTCCAGGATCGCCTTGGTGTAGACGAGCATCGGCAGCGTCGTGACCCCTTTCGCCCCGGTGAACAGGACGATCCCGAACTCGTTGAGGCAGAGCACCAGGACCAGGCTGCCGCCCGCCGCGAGTGCGGGAAGCGCCTCGGGCAGGATCACCTGGCGCACGATCCGGAGGGGCCCGGCCCCGAGTGAGGAGGCCACTTCCAGCTGGGCGGTGTCGAGTTGGGAGAAGGCGGCGAGGAGCGGGCGCATGACGAAGGGCGTGAAGTACGTGATCTCCGCGAGCAGGACGCCCCAGGGGGTGGTCAGGAAGTGGAAGGGCCCTTCGGCGGCCCCGGTGACGCCCGTCCACGCTCCGTTGGCCATGCCGACCGACCCGTAGATGAAGAGCAGGGCGAGCGTGATGAGGAAGGACGGGAAGGAGAGGAAGACGTCGATGAACCGGGCGACGGCCTTGCCGCCGGGGAACGGTACGAAGGCGATGACCAGGGCGAGGACGAAGCCGAGGACCAGACAGCCGACGGTGGCGCCGACCGCGAGCCAGACGGTGGTGGTGAGCGCATCGCGGAAGGCGGCGGAGGCGAAGACCTCGGTGTAGGGGGCGAGGGAGGCACCGCCGCCTTCGTCCAGGGAGTCGGGCGTGAGGGACTGCCGGACGACGAGGGCCAGCGGGTAGAGGAAGCCGAGCGCGAGGATCAGGACGGGCGGGAGGGCCCAGACCCAGGTGGGTGTCCTCGTGAGGCTTATGGATTTCCGGCGGACGGCGAGGGTGCTAGCCACTGCTCGCCACCTCCTGGGCGCTCATCGCACTCATCGCACTCGCCGTGTTCGCCGGGAGCAGCACCGCGTCCTCCGCCGCGAAGTGCAGGGTGACGGTTTCGCCGAGGCCCGGGGGCTCGCGCAGTTCGCGGAGGTCGGCCATCAGGCGGTGGCCGTCGACGTCGGCGTGGACGCGGTGGGTGGAGCCGCGCCACTGGACCTCGGTGACGGTGCCGGTGAGCGCGTTGGGCCCGGCGCCGAGCCCGACCAGGTGCGGCCGGACGCAGAGGGTGGCGGCGGCTCCGGGGACGGCGGTCGCGGTGGGTACGTCGAGGGCGGCAGTCGCGGTGGGTACGTCGAGGGCGGCGCCCGCCAGCTCGACGCGCCCCGCCCCGGTGACGGTGACCGGAAGAAGGTTCGCGTTGCCGACGAACGACGCGGTGAACTCCGTACGGGGTCGGCGGTAGAGCTCCTCGGGGGTGCCGCAGTCCTGGAGCCGGGCGCGGTCCATGACGGCGATGCGGTCGGCCAGGGTGAGCGCCTCGACCTGGTCGTGGGTGACGTACAGGATGGAGACGTCCGGCAACTCGCGGTGCAGCCGAGCGAGTTCGGCGAGCATGCCGGAGCGGAGCCGGGCGTCGAGGGCGGAGAGCGGTTCGTCGAGGAGGAGGACGCCGGGGCGGATGGCGAGCGCGCGGGCGATGGCGACGCGCTGCTGCTGGCCGCCGGAGAGCTCGCGGGGGTAGCGGGTGGCGTACGCGGCCATGCCGACGAGTTCGAGGGCTTCGGTCACCCGCCCGGCGATCTCGGCCTTGGGGGTGCGGTGGGCCTTGAGGCCGAAGGCGACGTTGTCCTTGACCTTGAGGTGCGGGAAGAGCGCGTACTGCTGGACCACCATCCCGATCCCCCGCTGGTGCGGGGGCAGTCGGGTGACATCACGCCCGCCGATGAACACCCGCCCGGAGGCGGGCCGGACGAACCCGGCGACGGCGCGCAGGGCGGTGGTCTTGCCGGAGCCGGAGGGCCCGAGGAGGGCCATGACCTCGCCGGGTTCGACGGTGAGGTCGAGCCGGTCCAGGACGGTGTTCTCCCCGTACGCGACGCTCACCGCGTCGAACCGGATGCCGCTGGGCACGGTGGCGGGGGCCTCGCCGCTCATGCCTCGGCCTCGGCGATGAGGTCCGGCAGCTCGGCGACCGACCCGAGGACATGGGTGGCGCCGTGCCGGTCCAACTGGCTCCGGCCGTGGGCCCCGGTGAGGACGCCCGCGACGATCCCGGCGCCGGACCGTACGCCGCTGAGCATGTCGTACGAGGTGTCCCCCGCCACCACGATCCGCCGTACGTCGTCCACCGCGCCCGTGCGCAGGAAGGCGGCCAGCACCATGTCCGGGCAGGGGCGCCCCCGGCCGCCCGCGTCGGCGGGGCAGAGGGTGAGGGGGACGAGGTCCTGCCAGCCGAGGGCGGCGAGGATGGCGTCCTGGGTGGTGCGGGCGAACCCGGTGGTCAGGACGACGGTACGGCCCTCCGCGGCAAGGCGCTCAACTGCCTCCCGGGCTCCGGGGATCGGGGCGATACGGCCGCCGTCGACGAGGTCTCCGTACGCCTCCTCGAAGGCGGTGTTGGCGTACTGGGCCTTCTCCTCGTCCCCGAAGAGATGCCGGAAGACGGAGATCTTGGACTCGCCCATGGTGGCCCGTACATAAGCGAGTTGGCGCTCGTGCTCATCGGACCCGGCCCGCACGCCGAGGCGTTCGGCGGCGGCGGAGAAGGCCTGCTCGACGAGACCGCCGTCGGCGACGGTGGTCCCGGCCATGTCGAGGACGACGAGGCCGAAGGAGTCGTGGTCGGTCGGGTGCGTCGCTGAAGTCATGAGGTTCACCAGCCCAGTTCGTCGGCGGTCGTTTCGGCGATGGCGGGCGAGCACGTCATACCGCGCCCGCCGGGTCCGGTCACCAGCCAGACCCCATCGGCCACCTCCTGGCGGTGGACGACGCGTGAGGTGTCGGTGCACTGGGCGTAGACGCCCGCCCAGCGGTGCCTGACGCGCGGCAACGGCCGCCCGAGGAAGGCCTCCACCACCCGGGTGAGGTGTTCGTACGGCTCCTCGACGGTGTCGAAGGCGAAGGGGTGCTCGTACTCGTGGGTGTCCCCGATGGTCAGCCCGCCGTCCCTGCGCTGCACCATGAGGAGTTGCATGCGGTGCTCGGCGGCGACCGGGTCCTGGGGCTGGTGGGCGTTGAGGGCGTCGAGCGCCTCGCCGCGGTAGGCCGGGTAGTAGCGGAAGCTGTCGGCGTCGGCGACCGAGGTGGTGAGGGGCTCGCCGAGCGGGTCGGTCTGCATCATCTGGAGACGGACGCGGCGCACGGGCAGCCCGGGCCCGGCCAGCTCCCGGACGAGCCCGCCGAGCCAGGCCCCGGTCGCCAGGATCACGGCGTCCCCGGTGTGGACGTCACCGTGGTCGTCGCGCACAGACCCGGCACCGACGACTTCGCGCACCTCGCGGCCCCCGAGATACGTGTACCGCCCGGAGGCCAGCAGCTCGGCCTTCAGGGCGAGTTGGGCGGTACGCGGCTCGACGGCCGCATCCCGCTCGCACCACAGGGCGGCGGTGAAGGTGCCGCGCAGGGCGGGATTGAGGGCGCGGGCCTCCTCGGCGGTGAGCAGCTTGTAGCCGCGCGCCGACGCATCCGCCCGGGCGAGCGCCGCCTCGGCCACGGCGACCTCGGCCGCCGTCCGCAGCGGGGTCAGCGACCCACAGGCCCGGAAACCGAGCCCCGGCACCCGCTGCCCGATTCCCTCCCACAACTCCCGGGCGCGCAGGGCCGTTTCCAGCTCCTCCCCACCGGCCCGGCCACTGACCCAAATCTGTCCGAAATTACGGAGCGACGCCCCGCGCGCCTCACTCTCGCGCTCGATCTGTACGACCTCGTGGCCGCGGCTGACTGCGTGCCAGGCGTGCATGGTTCCCACCACGCCGGCTCCTACGACGATGACTCTCACGACGGCCACGCTCCTCGGGGCGCATGTCCCGGACACATCCGGTCGACAACGGGATGGTGAACGACCCCCCAAGCTTGGACTAGACCCGTTATCATTACGTTATCCACCTGATCGCGATCCACATCATCACCAGCACGCTCCGAACCTTTGCGATAACGCTGCGCTCCGCTCATGCCTTGGGGTACGAATAGCGGCAGTACGCGCCGACAGGGTGGTCGGTGAGGGGAAGGTGCTGCGATGGGGCGTCCCGGCGGGGATTCGCTGCTGTGTCCGGAAATCTTCGGAGAGTTCGAGGATGTGCCGACCCGATGGCGAACGGCCGTCGCCGATCGCCTCGAAGAGGTCGCGGCAGCCAGAGGTGGTCTCCTCCACGCCTGCGGCGCGTTCAACGCTCTCTACTTCGACTACTCCCCTCGGCTTCGCCGCTACACCGTGGAACCCGACCCGGACGCGTTCGTCACCGCGCCTGTCGGCGGCCCCCTTCCCGTACTGCCCGCGGGGGCGTTCGTCAGGCTGACCCGCGGCACCCGGGAACTCTGGGGGGAGGTGGCGGCGGTAATGGGGGCGCAGGAGGATGTCGACCAGGACGGCTGGGCGGCGGGGGCCCTCTCCGGAGCTCCCGCCGCGGACCGCCTCGACCGGCAGCGGATCATCGTCGACACCGACGTGTTCGGCCCGTTGAGCACGGGTGAGCTGGTGGAGCGGGGCCGCTGGCTGCGCCCGGGCGGCGGGTGGCAGGACGGTCACCTCGTGGGCCCTGTCCCCTCAGTGGTCCGGGATGTCTCGGCACGCGACCAGGCGGGGTCGTTCGCCGCCCACCTCGCCGGACCGGCCCGGCCGCTGCTCGACTCGGGGCCGCTGCCGGGATGGCTGCTGGAGGAGAACGGCGAGATCACGGAGTCCGACATCGCGCACGCGGTCCGGGCGGCGGTCAGCTGTCTGGGACAGATCATGGCCTCCGCCCCCGGGCTGCGCGTCTGGGGGCTCTACGGCAGGTCCGGCGCCGAAAGCTCCGCGTTCGCCGACTCCGCGCCCGCCGGGGAAGTGCTCAGCGCGGTCCGTCGGCCCGCCCCCGGCGGCCGTGCCCGCTATACGGCCCTGTGGCCCCTCCTCGACACCCTCATACGAAGCACGGACCGGCCGGACCGGCTGTCCGGAGTCTCGGGTGTGGCCCTGGTCGTCGATGCCAACCTTGCCCTCGCGGACGCGGTGACCCACCGCGGGTCGCCCCCCGACCTCGATGTACGGCTCGACGACCGCTGGCAGCAAGGTGGCATCTGGCGGGCACAGCCCCTGCCCGTGCACAGCCTTCTCGCCGGTCTGGATCCGCTCAGTCCCGCCGGGGTCGGGTACGCGGAGAGCCAGGCGCCTCCCGAGGGGCTGAGCCCGGTGGCCGCCGGAGCGGCGTCCCTATCGGCCGATGACGCGAGCCACGTCTCCGTGGTGCACATGGACGACGAGCTCATGGTCCTCACGGTCGCGCTGAGCAGGTCCGACCTGGAGACGGGGCGGCTGGAACTGGGCCGCTCCGTCCTGGCTTTGCTGCCGCAGGGTGAGCTGATCCTCCACCTGCACCACGACGGGGTCGCGCTGCCGGGTGGGCTCGCCGAGCAGCGAGTCCGCCGGGCGGGGTCCGCGGTCCGCCCGGTCGCCTGGCCGCGAGGTCTCCCACCCGGGACACGGCTGACCGTCGCGGCTGCGCGGGCCGGCCGGAGGCTGACCGCCACGACCGTCCGGCTCTCGCCTCCTGCGGAGATCCAGGGGTTCGGAACCGTCCTGTGGGAGTACGACGCGTCCGTACTCCTCCGGGCCGCGGGGCTCACCGTGCCACCACCCGCACCTGACCGAGAGGCCGGGCGGCCCCCGTCGCCCCGGCCGTCGTGGCGCCCGGCTGTCGCAGCCCTCGAACACCTCATCATCGAGGCGCTCAAACGGGACGGAGAAGCCGGTCCGGCCGACAGCCGCCGACTGGATGGCGTCCGGCTGACCGCCGCACTGTTCGGATCGGACATCCGTTCTCCGGCCTTGCTCTGGACGGTCATCCACACGTGTGAGGACATGGCCCTGCTCGACCTGCTGACCCAGCAGAGCGCTCCGCAGGACGGGCCTGATGTCTTCACGTGGTGGCCTGCCACCCCGGAAGCCCTCCGAGCTCGTTCGGCCTCCGGCTGGGACGACACGGACCATCCACCGGGGCAGCCGCTGAGCCGCCGTTGGATCAGGCCTCAGAGGCGCCGGCTCCCGGACGGACAACAGCCCTCACAGGAATCCCGGCGCGACTACGCGCGGTGGCGCATGGAGATCGAAGGCATCGGTGCGGACACGGAGCTGCCTCCCGGCATGACCTTCGTGCACGGCCATCTCAAAGGAAGCGGACCGGGCAGGCCGTGGCACCGGCATGTGGCCCAGCCCGAGGAAAGGTGATCTGAGTACGGATGACAAAGGTCAAGATGGCCGCGAAGGCACGCAGCCGGGAAGCCGAGCCGCCGCCCGGTGCCAGGAACAGGGTGGTTCAGGGGCTGGACCGGCTCGGAGATCCCTTGGGCGATGTTCTCGCTCTGCTCGATCAGGAGCGACTGGGCGACCTGCTCAACCGCATGGGCAAGACCCGTCGTACGCGGCTGCTGCAACGATTGCGGGTACCGGCCATGGGCCGGCTGACCCCCACCATCTGCGCGCACGCCCTGTCCCAGTTGCGCTCGGCCCGCCCCGCCGTCCAACGGCTGCAGGATGCCGAGACACTGGGTGGCCCGTTCAACGAAAGCCTGGCCCAGGCACGCGCTCAATGGCTGTACGGCGAACGCGACAACTCTCTCGAAGAGAGCCTCACGCAGGCACCACGCGACGAACTGCTCCTGGCCGCCTTCGCCTTCTGGGACGCCGACCCTGGGCAGTCGTACGTTCTCGCCTGGGCCCTGCGCCATCGCGCCCTGCCGTCGTGGCCCGCCGATCAGGTGGCCGCACTGGCCGACGCATGCGATCAGCTCGCACAGGAATGGACCGAACTGCTCTCCGTATCCGGGCGTGCCGTATCCGGGCATGCGACGGACACGGGCCAAGCCGGCGGTTCCGGGCGGGCGGCCATCGCCCTGGACACGTCCGCCCGGTGCGAGGCCACCGCGCGGAAGCTGGAGAGACTTTTCGAGGGCGCCGAGATCTCCCTGCGCCGAGCTGCCGACGAGTTGAGCAGAGGCATGCTCCCGGCCTCGGATTCCTGGGAACCGGTCCAGGAACTCCTGGAGCTCAGCGACGCTCTGCACTCGGCCCTGGCCCCGGCCACGAACGGTTCCGGGCCTCCGGAGCCACCCGACCGGCTCCCGGCCGTACTGAAGCTGCTCCGGGACCGCGCAGCCCGGCTCGGAACCACGGAGACCCTGCGGGCAAGCCTCGATCGCATCATCGGAGGGCCGGGACCCCGGACCCACCCAGCCGTCGAAGCCCTGCGGGCACAGGCGCAGCAGCTGATTTCGTCCCCGTCATGGCAGGACGGGGAGGAAACCCTCGCCACCCTCCTGGCGGATGTGGTGGAACTGGCCGACTCCGTGAAGCGGGACGACGATGTGGGCGTGGAGCGCCTGGACGCCCGCCTCCGCAGTGCGCTGCCGGAGGATCTGTGCGGTGTCGTGCTCCTGGTCGTACGGGGGAAGCTGACGTTCCCCGAAGCGTCAGCCGCCCCCCGCGTTCCGGCGCCTCGGGCCATGGCACCGGACGCTTCGGGTCCTGCGGCTCCCGGGCCCCGTACATCCGCCGCAGCCGATACGCATGACCAGGAAGGCCAGGCGTCGGCGGAGCCCCCTGCGAGCGGGCCGACGGCTCCCTCCCCCGCATCCGGTGACGAGTCCCCCGCGGCCGTGCCGCATGCCCCCGCCGCACCGGCGGCCGAGGAGAAGGAGTCCGACGGGCGCGTTCCGGTCCCCGCCCCAGCGCGGGACCGGAACGTCTCAGGGGCCGACGAAATCCTGTCGGTTCCGTCGAGCACGGAACCCGGGCGGCAGGAGGTCATCGGAGCAACGCCTGCGGCTTCCGCCCCGGGCACGAGCCCCGTCGGTGTGCAGCAGACGGACTGTGACGAGCCTTGCGATCCCGCCAAGGAGTCCGACGCCCGGCGTTCCACCGCCGACCGGGCACCGGTGACCACGGCTCCGCAGACCGAGGTCATCGCTGAGTCACTCGTCCAGGGGGAAGTGGCGCTGGCTCACCACGCGGCCCGGGCATCGGGAAGCGAGGAACTCGCCACCACCCTGGCGATGTTCGTCCTCGCCGAGGCCATGCGCTCCGCCACCGGAGCATGCGCCGACGCTTTCCGTGCCGAGTCGGCCGTCCACCCCGACCGGGCGGAGACCGTTTCCGAACGTCTCCTGCGCGCCGCCGCACTTCTGCGCGTCTGCCTCGTCTCCGGCGATCCCGGCGCCGGAGAAGCGCTGAGCCGTCTCAACGATTCGCTGCACGGGATGCCCGCGCTCCGCGCCACGCTGAGCATCGTCGCGGAGGCCTGTGCGCGCGGTCAGCTCACTGTTCAGGCGCTCGCCCCGGCATCCGGAGCGAGCGACGACGGCACTCTCCCCGATGTCGACGTGAGTTCGGTGAGTGCGCTGGCCCGGGGGAGCCTCGCTGAGCCGCGCACCCTCCACTTCGCGCGTGCCAATGAGATCGTGCGTGCCTGGTGGGCCGAGGACGGCCTGATCGGATCGTTGCTGTTCGCCGTGGCCCGTGACGACCGTGCCCGGCTGAACTCCGTGCGTTCCCAGTTGATCGACCTGCGCAAGCCCGAATCCCTGGGCCGGAGACTGGCCAAGACCGATACCGGCCTCAAGGAGAAGTCGGCCTCCCGGCTACAGGGGGCGGCGAGACGGCGGATCCTGCAGTACGCGCAGGAATCCCTGGAGATCGTCCACGAGTGGCTCACAGCCGTACAGAACCTGGCACCCTTCACTCCGCCTCCCGTCTTCTCCCATCTCGCCACTCGGCTGTCCCCCCTGAGCACGGACCTCGCCACCGAACTCAGCGCGCAGGGACTCACCGCGGACGCGTCCACCGATCCGCTGCTCCAGGCGGCCGCGGGTCTGGCCCTGGCCTCGATGAGTGCCAGTACGGCGGTGCTCGGCGCGGGCAGGATCCCGGGGCCCGAAAGCGCACCGAACATCGCCCTCAACGTCGATCTGCTGCGGTGCTCCGCCCTGGAGTTCGACGCCGATCTCAACCCCTTGCGCCCCGTCACCGTCGACGAGGTGGCACAGGCACAGCACACGGGATGGGAGGCGGCGGCCCGGGCACATGCCGCTGCCGAGAACTACGCGACCGCCCGTATCTCCCTGGAGATGTTCGAGTTGCAGGGCGGGAGCGCGGGCACGATCGAGAAGCTCCGCGAGGAACACCATCGGCTCCGCGCGGTCAGTCACCAAGAGGTCAGGGCCCTGCACCAGCGAGTCGGGCACCAGGCGGAGACAGCCGCACGCCTGGGGCAACTGCCCGAACCCGGCAGGTCGTTGGTCACGGCGCGCCTGGAGGCGGCCAAGCAGGCTTTCGACGGGGACAACCTGGGAACCATACGCCGTGAATGCGGCGAGATCGTCGAACAGCTCAAGCAGTACCGCGAGCAGGCCCGGAAGAAGTTCCAGGCGGTAGCGGCCCAGCAGCTCAACAATTCGGGCGCGTCCGCGTCCGTGGCCGACCAGATCCGCGCGTTGATCACCCAAGGTGACCTGGCCACGGCCGAAGAGTTCCTCATCGCGGCACGCGAAGGGACCGACCCCCCGACGGCCGAACCGGCGAAGGAGTTCGACGCCTTCTTCCCCGATGTCTGCGCGTCACTGCAGTCCGGGATCACCCCCGAGCTGATCCGTGAAGCCGCCCACGGCGGCACCCACAGGGGACTGGACTTCTCGGCCCTGTCGTCGGCCCAGCGATCCCAGGCAGCGGACGCGCTCACCGCACTTCAGCAGTTGCACAGCCAATGGAACACGCTGCGTTCCAAGGAGCGCCATCTGAAACTGGCCCTGCGACTGGCGGGCATCGAGTACGCCAACGAGTTCAACGCTGGTCTGACCAGTCCCGCGACCCGGCGATGGTTCGACATCACCGACGTCAAGCTGGTCGGGCCCTGCCGGCTTCCCCAGTTCGGCTCCGGAGCCGAGGGCCGACTGCGCGTCATGACGACGAGAGCCGTCTCCGACGTCCGGACCCTCTTCGGCTGGATCGAGCAGGACGTCAGCCAGCTCCCGGTGCTGGTGGTGGTCGCCGGATCCATGACCGTGGCCCAGCGCCGCGCGCTGGCCAGAGAGTGCTTGTCCCGACGGGACAAGCCGGTCCTGGTGCTCGACGCGTCGGCCCTGGCATTCCTCGCCGCCCGGGGCACGGGCCTGTTCTCGACAACGGAACGCGTCCTCGCGCCCTTCAGCGCAGTCACACCGTTCTTCCCCGAGGCAAGCGACACGCTGCCTTCCGAGATGTTCTACGGCCGGAGCGACGAACTGTCGGCCGTCCTCGACGCCCAGGGATCGAGCATCCTCTACGGAGGCCGAAGGCTCGGCAAGTCGGCCCTCCTCAAGGCCGCGGCCGCACGTTATCGGCAGACGCGGCACCACATCAGCCTCTACATCCCGCTGCCGTCAGGCATGGGGCTCACGCCGGGCGACATCTGGGATCTCCTCTCCCGCAGTCTGGAACATGAAGGGATCGCCGAGAGGCGCCGCAACCGGGCAAGCACCATGCACCAGGTCGAGGAGGACATCGGCCGCTGGCTCCAGCAGGACCGGGCACGGAAGCTGCTCATCCTCTTCGACGAATGCGACGAGTTCTTCGACGGGGACGCCCGCGAGGGCTTCGTGCACACCACCGCCCTGCGCAATCTGATGAGTTCGAACGGCCGACGGTTCAAGCCGGTCTTCGCGGGGCTGCACCAGGTCCAGCGCTTCGCCGCGCTTCCCAACCAGCCCTTGGCAGGTGCCCACTTCGGTGAGCCCCTCGTCATCGGCCCGCTCAGTCCCGGTGCCGCATACCGGCTGCTCCACGAGCCCATGCAGGCGCTCGGCATCAGGTTCCAGAGCGACACCCTCATCCATCGCGCCCTGACGTACGCCAACTACCACCCGAAGATCATTCAGCACATCGGGCTGGCCCTGGTGCTGGAGACCCACAGCCGCCGTGTGCAGGCGGACGGGCCTCCGTGGACGATCGACGAGGACACCCTCGAAAGGGTGATCGGCTCGGCGACCCTCGCCAAGAGCATCCGGGACACCGTACGGCTCACCCTGCACCTCGACCCCCGCTACAAGCTCATCGCCCTGGTCCTGGCTCTGTACGCCTACCGATCCGGCGTGGACCAGCCCATCGCGGGCAGGGAGCTCCGCGCGGAATGCTGCGAATGGTGGCCGAAGGCACTGTCGGCCACACCACCCGACGAGTACCGGGCCCTTCTGGAAGAGATGGTCGGGCTGGGCGTTCTGGCGGCTGACGACACGGGCTGGCGGCTGCGCTCCTCGAATGTGCTGCTTCTCCTCGGAACCCCTTCGAGCATCGAGGAGGAGCTGTCCTCCCAGGAGAGCGAAGCCGTCACGGCCCTGTCCGCCGCGCACACCCGACGGCCCCTCCCCGACGGCCGCATCAGCCCGCTCACCGAGGCTCAGATCGCCGATCTGACGAAACGCCGCAACGGCCTCCGCATCGTGGTCGGATCGTCGGCCGCCGGACTCGACGACGTCCACAAGGCCCTGGTCGGCCAGCAGGAGCGTGTTCCGGGCAGGATCGCGCCCCTGATCACCCCCGCCTCACCGAGCAACTACCGGAAGGAACTGCAGACCGGGAGGCCCGGACCCAGGCATCGCATCATCGTCAGCGACATGAGGGAGTTCAGCCCGAGCTCCCTGCGGAACTCCTTGGACCAGGCACTCGCCCTGCAGCCTCCGGAAGGGGTCAGCAGATGTGTCGTGGCGCTCCTGGACCCGGCGCGGATCGAGCATCTGCGCCAACTGACCGCAACCGATGAGGAGAACACGGTCTACCTGCAACTGGCCACAGCGGACGGGCTGCGCAGTTGGACCTCCGGCCAGGACCCGATGGCGCCGTACTCGGACCCGGCGCAACGGTCGGCCCTGCTGAAGATCACCGGCGGCTGGCCGAGCATTCTGGACCGCCTGCTGGAACTGGCGATCAAGGGTCAGGGACCACGGAAGGCGCTCGTTCAGCTGGCCGAGGAGATCAAGGGCGCGGAGGGCTTGCGGCTGCTCAAGTCGACCGGGCTGGAGGACGCCGTCGAACTCCACGCGGTTGTCGATCAGCTGGTTGACGAGTTCGATGCCCCGCTGCCCCTGGACGACCTGACCGAGCTGCTCCACCCCGATCACCCGAATGTCGAACTGCTCCTCTCCGCCCTGCGGCAGATGAACGCCCTCGTCAACCTCGGCCCGCAGGGCCTCGCCGTGGAACCTGTGCTGGCCGCCGCCTGGCGTCGGCACGGGCCGCGGTGACGGAAGGAGGTAACGGGAGGAGTGACGGGCTTCGGTGACGGGAGAAGGCGGCGGGAGGAGGTGACGGACGACAGGCGGCGGGCGACGGACGGGCCAGGCGATGTCATACGGTCGGGGGCGGCTCGGCCGAACCACGCCCCTGGCCGCCCAGATACGTGGTGAAGGAGAACCGGTCCCCCCGGAACAGCGTCCGCACCCGCTCCAGCGGGCGCCCCTCCGTGTCCCGGGAGAGGCGGTGGAGGAGGAGCATCGGCAGGGCGGGCGGGGTGCCGATGAGCAGGGCCTCGCGGGGGGTGGCGAGCACGGTCTCGATGCGCTCGTCGGCGTCCCCGAACGCGATGCCGAGCCGGTCGCGGAGGTAGGCGTAGAAGGAGGAGTCCGGGTCGAACTCCATGTCCAGGCGCGGGAGTCGGGCGACACTGACGTACGTGCTCTCCAGCCCCACCCGCTCGTCGTCGGCGAGCAGCACGCGCTCCAGGTGCCAGACGGGTTCGCCCCGGTCCACCCCGATCTCGGCGGCGAGCGCTTCGGGGCAGGGGAAGCGTTCCAGCCCGATGAGGTGCCGGCCGGGCCGTCTGCCCTGGCGCCGGACCCCTTCGGTGTAGCTGGCGAGCGAGAGCGGCTGCTCCAGCTTGGGCCCGGCGACGACGGTCCCGCGCCCCTGCCGGCGCAGCCGCCCCTCCAGCAGGAGTTCGCGCAGCGCCTGCCGGACGGTCTCGCGCGACACCTCGTGGCGCAGGGCGAGGTCCCGCTCGGTGGGCAGGAGCCCGCCCTCGCCCAACTCGTCCAGCAACAGGGAGATTTGGGCCTTGACCGCGTAGTACTTGGGGATACGGCCGTGCTCCGGGATGCCGGAGCGGATCGGTGAGCCAGGTGCCTGGTCGTTCGGGTAGTCCACCGCCCGATGGTGGCAGACGCGGATGAACGACCAGGTGGGGCGGTCCGGCGCAGGGCGGTCAGCCTTCCGTCCGGCGCATCCGGCGGCCCTTCGTCACGAGGGCCGCGCCGCAGAGGACGAGCAGCGCGGCGGCGGCCCCGGCCCAGGGCAGGAGCTCGGGTCCGGTGCGGGCGAGTTCGGGGAGCGGGCGCCCGGTCGCGTAGGGGGGCGGCAGCGGGGGTCTCTCCTTGCCGCCGT
Organism: Streptomyces sp. NPDC059452; assembly: GCF_042750035.1. Classification (NCBI taxonomy): domain Bacteria; kingdom Bacillati; phylum Actinomycetota; class Actinomycetes; order Kitasatosporales; family Streptomycetaceae; genus Streptomyces; species Streptomyces sp. NPDC059452. Next base: position 66,270 of record NZ_JBHYVE010000020.1, read on the forward strand.
CCACCCGGGGAGGCGCCGAACTGTCGGGGTCGCCCGGACGGACGGGTTCCGGGGTACGGGAGCCGGTGCCCGCGCCCGTGCCGGTGGGCGCCGGCGTGGGCGTGGAGGAGGTCTCCGTACGGGGGCGGGGTTCGGCCGGGACATCCGTACGGCCCCCGACGTCCGCCCCGGTCCACTCCGGCCTCGGGTACTCGCCCGTGGCACCGTCGATGATCACGAACCGGTACGCCCCCGACTCCCCCACCCAGTCCCCGTCCTCCCGGCCACCGCCCTTGGCCTTGTCCTGGTGATGGCGCTGGACGACGGCGGCGTGGGCGGTGACCCGGCCGGGCACGGTGTCGGAGGTGAACGCCATCCGGACCCGGACGCTGACGGCGCCCCGGGCGGGGACGGTGAAGCCCAGGAAGTCCTCGCCGCCGCCGTCGAAGACCCCGATCTGCTCGTGGCGATCGGTCGTCTCCCAGCTGACCCGGTGTTCGGTTCCGGGGCGGCCGGGCTCGGAGAACTTCACCTGGATCTGGTCGGCGGTCAGCCTGCGGTCCTCGTCGGTGAGCACGAGCACCGGGTGCAGGGCGCGGCAGGAGGTGGCGGTGGTGTTGGTGAGGTCGAGGGACCAGATGCCGTAGCCGCCGCCGGAGGGGTACGTCTTCGGGGCGCCCTGGATCCGGGCCTCGATGGGGAACTCCTTGGCCTCCGGATCACCGCAGGCGGGCTGCTCGTCAGCGGCGCCGGCAACGGCCTCGGTATCGGTATCGGTATCGGCCGCAGCCTCCGCATCCGTATCGGTCGCAGCATCGGTCGCGTCGGCGGTCTGGGCGGCTAAGGAGGCGGGAACGGCCGGACCCGGCCGGGCGGCGGCCTGCGGGACGCCCAGGAGTGCGGCGGGCACGACGATTCCGGCGGCCAGCCCGAGGGCGGCACGCGCGCGGGCGTCACGCAGCCGCGCGCAGGAGGTGGGGGACATGGGGGACACCCTTCGCTGCTCGCGGACGACCGGGGCGGGGGCCACCGATCGTGGCCTCCGACGCAAACACGCGCGCGCGAGTCCCGAGAGTCGACATGCCGACACCGTTCATACGATCACCCGACCAGCGCCGAGCCGTGACCCCGGGCCTCGTCGTCTTCGGGCAGGGCGCCCCCACCCTTGCCGAATCAGTCCGATCGGACTAAATTCTGCCCATGCGAACGAATACCGGTCCGTCCGACCGGAAGCGCCCGTCGTTCATCGAACAGGCCCGCCGCGCCCAGATCGTCGAGGCCGCCGCCGAAGTGGTGGCGGAAGTCGGCTACGCCCACACCTCGTTCGCGCGGATCGCCGAGAAGGCCGGCATCAGCAAGAGCGTGATCACCTACCACTTCAGCGGCAAGGACGAGCTCCTCCGCCTGGTGGCGAACCAGTTCTTCAACCAGGGCTGGGAGTACATGGAGGCCCGGATCACGGCCCAGGAGACGGCTGCCGGGCAGGTGCGGGCCTGGATCGAGTCCGAGCTGGACTTCTTCGGCGCCCACCGCACCCAGTTCCTCGCGATGAGCGACATCATGGCCAACCACCGGAGCGAGGACGGCTCGCACGCCTACACCGACGAGCTCGCCGAGGAGGTCGAGGGACTCGCGGAGATCCTGACCCAGGGTCAGCATGACGGAGAGCTACGCCCGTTCGACGCGCGGGGTGTCGCCGACATCATCCTGCGCTGCGCCAGCGGCGTCCTGGAGTCGTGGGCCATGGACCCCGACATCGACCTGAAGGGGCAGACCGCTGTGCTCCTGGACTTCATCGACCACGCCATCGGGAAGGACCCGGCATGAACGCCCCGGAGCACGCCATATCCGAACTCACCCTCCGGCCACCGGAGAACCCGGTCGAACGCCGGGCCATCGGCTGGTGGATGCTCCAGTCGCTGGCCGGCTCCGGGCCGGTCCTGGCTGCCGCGATCACCGGGTACGCCCTGTGGGAAGCGGCCCGGCCGTGGCTGATCGTGGCCGTGGCGGGGTCCGCCGTACTCCTGGTGGTGGGGGTGACGATCGAGCCGCTGCTGCGGTACCGGGTGCACCGCTGGGAGACCACGGACGAGGCCGTCTTCGCCCGGACCGGGTGGCTGGTGCGCGAGTGGAGAGCCGCGCCGCTCTCCCGCGTACAGACGGTGGACGCCGTGCAGGGACCCATCGAACAGCTCCTGGGCCTGTCGACCCTGCGCGTGACCACCGCGTCCTCGCGGGGAGCGATCGACATCTGCGGGCTGGACAAGGAGACCGCCGCGCGGGTCGCCGCGGAGCTGACGCGGACCGCCCAGCTCACCCCCGGTGATGCCACGTGAGCCCCGACGACCCTCGCCCCGGGAATGACGGCCTCCGCCCCGGAGAGGACGGCCCGCGCCCCCGCCCCGGAGAAGGCGACGCCCCGCACCCTTCGGACGCGGCCTCCGGCCACCCCTGGCAGCGGCTCAGCCCCCGCGTGATCTGGGTCGATCTCGCCCAGAGCGTCCTGTCGCTGATGCCCGCGGGGATCGCCATCCTGGTGGTCGGGATCAACCCCGGCTCCGGGCAGCTGTGGCCCCTCATCGGGTTCGCCGCGGTCGGGGTCATCGGTGCGTTCGCCGACGCCCTCCGCTGGGTCTTCACCCGGTACCGGGTCACCGCTTCGCACGTGGAGCTGAGGACCGGGGTCTTCCTGCGGGTGCACCGGTCGATCCAGCGCGACCGCATCCGCAGCGTCAACATCGAGGCCAGGCCGCGCCACCGGCTCTCGGGGCTGCGGGTGGTGAACATCGGTGCCGGACAGCAGTCCGTCGACGGCGAGTCCGCGCTGAAGCTGGACGCCGTGAGCACCGCCGCCGCGCTGGCCCTGCGGGACGAGTTCCTCGACCCGGCGGGCACGGCCGCCGCCGAAGACAGCGAGCCCGGCCGCAGTGAGCCCGAACGTACCGCCGCCGCCGAAGACAGCGAGCCGGTGGTGCCCGGCGCAGGCCGGCCCCTCACCGTGTTCGCGCGGTTCGAACCGCGGTGGTTCGTCTACAACATGTTCAACAGCTGGGCGTACGTCATGGCCGTCGGGTTCGGGTGGGGCACCTACTGGCTGCTCGACACCTTCGGGGTGGACTCCGCCGGCTTCGTCTCCGGGCTGCTGGACTGGAAGTCCCTCGGCTGGGCGGGCACCGCCGCCGTCGCCTTCCTCGCCGCCACCGTCCTCGGCGCGGCCGGGCTCACCGTGACCTACTTCGTGGAGTACGGAAACTTCGAACTGGCCCGGGTCCCCGGCCCGGACGGCACCATGCTGCGCACCCGTCAGGGCCTCCTCACCACGCGGGAGGTCAACCGCGACGAGAACCGCGTGCGCGGGGTGCAGATATCCGAACCGGTCCTGTGGCGGTGGATGGGGGTCAGCGACACCAGCCTCATCACCACCGGACTCAGCCTGTGGTCGATGTCCCAGCCCGCCGCGATCCTGCCCCGGGGCCCGGTGTCCGTCACCCGGCGCGTGGCGACCGAGGTGCTCGGCGCCGAGGAGAAGCCCCTCCACGCACCGCTCACGCCCCACCCGAGGACTGCTCTTCGCCGCCGCCTCTGGTGGGCCACCCTGACCACCGCCTGCATCGCTCTCGTCCTGCTGTGGATGGCGGTGACCGGCGTACTGCCGTACGCGGCGATCTGGGCGGCCGCCGCGCTCTGGCCGTGCGCCCTCGGCGCGGCCTTCGTCGCCTACCGGGCGCTCGGCCACACGATCAGCGGGTCCTACCTGGTGACCCGTTCCGGACTCCTCAGCCGCTCCACGACCGTTCTGCGGCGCTCGGCCGTGAGCACCGTCGTGATCCGCGAATCGCTCCTGCAGCGCCGCCTCGGTCTGCGGAGCGTCTCCACCATGACCGCGGCGGGGTACGGCGGGTACGACACCCCGGACATCGAGGCGCGGGAGAGCCTGGACTTCGCGGTCCGAGCCGCGCCGGGCCTCCTCGACCCCTTCCTCTGCGAGAAACCCGCGCCGGAGAGGAAGCGCTGAGACCCGGCCCGGCCCGCTCCCCTCTCGGCCGCTCCCGTTCACCCGGCCGACAGGCCCGCGGAAGGTCCCGCCCCGCCGCTGCCCTCGGGCGGGCCGTCGAGCAGGCTCGCTCCCGACACCAGGGCGCGGGCCGTATCGGCGAAGTACTGCTCGTCGGCGGCCGGGGCGAGGCCGAGCAGGACGCCCTGGCCGAGGCCGATGAGCACGGCCCGCAGTGCGGTGGTCAGGCGTTGCGCCTGGCCCCGCGTCACGCGGGTTCCACCGTGCGGCCTGCCGGTGAACAGGGCGATCAGCCGCTCCTCCTCCGCCCGGACCGACCCGGCCAGCCGGGGACCCACCTCGGCGTCGTGCAGGGCCATGTCCAACAGGGTGAACTGCAACGACTGGTCGGCCGACGCGTCCGGCGCATCGCAGCTCCGCCGGTAGTACCGGGCGAAGGCGTCGACCGCTCCCAGGAGATCCGCGTCGGCCGGGATCGCCTGCTCGATCTCTGCGTAGTGCGGCTGGAGGTAGTCGGTGACCAGCGCACCCAACAGCCCGCTCTTGCTGCCGAACAGCGAGTAGACGGCCCCGGTGGTCAGCCCGGCCCGCTCGGCGATCTCGTCGAGCCGGGCGCGGTGCCCGTCCCGGGAGACGACGTGGAACGCGGCGTCCAGGAGGGCGCGGCGGTTGCGTTCCTTGGTTTCGGCTCTCGTCATTCTCATAATTTGATTATTCTAGTAATCAGATTACGGAAGCGCACTCAGGGCCAGGACACGCAGGGCCAGGACCGAGAAGGAGTACTCATGTCACGCATGCTTGCGGGAGCCATCGGTGACGGCGTGTTCAAGGTGGTGCTCGGCGCCGCCTTCGTCCTCGGCAACGGCTGGGGCGGCGAACTGCTCGGCGTACCGGCCTGGTTGATGGCCGCCTCGGGCGCGGCCCTGCTGATCGGCGGCGGGATCGAGGTCGTCCACGTCCGCCGCCGCCCGATGGCCACCTGCCTGCGGCTGATGATCGCCTACGACAGCGGCTGGGTGGTGGCGAGCGGCATCGCCCTGGTGATGGCGTGGCAGGGGAGCACGGCCGGGGGTGAGCTATGGGTCGTGTACCTGACGGTGGCTCCCCTGGTGATGGCCGCCCTGCTGGTACGCGCGCCCGCCGCCACCTCCGTACGAGCGTCGGCTCCGAACACGCCCGCAGCCTGACCGGTAGGGGGCGGTCAGGCTCCGAACACGCCCGCAGCCCGACCGCCCCCTACCCCCGCTCCCCCACCCGCCCGAACACCGGCGCGAGCACCAGCTGCGCCGCACCCTCCGCGACGGGCCGGTCCCCGCCCCCCGCGACGGTGACGGTCACCGTGTCCCCGCCCCCGCCCCGGGCCGCCCGCTCCGCGATCACGGCGCGGACCCCCCGTACGTACGCGTCCTCGTCCGCCGCCACCGTCCGCCCGCCCAGCACGACCCGGTCGATGTCGAGCAGCCCCACCAGGTTCGCCGCGCCCGCGCCCAGCACCCGGGCCGCCTCCGCCCGGTCGCCGCGCGCCTCGGCGGCCAGGCAGAGGGCCTCGATGCAGCCGCGCCCGCCGCACCCGCACAGAGGCCCGTCCAGCTGGAGGGTCTGGTGGCCGAACTCCCCCGCCCCCGTCCGCGCCCCCCGGTGCACCTCGCCGCCCAGGACGAGCCCGGCGCCGAGCCCCGTACCGAGGTGGAGGTAGGCGAAGTCGCCGGGCGGCTCGCTCGGCGAAAGCGCCAGGGCCAGGGCGGCGGCGTTGGTGTCCTTGTCGAGGGTGACCGGAAGGCCGGTGCGCTCGGCGAGGGCGTCGCGCAGGGGGTAGCCGTCCCACTGCGGGAAGCCGGTGACGCGGTGGAGCACGCCGTTCCGGTGGTCGAGCGGGCCGGGTACGGCGACGCCGACGCCCAGCACCGGCTTGTGCGGTTCGGCCGCGCTCAGGTCCCGTACGGCGTCGGCCGCGTCCGCGAGCACCCGGTCCGCCGGGGCGCCGAGGTCGAGCGGGGCGCGGGTGGACGCGACGGAGCGCCCGGCCAGGTCGACCAGTACGGCGGTGAGCCCGTCGCGGTCCAGATGGAGCCCGACGGCGTACTGGGCGTCGGGGACGAGACGGAGCACCGTACGCGGCTTGCCCCCGGTGGAGGGGCGCAGACCCGCTCCGGTGGCCAGCCCCTCCGTCCGCAGCCGGGCGGTGATCTTGCTGACGGCCTGCGGGGTGAGGCCGGTGCGCTCGGCGAGCTCCAGTCGGCTGATGCCCTCCGCCCCGGCCGCCCGCAGCAGGTCCAGGACCAGCGCCGCGTTGTGGTGGCGCAGGGCCGGCAGGTTCACCCCGGTCTGGGCCTTCGTCCGGACCGGCACACCCACCCCGGCCTCTGCCCGGCTCCCGTTCACCGTTCCACTCCCTTTCACCCGCCCCATTGTGCCGGTCGCTTGCACTTTGGCAACAGCGTTGCTTAAGTGGAATCCATGGTGGAACACATGGTTGCCAACGCCCCTCTCCGCGTCGCCCTCGTCGGCTATGGCCTGGCCGGTTCCGTCTTCCACGCCCCCTTGATCGCCGCGACCGGCGGTCTGGTCCTCGACACGGTCGTCACGGCGAACGAGGAACGCCGGGCCGAGGCCCGTGCCGCCCACCCGGACGTACGGTTCGCCGCCTCGCCGGACGAGCTGTGGGAGCGCGCGGACGAGCTGGACCTGGTCGTGATCGCCTCCCCGAACAAGACGCACGTCTCCCTCGCGACGGCCGCCCTCAAGGCGGGCCTCCCCGTGGTCGTGGACAAGCCGATCGCCGGGACCGCCGCCGAGGCACGCGAGCTGGCGGCCCTCGCCGAGGAGCGCGGGCTGCTGCTCTCGGTCTTCCAGAACCGCCGCTGGGACAACGACTTCCGTACGCTCCAGGCCCTGATCGCCGACGGCGAGCTGGGCGAGGTGCAGCGCTTCGAGTCCCGGTTCGAGCGCTGGCGCCCGCAGCCGAAGGGCGGCTGGCGCGAGTCGGGCGACCCGGAGGAGATCGGCGGTCTGCTGTACGACCTGGGCAGCCATGTCGTCGACCAGGCGCTGGTGCTGTTCGGAGCAGCGGTGCGGGTGTACGCGGAGTCCGACGTACGGCGTCCGGGCGCGGCGGCGGACGACGACACGTTCATCGCGATCACGCACGCCAACGGGGTCCGCTCGCACCTGTACGTGAGCGCCACCACGGCCCAGCTCGGCCCGCGCTTCCGGGTGCTCGGCTCGACGGCGGGCTATGTGAAGTACGGCCTGGACCCGCAGGAGGCGGCCCTGCGCGCCGGACTGCGCCCGGCGGCCGGTGAGCCGTGGGGCGAGGAGGTGGAGGAGGTGTGGGGCCGGATCGGTTCCGGCGAGTCCCCGCTGACCGGCGGCGGCACCCCGGTCCGTACGCTCCCCGGCGACTACCCCGCGTACTACGCCGCCGTCACCGCCGCCCTGCGCGGCATCGGCGAGAACCCGGTCACCGCGCTCCAGGCGGCAGCGGCCCTGGACGTACTGGAAGCCGCACGCCGCTCGGCCCGCGAGGGCGTCTCCGTAACCCTGTCCGGAAACCTCCCCCACGAGGAGCACCCCGCATGAGCACCACCTCCTCCCCCACGATCTCCGAGCTGATCGCCCAGGAGCGCCGGCTCGCCCTGCCGCACTTCTCCCACGACGACGCGTTCGCGCTCGGCAGCCTGCTGGTGGCACTGGCCCGGGAGCGGCACGCCCCGGTGGCGATCGACATCCGGCGCGGGCCGCAGCAGCTGTTCCATGCGGCGCTGCCCGGTTCGAACGCGGACAACGACGCGTGGATCGACCGCAAGCGCAAGGTGGTCGAGCGGTACGGCGAGAGCTCGTACCTGGTCGGCACCCGTTTCCGCGCCAAGGGCACGACGTTCGAGGAGTCGTCCCGCCTGGACCCGGACACCTACGCGGCGCACGGCGGTTCGTTCCCGATCGCGGTGCGGGGCGCGGGCGTGATCGGCACGGTGACGGTGTCGGGGCTGCCGCAGGCGGAGGACCACGCGATGGTGGTCGAGGCGCTGGAGCAGTTCGCGGCGACGCTGGGGGTGTGAGGGGGGCGCTGGGGGTGTGAGGGGGGCGGCAGCGGCGGTACGGGAGCGGGGGCGCCACCACCGTACGAGTGGCAGAGCCCCCTTCGCGCACCCGCGAGGCCTACGCGTCCTTCAGCTCCTGCCGCTGCCGCCCCAGGCCCGCCACCTCCAGCTCCACCACGTCCCCCGCCTTCAGATACGGCTTGGGCTCGGGCTGCCCCATCGCGACCCCGGCGGGCGTACCGGTGTTGATCACATCGCCCGGGTAGAGCGTCATGAAGTGGCTGAGATAGCGGACGACTTCACCGACCGGGAAGATCTGGTCGGCGGTGGTGCCGTTCTGCTTCAGCTCGCCGTTGACCCAGAGCCGCAGCGGCAGGGCCTGCGGGTCGGGCACCTCGTCGGCGGTCACCAGCCAGGGGCCCAGCGGGTTGAACGTCTCGCAGTTCTTGCCCTTGTCCCAGGTGCCGCCGCGCTCGATCTGGAACTCCCGCTCCGAGACGTCGTGGGCGGTGGCGTACCCGGCGACATGGGCGAGCCCCTCCTCGGCGGAGTCCAGGTAGCGGGCGGTGCGGCCGATGACGACCGCGAGTTCGACCTCCCAGTCCGTCTTACGGCTGCCGCGCGGTACGAGCACGGTGTCCTCGGGCCCGACGACGGTGTCGGGGGCCTTGAAGAACAGGATCGGCTCCGCGGGGATGGCCGCCCCGGTCTCGGCGGCGTGGTCGTGGTAGTTCAGCCCGATGCACACGATCTTGCCGATGCGTCCCAGCGGCGGCCCGACCCGCAGGCCCGCCGGGTCGAGGGCGGGCAGCACACCGGGGGTGCCGGCGGCCGTCCGTACCCGGTCGAGGGTCGAGGCGTCGGCGAGCAGATCGCCGTCGATGTCGGGGACGATCCCCGACAGATCACGCAGAATCCCGTCCCGGTCGAGAAGCGCGGGGCGCTCCGCGCCCGCCGTACCGACTCGAAGCAGCTTCAACGGTCCAACTCCTCTTGTTCGAGGTGGGGCCCCTCGGCGGGTTGCGGCCGGCGACGAGCTTGTCTGATCCTCCAAGAGCCGGGATCACTCCGCAAGACCCCGTTCACACACTGGACCGGCGCGGTCGCCCGGCCCGACTACGCCGCTTTGGCCATGGTGCCGCCCGCGGAAGCCGTGCCGCGGCCCTTACCCCGGCCCGCAGCACCCCGGTCGTCCATGTCCCGGTACACGTCGCGGTACAGGCAGGCCCGCTCGACGGCGCTCCACAGGGTGGTGGTGACGACGTACAGGGCGGCGGCGAGCGGTACGACGGCGACGGTGATCAGGGTGGCGAACGAGAGCAGCGGCATCATCTTCACCATCGCCCCCATACCGGGCACCGGCTGCCCGTCGGGGCCGGTGGCGGGGGCCATCGGGTTGGCCGCCATCTGCCGCTTGGTCAGCCGGTAGCTGAAGGTGGCCACGGCGAGGACGAGCGCGAAGAGCCCGACGTACACCAGGCCCTGCGCCCCGAAGACGCCACCGCCGGCGAGGGCGTCGTGCCAGCGCCCGCCGAGCGGGGCGCCGAGGAGGTCGTGGCTGAGGAGCGCGTTGGGCTCGCCGCCGATGGAGCCGCTGGAGAACAGGTGGTAGAGGAGGAAGAAGGCCGGCATCTGGAGCAGGCTCGGCAGGCAGCCGGAGAGCGGCGAGACCTTCTCGGCGGCGTGCAGCTCCATGATCGCCTTCTGCATCCGCTCCGGGTTCCTGCCGTGCTTCTTGCGGAGCTCGGCGATCTGCGGCTGGAGCCGGGTACGGGCCTTCTGCCCCCGCGCGGCGGCCCGCGAGAGGGGGTGGACGGCGAGCCGTACGAGGGCGGTGAAGAGGACGATCGCGGCGGCGGCGGACGCGCCGTGGAACAGCGGCTGGAGCAGATCGGCGAGGGAGCCGACCAGGCTCGCGAAAGCGGACATGAAGGCGGACATGGGTGAGCCCTCCGGGGGTCTCGTCGTGCCGGGAGAGGTACGTACACGTACGGGGTGCTCGGTACGTGATGCTTCGGTACGCGGCAGGACGGCCGGTGCGGGGCGCTACGGATCGGACGTGCGGGAGAGCCCTACGCGGCGGCGGCCGTCAGGAGGGCGTGCCCGGGGGCTCGGGGCCTGGTGCGGCCCCGGGCGTCGGGGTCGCGCTGGGGCAGGAAGGCGGTGCGCTTCTCGCGGTCCCTGATCGCCGTACGGACCCGGGTGCGGGGCACCGGGGGCGCGCAGCGGGCACTGATGACGGAGCAGGCGAGGAGTGCGGAGCCGGCCGCGGCGGTGGCGGCGAGCGCGACGGCGGCGGAGAGGCCGCCGCCCTCGGCGAGGAGGATCTCGGCGAGGAGGAGGACCAGGAGGCCGACGGGCCGGAGGAACCGGGCGAAGGCGGAGCGCAAGGGGTCGGCGTCGCGCATGGGCGCCGCCTCCTCTCCGTCTCTCCGCACTCGGTACTCGGTACTCGTACCGGTGACTCCTGGCACTCCATTCGTTATACACGATGATCGGCCGGGCCCGGTTGCGTCCGAAGGCTTCGCTCACGGGGGCGCACGCCGAGACGCACGGCTCATCGGGGACGCACGGCTCACGCTGGGACACACGGCTCACCGGGGACGCATGGCGGTGAGCTTCCCCCAGACGACGAGCCGGTAGCGGGAGCTGAACTCGGGGGTGCAGGTGGTCAGCGTCAGGTAGTAGCCGGGCTCGCTGTACCCGACGGAGGTGGTGACGTTGCTGCGCGGAACGGGAGCGATGACCCCGCTGTCGGAGGGGAGGGTCTGCGCGAGGCCCTTGTCGACGGTGTACGTGTACACGGCGTCCCGGGTCTCCACGGTGATCCGGTCGCCGGGCCGCAGCCGGTCGATGCGGCGGAAGGGCTCGCCGTGGGTGTTGCGGTGCCCGGCGAGCGCGAAGTTCCCGGCCTGCCCGGCCTGCGCGGTACGGGAGTAGTGCCCGACGTACCCCCGGTCGAGCACGCCGCCCTTGCCGGTGCCCTCGGCGACGGGGGCGGTGAGGCCGATGCGGGGGATGCGGAGGACTGCGTAGGCGTGGTCCCAGCGGGGGGAGGCGGCGCGACCGGGACCGGACGGAGCGGCCGACCCGCCGGACCCCCGCGGGACGAGGGGACTGGCGGAGGCCCCGGGCTCAGCCCCCACAGGACCCCCGCCGCTCCGGCCAACAGGAGGAACCAGCTCCGAAGAGGGGATGCCCCACTCCCGCTGAAGGGCCTGGACGGTCCGCCCGGCATCCTCACGGGCCTGCCGGTTGGTCCACCACAACTGATGGACGACAAGGAGAAGGAGAACGACCCCAAGGGTGACGACAAGCTCGGCGGAACCCCAGAGCCCGCGCACAAGAAGGTCCCGCCCCCGGACTCTGGGGCTCCCCCGCCGCACCGCGAAACGAACCGGTGCCCGCCCTCCACCGCGCTCCCATTCCCCCACGGCGGGCACGATAGGACCAACCCCCAGAACTCTCCATACGTATCCGCCGATTCCGCTCCCACACCTACCGATCCCCGTCCGATCCCCCACTCCATGCCCCACCCCACACCCCACCCCCACACCCCACCCCCACACCTCATCCCACCCCCCATCCCACTTCCGGCCCCGCTTCAGACCTCTCCCCCCGACGGCCGCCGCCCACCAGTACCGTGTGGTCCATGCGCCCCGACACGCCTGCCGACCACACCACCGAAGCCGAGCGCCTGCTGCGCACCGCGGCGCAGTACCCCGAGGACCAGGAACCGCTGGTCCTCCAGGCCGCGGCCCATCTGGAACTCGCCGGTGACCGTGCCCGCGCGAGCACGCTCTACGACGACCTGCTCGCCGCCCCCGAGTCCACCGTCGACAACCCGCACCTGATCAAGGCCCTGAAGGCGGCCAACCTCTGGGAGTACGGGCACGAGGCCGAGGCCCGCGCGATCATCGAGGGCATCCGCGCCGCGGGCCCCCTGGACGCGGCGCCCTGGCAGGTCGCCGCCGAGACCCTGGAGGCGCACGACGAGCTGGAGTCGGCGCACGACTTCTTCTCGACCGCGCTGACCCTGCTGCTGGCCCCCGGCGAGGAGGTCCCGTACACGACGCAGTCCCTGCTGACCGGCCGCCACCGGGTACGCCGCCTCCTCGCCCTCCCCCACGACACCTGGGACGAACTGGCCGGCGCGCTGCACACGGCCCCGGTCCCCCTGGACGAACTCCACGACCCGAAGCGCCTGTGGTCCCTGGGCTCCTCGGACCCGGCGGAGCTGAAGGCCGAGATCACCCGCCTGCGCGCGGAGCTGGGCACGTACCGTACGGCACTCTCGCGCCCGTTCCCGGTGGCGGTGCTGCACTGGCCCGAACAGGAACTCCGCGAACTCCTCACGACGTACCCCGAGTTGGCCGAGGAGTACGTGGACCGGGCAACGCACCTGTCCCGCCTGGAGGCGTCCCTGCGCGACCTCCACACCACGGGCACCCCGAACCTGGGCATCGTCACGGGCACGGTCCCCTCGTACGAGGCCTTCGCCGCCTCCGAAGCCACCTCCCCCTCCACCCCCAGCCTCCTCCCCCAATACGCCACCACCCTCGCCGCCCGAGGCCGCGCCACCCCGTGGCCCCCCTCCCGCACAGCCGCTTGCTGGTGCGGGTCGGGGGAGGCATATGGGGGATGCCACGGGGGCGGGTGACGCCTGCTGCACGTCCATGACAGGGGCCGCTGACCGCGTTTCGCAGTAGCGGCTCCTGCTGCTTTCCGAAGCCATTGCCCACACTGTCAGTCCTCCTTGATACAACTGCACATGCAGTACGCAGCCAAATGAGGGGGACTCGGGGCATGCCCAACGATATTTCAGACGACGCACCGGTTGCTGGGCTCTACGAATCGCTCATCACTCATCGGCTCGCTGAACGAATGAAGCAGCTCGATTCCACGGGCTGGCGCTCCATCGATGCGTCAGTCGGCAAGGAGTCGGCACCTCACGTGCTCTCCCGCCATATCGGTGCCACCGTGCGGCAGGTACTTCAGGGCCTTTCCCCTGCCGAGCAGGTGATTGCGGCCAATCACATCCTGGAATCGCTCAACACGATCGAGGGTGCGACGGAGTGGGTCGATCTCGTCACCGATGGACCGCGACAGCTGTTGGCCGTCGCGGAACAGGAGGCGCCGGGCGTCTACGCCATACGTCCAGCGACACCGCTGTCCGAGACGGCACTCATCACGAACGCCCCCGAGGACCCCAGCCTGGGCTTCGAGCTGCGCGCAGAGCTGGCCACAGCTGACCGCGTCGACCTACTCTGCGCCTTCGTGAAGTGGCACGGACTCCGCGTGCTGGAAAAGTCCCTGTCATCAGCGCGCGAGCGCGGCATCCCCATCCGTGTGCTGACGACGACGTACATCGGCGCCACCGAACGCCGCGCTCTGGACCGCCTGGTACGAGACTTCGGCGCTGAGGTCAAGGTCAACTACGAGCTCCGCTCCACCCGCCTACACGCCAAGGCGTGGCTCTTCCGCCGCAGCAGCGGCTTCGACACGGCGTACGTCGGCAGCTCGAACCTCTCCAAGGCAGCGCTCCTCGACGGACTCGAATGGAACGTCCGCCTCTCCTCTGTCGCAACCCCCTCAGTGATCCGCAAGTTCGAGGCGACCTTCGACGCCTACTGGAGTGAGCCCGCCTTCGAGTCGTACGACCCTGACAAGGACGCACAGCGGCTGGACGACGCCCTGTCCCGCGCTGGTGGCAGCGGCCGCCCCGGATCTACAGGCATCACCCTCTCCGGCCTAGAGGTCCGCCCGTACCCGCACCAGCGAGACATGCTCGAACGCCTCGAAGTCGAGCGCACAGTGCACGACCGACACCGAAATCTCCTCGTCGCAGCCACGGGCACCGGGAAAACCGTCATGGCGGCGCTGGACTACAAGCGCCTGCGTCAGACACTCGGACGCGACCCACGCCTGCTCTTCGTAGCCCATCGCAAGGAGATCCTGGAGCAATCCTTGCGCGTCTATCAAAACGTCCTCATCGACGCGAACTTCGGTGAGCTGTTGTTCAGTGGCGAGATCCCCAACCGGTGGAACCATGTGTTCGCCAGTGTCCAGTCACTCACCGCGCAGGCTCTGGACCGCATCGCCCCCGACCACTTCGATGTGATCGTGATCGACGAGTTCCATCACGGCACGTCACCCACCTATCGCAAGATCATGGACCACTTCCGGCCCCAAGAGCTTCTAGGCTTGACAGCCACTCCAGAACGCATGGATGGATTGAACATCCAGGACGAGTTCTTCGATGGCCGGATCGCGGCGGAGATGCGACTCTGGGAGGCGCTGGAGAACGAACTCCTCAGCCCCTTCCACTACTTCGGTGTCACCGACAACACGGACATGAGCGCTGTCACCTGGAAGCGCGGAGCCTACGACTCCGCGGCGCTGAGCAATCTATTCACGGGCAACGACGCACGGGCTCGGCTTGTGGTGCAGGCAGTAAAGGACAAGGTCACCGACCCCGACTCCATGCGCGCCCTGGGGTTCTGTGTATCGGTCGCACACGCGCACTTCATGGCTGACTTCTTCCGACGCGCGGGGCTCAACGCTGTCGCCCTGTCTGGCGAGACTCCACCGCACGATCGCAAAACCGCACTTGACGACCTGCGCTCCGGAGAGCTCCAAGTCATCTTCTCCGTCGACCTGTTCAATGAGGGGCTCGACATCCCTGACGTCGACACCTTGCTCCTCCTGCGCCCCACCTCCAGCGCCACCGTCTTCCTTCAGCAGTTGGGCCGCGGCTTGCGACGCACGGAGGACAAGGCCGTTCTCACGGTCTTGGACTTCATCGGCCAGCACCGTAAGGAATTCCGCTTCGAGGAGCAGTTCCGCGCCCTGACGAACCTGACCCGCAACCGCCTCCTCAACAACATCGAGCAAGACTTCCCACAACTGCCGTCCGGCTGCCAGATCATCCTTGAGACGAAGGCCAAGGAACGGATCATTGACAACATCCGCACGCAGATCGCGGTCAACGTCACGCAGTTGGCCCGCGAGGTCGCTTCCTACGCGACACCGCGCCTCGCGGACTTCCTCAAAGAGAGCGGCCGGGAACTCAAAGAGCTCTACCGTGGCAACGGAAACTCGTGGACGGGTCTCTTGCGGCGAGCGAAGCTCATGGACGCGGTCGACCCTGAAGGCGAGCAGCCTCTCCTCAAGCGGGTCTCCGCCTTCCTTCATGTCGACGACCCACTGCGCGTTGCGGCCTACAGCAAACTGCTAGCCGATGACGCTCCTGCCTACGAAGAACTCAGCGAACAGGAACAGGGCTACGCCCGCATGTTCTTTTTCTCGCTCTGGCCGTTGGGAGAGGGCTTCTCCAGCTACCAAGCGGGGCTGGACTCGCTCCGTCATCAGCACGCTTTCCGTGACGAGCTGCGCCAAGTGCTCGCCCATGTCCTACAGCGGGCCGATCATGTTCCAGTGCCGCTCCTCGGGACGCATGCAGCCATCCCGCTCACTATCCACGCCTCCTACAGCCGGGAAGAGATCCTCCCAGCCCTGGGCCAGGCCGCCGTGGACGGCTTCAAGCCGGGACACTTCCGCGAGGGGGTGAAGTGGTGCGAGAACATCCAGACCGATGCTCTGTTCGTCACCCTTGAGAAGGACGAGAAGGACTTCTCACCCGAGACTCGCTACAGGGACTACGCCCTCAACGATTTCCTCTTCCACTGGGAGTCGCAGAACCAGACATCGGAGAAGTCCCCCACAGGGGTTCGCTATCAGACCCACCAGGAGAAGGGCACGCACGTCCTTCTCTTTGTGCGCCGATACAAGAAGACGGATATCGGTGGCCCTCAGCCGTGGATGCTCATGGGGCCGGCGGAGTACGTCAAGCACACGGGCAGCAATCCCATGGCGATTGAGTGGAAGCTCTTCCAGCAGATTCCGGCCGATGTCTTGGCCTACTCGGCCATCGCTGCTGGCTAAGGGCTGTCCCGCACCCTTCAAGCGGGCGAAGGTCCGCTCGACGGGGCAGTAGCGGGCCAGCGGCGGCCAACCATGGTGCCTGCCGCTGGAGGACCGGGTGCTGCTGGTGGCTGTCCGCTACCGTGCCAACCGTTCCGTGGCGCGTTTCAAGACTGTCTACCGGCAGACCACCCCTCCACACGGCCCGCAACCAGGACAGGGCAGGGCAGTAGGCCGGAAAGACGAGCTATGCCGCCTTCAGCTTCGCTACTGCATGGATTCGATCTTGAAGCCTTCGAGTTACCGGGGACTGCCGGGGCGCGTTGAGAGCGCGTAGCTTGTCGAAGTGCTCATCACCTCGCGCAGTTGACAACGCTTCATAGTCATCGAGGAAACGTTCCCACGACGTGCACGACTCCTCAAGATGCCCGATTTCATGCTGCCTCTGGGCGAGCACCGCGTGAGCGTGCAGCCTCCCTTGCCTTTCCAGTGGAGACATGACTCGAATGGAATTCCGAAGTGCCTTGATCGAATTCTCGATGTCCCGCTTTCCGTAGTGCACATGCGAGACATGAAAAAGAAATGAAGCCTGATTGTAGCCGCCCACCGCATCACGCCGAGAGTCGGCTTGACTCAGCGCCAACTCTGCTTCTTTGAGCCGCTGCATAGCCCCCCGGTGATCTCCGACCATGGCGGACGCATGAGCCTGTTGCCCTCTCAAGAAGGCAGTAAGGCGCGGGCCAGCTTGGGGCGCTGCTTCTGCCGCTGAGTCGGCGTACTCCAGCGCCTTCCGTCCGTGGCGCAGGTGGGAGGCTTGGAGGCTCATGCCGCGAAGAGTTCGCGAGTAGGTCAGCTGGTCGCTTGACTCGCGGGCAAGGTCCAAGGCGCGCAAGTAGTAGGTCTGCCCCAGCCCATGCGCCCGCTCGTACATGGCCATCCACCCAGTCAGGTATGTCAGGTCAGATGCGGCCGAGAGCATGTCGCGGTGAACCTTCTCCGACGCGGCAGCGTGCAGGTACCCCGCTACCGTGTTGACCAGGAAGGCAGCAGCCATCGGCCGCGCGTGTCCACCGCCCAATTCATCGAGGATTTCTGCGATCTTATCCGTCATTCGACGAACTGTTTCAACCTCGCCAGACCCAATGCGACCAGAGGGGCGAGTAAGGCGGTCTCGATCATCGGCACTCGCCGCACTTGTCAGAGCGGAGAATGCGGGCACGCTTAGCACCGCTGAATACATGCCCGCCGCTAAGAGCTTGCGTCGCGATGGGTCCATGTCTTGCCTCCCGAGGTCGATTAGCTGTTCCACCGTCGTCGACTGCTCAGATGATTCCGAAGCCGCCGGAAAGCCGGCTTCCTCACGGGTGACAGGCCGGTTGAGCCTGCGCGCGAGTGCCTCGAGGATCAGAGATCTGACCGCCTCACGCGGCAGGTGACCGCTCAACCACTGGTGCACGGACGCCTGTTGGCACTTCAGTGGAGATCCAATTTCCGTCCCCAGGCGGTTTACAGCTTGGGCGAACTGTCGCATGGTCCACCCGCTCTCGCGGAAGAGCTGACCTAAACCGGCGTTCGGCTGACGTGTGCTCACTGGCCCCAACTCCTGCGCTGCGGCTGCTAAACGCTCTTAACTCTGCCCCTCCCTCTAACAGTACCGCTCTCCGTATCCAGACTGTTGCCTAGTGCGAGCACGAAGCAGGGCCCCGCTCCGTCCGATCTCGCCCCTGGACAGGACGACGGACGGAGCGGGTCAACCACAACAGGAAGGCAACGACATGCGAGACGCACGTGTGCTGCTCACCCCCGAACGGCTGGGGGGGTGTTGTCGCAACGGTCACGGACAACAACCCCGGCATGGACGAGGGTACGGCCTCCCAGATCGTCGCGGAGGCGCTGAAGTTCGTTCACGCCGCCGCGCAATTCCCCACGGTCCGCATCGCCCCGTCCAAGGTGGTCGATGAGGGCTGGCACTCTCTGATCCTGCACACGGAGCTGTACGCCACGCTGTGCGATGGGCTCGGCCACTTTGTCCACCACTACCCCGAGCGCCCCGACTCCGGTCGCTACGACGAGCACGTCCTCACGCGCACCATGGCAACCATCGAGCAGGCCGGGTACGCGCCAGACGTGGATCTCTAGACGGGCCCCACCAAGGCGTTGGTGGGTGTGGCGGCGCGGTGTCAGCACACAGGGTGCAGTAGCGGCAGTGGCTGCGGCACGATCCGCCCAGGTAACTGCGCGACTCACGGCGGGGGCGGGGGCGGAAACTGACCTTCCCCTCACTCAACGGAAGGTGATCACATGGACGCGGAACAGGCCCGCCAAGTCGACAGTGTTTTGAGACGGTTCGGGAATTCCCGGCGTCGTCGCCCCGGAGAACCCCGAGAACCTGACGGGCCCGTGGCGTGTGTTCGACCAGGCCGACCCGGAATCACGCAAGGACGTCACTGCGGACGCGTTGGCAGCACTGGCAGCGCTGGTTCCAACGTCCACCCCCGACCCTGCCCCCAAGAGGCAGAGCGGCCCAACACGAGGATTCGTGCTGCCGCCGAAGAACGACGACTAGCGGCACGCCTCGCCTCCCCGGGGCAGTCCCGTCCGCGTGCCCCAACGGCACACGGGCGGGGCCGCTCGCTGTCCCGCCATCCAGCAGAAGAGACCCCCAGTGCACCGCCGCCATGGTGACGACGTTCTCTGCGAGCTAGGCGAGACCCACCAGAGTGCCCATGCAGCAATGCCTGACAACGCAGGCAGAGGGCCCGGAGGCACTGTGTGGGCAAAAAGTTGGTGACATCAGCCCCGCATCTGCTCAGCTCTCCGTGGCGGTAGGCCCGGCCACCGCCGTCTCCGCGTTGCGGCGGGTCTTCGCCCAGCCGGTTCGGCCGCGTACAAGTCGTACGGAGCCTCGGGCGGAGACGATGAACAGGTGGTAGGCGTACAGCCACAGCGTGATTCCCCAAAGCACTCCCGCGGCGCGCGAGCGGTCCGGGGCGAACTCCCGCCGGTAGACCGGGCCCCACAGCAGGAACGGCACGATGGACAGGGTCCCGAGCGCCAGCGCGAGCGGCCACGCGGCGAGCAGGACGGCGCCTGCGGCGAAGCCGGTGACGAGGACCGAGACGAGCACCACGGTCAGCACGAGAACCGCCAGGTGGGCGATCGGCTGGAAGAAGGTGTAGAGCGACTCCAGCACGCCACGGGCCCGGTAGTGACGGGAGCCGACGATACGGGTCGCGTACCGCACGCACTGGATGTTGCCCTGGGCCCAGCGGGTGCGCTGGGTCAGGAAGCGCCGGGTGTAGGGCAGCGCCTCCTGGGTGACCCAGGTGTCGGCGATGTGGGTGACCCGATAGCCGGCCAGGCGCATGTGCAGGCCCAGCTCGTAGTCCTCCAGGAGCGCGTCCTGCTTCCAGGGGCGGCGCTCGGCGGCGGCGATCCGGTCGAGCGCGGAGAGACGGGTGAACTGGCCGTTGCCGCCGAGGCCGACCGAACCGGTCCGGCACCGCAGCAGCTGCATCCCCGTGTTGGACACCGCGAACTCCGCGTCCTGCATCCGGATCAGCAACCGTGCGTACGCGTTGACGACCCGGCCCCGGTCGGGCCGCGGGCGCTCGTCGTCCACGTTCCGCATCCGTACGCCGATTTGTACGCCGCCCATCTCCGGGTCACCGAAGCCGTCCGGACCACTGACGTACGCCAAAGCGTCCGGCGACAACCTGCCGTCGGCGTCCACCACACAGACGATGACCCTGGACCGGTCCGCTCCCCCCTCGCCCAGCTCCGCGTCGAGCGCGTCATAGGCGGCGTTGAGCGCCGCGCCCTTCCCGATGCGGGCCTCGGGGCGGCGCCGCGTGACCAGCCTGATCCGCGAGTCCTCGGCAGCGAGGGCCGCCACGATCTCGCCCGTACGGTCGTCGCTCGCATCGTCGATGACCCAGACGTACGAGGCGGGGAAGTCGGTCCGCAGCCGGTCGACCGTCGTCGCGATCACGGCCTCCTCGTCCCGGCAGGGCACGAAGAAGTGCCAGTCCCACGCGGCGGCGTCTCCCTGCTCGGTGGGCCTGCGCCGGGTGTAGGCGTGCCGGGAGCCCGCCCAGTAGACGAGAAAGCCGCCGAGCAGGAGGAAGGGGAAGACGTAGAGGAGGAGGTGGGGGGCCAACGAAGACTCCGGGGAGGGGAGGGGAGGGGGGGTGGCGGGGAAGGATCGGTACGACCCGTGCCATCCGCGTACGGAGCGGACGGAGGGAGCGGGCGGAGGGCCGTGCGGGTCGTCTCGTACGGGATTGCTTGCGCAGGGGCTCGTACGGACGGCACCCGTCCCGGTCGCGTGACCTCGTACGGAACGGACGGACGGAACCGGACAGGACTGGACGGGACAGAACTTGCGCGGGCTGTGCAGTGCTACTGACCCATGGCCTTGTACGTCACCGGGTCCCGCATCGTCTCGTGCGGTGCCGATCGAGTGCGCGGCGTCCGGCCTCAGGCCGCCGTCGCCAGTGCCGGGGACGGTAGCGGTGCGTGCGGGACGTGGCGCAGGGGCAGGGGCAGCCGGGTGATCAGGTCCACGATCCGGCGGGAGGCGGTGCCGTCGCCGTACGGGCTGGGCAGGGCCTCCAGGCGGCGCAGGCCACGGGCCCCCTCGGCGAGGCGACGGCGGGCCGCCGTCCCGATGCCGGGGCCGGGCTCCACCAAGTCGGCGAAGTCGGCGAACGCCTCGGGGCGCTCGGTGGAGCGGCGGACCACCACCAGGGGGCGGCCGAGGACGGTGGTCTCCTCCTGGATACCGCCGGAGTCCGAGACCAGGAGAGCGGCGTGCCGCGCCAGGGCGAGGAACGTGCCGTAGCCCGTCGGGTCGAGCACCGTCATCCCGTCCAGGAGCACACCCAGACCGGCGGCCTCGATCCGGGCGCGGGTGCGCGGGTGGAGGGGGAGGACGACGGGGATGGTGCGGCCGATCGCGGCCAGCTCGCGCAGGACGGTGGCCAGGACGGCGGAGTCGTCGGTGTTCTCCGGGCGGTGGACGGTGGCCAGGACGTACGCGTCCGGGGTCAGGCCCAGACCGGCGAGGAGGCGGGTCCGCTCGGGCTGCGGGGGCAGGTGCTCGTGGACGGCCTCCACCACCGTGTTGCCGGTGACCTCGATCCGGTGGTCCGGGACGCCCTCGGCGAGGAGCAGCTCGCGGTTCTCCGGGGTCGCCGCGCACAGGATGTCGGCCAGCCGGTCGATGACCACCCGGTTGTGTTCCTCGGGCATCGCGCGGTCGTGGCTGCGCAGGCCCGCCTCAACATGGATCAGCGGGATCGACCGCGCGTTCGCGGCCAGGGCGCCGGACAGGGCCGCGTTGGTGTCGCCCTGGACGATCACCGCGCGTGGCGGTTCAGCCGCGAACCGTTCGTCCAGCGCGGCGAGGGCGGCGGCCACCTGGACGGCCCGGGGCTGCCCGCCGACGCCGGTCAGGTACTCCGGCTCGGGCAGTCCGAGCTCGTCCAGGAAGTTGCCGGACAGCGTGTCGTCGTAGTGCTGGCCGGTATGCACGACCCGGGCGGCCGGACCGAGCAGGCGGATGGGCTCGGCGAGTTTGACCAGCTCGGGGCGGGTTCCGAGGACGACGGCGACACGGCTGTCTGCTTCAGCGTTCATATATCTGAGCTTTACGGAACACAGTTGCCGTATCCGTTGCGCGTCGGTTGCCCGACGGTTGCTCCGGCTCCCCCCAGCCCGCTTCGGGACGTCTTTCCCGGGCATTCGCCCCCTACCGGACGGGACCTTCGTCCCCTTTTTGGCCTATTTTCGGTCGATTTCCTCCGCGGCCTCCTGCGCGATCTCCTCTGCAGCCTCCTGCACGCCCCCCTCGTCGGCCCCCTCCGCACCCCCCTGACCGATCTCCTCCGCGGTCACGAAGCGGTACCCCGCTCCCCGTACCGCCTCGATGGGGTCCGGCGCCTCCGGCCCGGCCGCCTCGCGCAGCTTCCGGCGCAGCCGCAGGACGCCGAACTTGACCCTGTCGCCGCCGATGGCCGTCTCGTCCTCCCACACCCGGGTGAGCAGCTGCTTCGCCGTGACGACCCGGCCACGGTTGCGTACGAGGAGCTGGAGCAGCCGGTACTCGATCTCGCTGAGCCGCGCCTCACCCCCGTACCAGACCGCCGCCCGCCGCTCGGGCACCAGCCGCAGATGCTCCCCGACCCGCTCACCGGCCCATTTCCGGTGCCCGGCCCTGCGCAGCAGCGCCTCGACGCGCGCCAGCAGCTCCTCGGGGTGGAAGGGCTTCACCAGATAGTCGTCGGCCCCCGCACGCAACGCCTTCACCCGGTGCTCGACATCGTCCAGGCCGGAGACGACCAGGACCGGCAGATCGCTCAGGTCGCGGGCGCGGGCCATCACCCGCCAGCCGTCCAGCTCGGGCACCAGCAGGTCCAGCAGCATCAGGTCGGGCCGCTCCGCGAACATCAGCCGCAGGCCCTCGCGACCGTCTGTGGCCGTCACCACCCGGTACCCGCCCCGCGTGAGGAGCTCCCGCATCGCCAGTACGGAAGCGGCGTCGTCCTCCACGACCAGGAGCTTGGGCATCGCGCACCGCCATGCTCGGAAGGGGCCCGGCGCGTACGGCACCTCGGCCCGCCTGCCCCTCAAGTCAACCAGCAACCGCCCCCGCCCGCTCCTGCGCCGGGTGGTCCTGTTCCAGGGGTACGCGGACGGGAGGCCATGCCCCGGGCGGGTATACCCCCCGATCGAAGGAGCAGCACAGCCCGAGGGAGCAGCACGGACCGGAGGAGCCCCCCGGCCCCGCACCGCACTGCCCCGCCCCGGCAACCCCTCGGAAACCGTTCCCCCTGGCCACTCGTCCTGAAGGGCAAGGCCAAGCGGACGGGAAGACATGGTGGAGCGGGCAGACGGTGGTGTGACGCGGGCGGCGAGGTGGCGGGGCCCGGGCGGTGAGGGGCGGCGGGGGTGGGTGGTTGCCGGGCTCGCCGTCCTCGTGGCCGGGGTGCTGGCCTTTCATCGCGCCGTGCCCAACTCCCCCGGGCGGGTGGGGAGTCTGCTGGAGTCCTTCCTGCCGTGGGCCGGGGTGGTCGTCGCGCTGTTGCTGGTGGCCGCTCTCGTGCGGCGGTCCGGTGCGGCTCTGGTGGCGCTGCTCCTGCCGGTGGCCGTCTGGGTGCAGGGGTTCGGTGGGCTGCTGCTGCCGGAGGCCGAAGCCGATTCCGGTGGGCGGGAGTTGGTCGTCGTACAGCACAACGTCAGTGACGAGAACCCCGATCCGACGGGGACCGCCCGTGCGCTCGCAGCGACCGGGGCCGATCTCATCGCGCTGGAGGAGTTGGTGATGCCCGGGCTGCCGGCGTACGAGAACGTCCTCGGGGCCGACTATCCGTACCACGCCGTCCACGGCACCGTAGGACTGTGGTCGAAGTACCCGCTCGGCGAAGCCCAGTTGGTGGACATCAAGCCGCGCGGCATCACGGAGGGGTGGAGCCGGGGGCTGCGGGCCGTCGTGCGGACGCCGTACGGGGAGGTCGCCGCGTACGTCGCCCACCTGCCTTCGGTACGGGTCGGGCCCGGCGGGCTCGCCTCCTCCCGGCGCGACGAGAGCGCCCGGCTGCTGGGGGACCTCATCCGGGCCGAGGAAGTGGAGACCGTGATCCTCCTGGGCGACCTCAACGGCACCGTCGACGATCGCGGACTGGCCCCACTGACCTCGCAGCTGAACGTCCCCGAGCGCGGCTTCGCCTTCAGCTTCCCCACCGCCCTGCCGGTGGCCCGGATCGACCAGGTCATGGCCCGCTCAGCCACCGTCGGCCACATCCGCACCCTCCCCGCCACCGGAAGCGACCATCTGCCGGTCACCGCCCGCGTCGCGCTGGACTGAGGTGGGGTGGGGCCGGGGGGTGCGAGGCCGAGGAGTCGATGACCGCCGAGGACCAGGAGCGGTAGCAGCGTGAGGTGACGGCTCAGATGGCCCTCCTTTTCGGCCAGCGAGCTCCCGAAGCATCGTTCCCAGCCAGGCCCACACGGCGTCCCACGTCCCGGGATCGTCCCACTCCCAGTCAATTCACGCAGGTCAGAGGCGCTTCCATCCCAGGATGTCCCAACCCCGACGATGGGACGCAAATCGGCCACTAGCCTCCTCACAACGCACCATCGCACCATCGGCGCCGTGGGGGACACCCACCCGGTGCAGGCGCCACCCATGGAGGAAAAACATGCCGCGCTCGAACGCCCGCCGCCGTATCGCAGCCGTCGCCACTGTGATCGGTCTCGCCCTGTCCGGCGCCGTCCTGACCGCGCCCGCCGCACAGGCAGCCCCCAAGCTCACCTGGAAGGAGATCGCCTACAAGGAGGAGCTGAAGAAGGACGGCACCCGCGGCTTCAACCTGTACCACGACCGGAACAACATCGGCGCGATCCTGTGGGCCGCCGATCCACTGCTGGGCTCCTGGACCGGTGACACCCTCTATGTCAACGACAAGCGCAGCGACGGCTACTACGTCGTGGGGCAGGTCAAGCAGGTCTCGACCGGCAAGACGATCATCAACATCAACACCAAGGGCAAGCCGGCACCTTCCCAGGTCAAGAAGACGAAGAACCTCAAGGAAGGCACCAAGATCCAGTTCCGTGCCTGCATCAAGAAGGGCAGCACGAACCACGGCTGCACCAGCTGGTTCTCCGCCAAGGCCTGACCGGGTCGCGCGTCCCCGCGCATCCGACCCCACTTCACTCCACCCCGCCTCGGCCCCGGTCTCGGTCCCACCAGGACCGAGACCGGGGCCGAGGCCATTCCTGCCAGCGCAGCCCTCGCCCCCAAATGTGAAAGACTTATTGCGCAACTAATCTTTCACATCTACGGTGAGGGCATGCCTCCGAAGCGCGAACCCGAGCAGATCACCGACCTCTCCCGGCTGAAGGCCTTCACCAACCCGCTGCGCATGCAGCTCTACCGGCTCCTGTACGCCGCCGGCACGGCGACCGCCTCACAACTCGCCGAGCAGGCCGATCAGGCGCCGTCGCTGGTCAGTTACCACCTGCGCAAGCTGGCCGAGCACGGGTTCGTGGCCGAGGCGAGCGGTCAGGGCACGGACGGCCGCGAGCGGTGGTGGCAGGTGGCGTCCGAGCAGGGGTGGGGCTTCCGGGACTCGGACTTCGCGGACACACCTGAAGGGGCCGCCGTTGTCGGCGCGGTGACGCGCGGCATCCACGAGAACCGGACCGCCCAGTACCGGGCCTACCTGGACCAGACGGCCGCCTGGGGTGCGGAATGGACCGACGCGGCCTTCAGGTCGGAGTGGGTGATGGACCTGACCCCTGCGGAACTCGCCGAGATGAACGACGAGTTGGAGGTCATCACCCGGCGGTGGAGGGAACGCGGCAAGGCCGCCAAGGAGGCGGGCAGGACGGAGGGGCGCGAGCACGTGTCGGTGCATCTGTACGGGTTCCCGTTCCGGACCTGAGCCCGCCCCTGGTTCACCCCGGTTCCCCCCGATTCCCCCGCCCCGGGGAATTCCGCCTCCGCCCGGCCCGTACGCAGGGAGACCCCATGTCCGCAGCACCAGAGAACGTCATACCCAAGGCCCCGACCCCCGCCCCCACCGCGCCCCGCCCGGCCCACCGCGACGCCAACGTGCTGCGCTGGCTCGCCGCGTACACCATCTCGCTCATCGGCGACAGCATCTACTTCGTCGCCCTCGGCTGGTCGGCCCAGAAGGTCGCCGGGCCCACGGAGGTCGGCCTGGTCATGGCGGCCGGGGCGCTGCCGCGCGCGCTCCTCATGCTGGGCGGTGGCGTGGCGGCCGACCGGTTCGGGCTGCGCCGGATCGTGCTGGGCAGCGACGCCGTACGGTGCGTCCTCATCCTCGCGGTGGCGGCGGGAGTCGCGGTCACCGCGCCCGCGGTGTGGATCCTGGTGGCACTGGCCCTCGCGTTCGGGGCCGTGGACGCGCTGTTCGTCCCGGCCGTCGGGGCCCTCCCGCCACGCATCACGAGCCCGGACCAACTGGCGCGCGTCACCGGCATGCGTACGCTGTCGATGCGGGTCAGCCAGATCGCGGGGCCGCCCCTCGGTGGCCTGGCCATGGGGGTGGGCGGTGCGTCGGCCGCGTTCGCCGCCGCGGGGCTGCTGTTCGCGCTGTCGCTGCCGCTGCTGCTGGCGGTACGGCTGCGCCCGCTGGGGGCGGCGCCCGAGGCTTCGGACGTACGTGGTGACGCGGCGGGCGGTACGACAGCGGCACCGGACGACGCACCGGCACCGGCTCCCGGCAGCGCCTGGCAGGACCTTCTCGGCGGTCTGCGTTACATCCGCGGCCACCGCCTCATCGGCCCGCTCATCGCGGTGACCGCCATCAGCGAGTTCGGGCTCACCGGGACCCTCAACGTGGGCATGCTGCTGCTCAACGGCGAGCGGGGCTGGGGACCTTCGGGGTACGGCTGGATCGTCAGCGGCTTCGGGGCCGGGGCCACCGTCGGGGCCGTCCTGCTCACCGTCACCGGCCGGCTCCCCCGGGCCGGACTGACGATGGCCGGAACCCTGCTCACCGGGTGCGCGGGCGCGGCCGCCATCGCCCTGGTCCCGACCTTGCCGTACGCCGTGGCGCTGGCTGCGGGCGTAGGTCTGGCCATGGGCATCTGCGGCACCCTGGCCAACGCCCTCGTACAGACGGCCGCCGACCCCGCGTACCTGGGCCGGGTCACCTCGGTCATCATGCTCACCACGGTGGGCCTGGCCCCGCTGAGCTACCCGGTGGTCGGGGCGGCGATCGGGGTGTGGGGGGTGGCGCCGGTCTTCGTCGGCTGCGGGGTGTTCGGGAGTGTGGGGGTGGGGGTTGCTCTGGTGTCGGGGGCGGTGCGATCGGCGGAGTTGGCTCGGTAGCCATAGTCGGGAGGCGGGGGCGGGGCGGGAGGCGGGGCCGGTTTGGAACGGAGCTCGGGTGGGGGGAGCTCGTTGCGGACTCGTCGACGGGCGGGAACAGCCGATGGCCGCCGCGCCATGTCATGCGGCGCCGCGGCCACCACCTCCGGACTTCGCCCCCGAAAGAACCAGCCGAGATTCCTAGCTCCAGGTTCCCCAGATCCCGGCCGCTGACAGCAACATCAAAACCGGCAGCGGCACGAAGGCCAGGTCGAACCAGGTGAAGTCCGGAGAACGGGTCGACGGCACAGGGTCCCGCACCACCGCCCCCTTCCTCAGCACACCACGCAGCTGCGAAGCGGCCTGCTCGGTCCGGCCACGGTCCAGCATCGAGGCCGAGAAGGCGAACACGGGCACCTCGTATCCGTCCGCCAGGACAACCGTCATCCCGTTCTCCGTAGAGATCAGGCGAATCTCCCTCGCGTTGATCCAGCTCCGCCCCATCAGGCCGACGACCAGCAGACCTTCAGGATGAGCCTCGACCCGTGGCCGCCCGACGGCTCGCCAGCCGACCCGCATACAGAAGAGGACGAGCATCGCGACCGTCACTCTGTCCGGCACCGAAGACCTGTCGGCGTGCGCCACGAGAACCCAAGCACTCACCGAGCCGCCGAGAACCAAGGCAACGATGCCGATGATCGGCCCACTCTTGCGGCGGAGCACCACCACCGGAGATTTCCCGGGGAACGGGATCGGCCTGAGTGCAGTAATCATCAACAAAGCACCTGTCCCCCACCACTGAAGCCACCGGCGCCGCAGGTGGCCGAGGCCATACTGGCGTTGCCGCTCATGTTCAGCGCAGTCTGCTACGCGTCCAGCGCCCCCTTCGGGGCGGGGGCAGGTACGGGGTTCTCCTCCCGGTCCCGGCGCCGCCGCCTTCGTACAGGAAGTGCCGAGAGTGCCGCGTGTGTCGCCAGTCCCAGGAGCAGGCCCCAGCACGCCGATCCGATTCCGCCGAGGGTGACGCCGGAGGCCGTGGTGAGGAACGTGACCACCGACGCGTCCCGGCCCCGCTCGTCGGCGAGGGTCTGGGCCAGGCTTGAGGAGATCGTGCCGAGGAGCGCCACCCCGGCGATGACGGCGATCAGTTCGGCGGGCAGCGCGGCGAAGAGCCCCACCAGGGCGGCGCCGCAGACGCCCGTCAGCAGGTAGAAGAAGCCGCTCGCCAGACCGGCCACGTAACGGCGCCGGGGGTCGGGGTGGGACTCCTCGCCCGTGCTGATCGCGGCCGTGATCGCCGCCAGGTTCACCGCGTGTCCGCCGAGCGGGGCGAGCGCCGATGAGGTGAGGCCGGTGGCGGTGATGAGCAGCCGGTCGTTCGGGCGGTACCCGCAGGCGGCCAGTACGCCAAGCCCGGGGGCGTTCTGCGAGGCCATCGTGACCACGGCCAGCGGGACGGCGATCCCCACGAGCGCCGCGCCGCTGAACTCCGGTGCCGTGAACACGGGCAGGGTCCACCTGATGTCCATGGGCGTGCTGTGGAAACCCGGTGCGACGGCGGTGGCGAGTACCGCGGCGACGAGCGCTCCGGCGACCGCGTACCTGGGTGACCTCTGCTTCACCGCCAGATACGTGGCGAGGGCCGCGAGCACCGGGAGGGGTGCGGTGTCCAGCGCCGAGAACAGGCCCGCCCCGAAGGAGAACAGCACCCCCGCGAGCATGCCCGCCACGATCCCGGGCGGTATGCGCCGCATGATCCGCCCGAAGACGCCGGTCAGGCCGATCAGCGCCATGAGGAGGCCGCTGATGATGAAGGCCCCGACAGCCTCGGGGTAGGAGTAGTCCCCGAGGCTGCCGACGAGGACGGCGGCGCCCGGTGTCGAGAAGGCCGTGATCACCGGCATACGGGTCCACCAGCTGAGCACGGCGCAGGTCACGCCACTGCCCACGCACGCCGCCCAGACCCAGGACGCGGTCTGCTCGTCGCTGAGGTGACCGGCGGCCGCCGCCGCGAGGACCACGAGGAGGGGGCCGGAGCACGAGACCGTGACGGTGACGAGGCCCGCGACGACGGCGGAGAGCGAGGCGTCCCGCAGGACCCCGGGGCGCCCTGCCTCCGGCCCGATCGCCTCCGGCCCGATCTTCCACGCGGGTTCCTGTTCCTTCGCCCCTTGGTCCGGTGTCTCCTGGACCGTTGTTCCTTGGTCCTTCTCTTGTACGGGAGTTCGTACGGGGGGCTGTACGGGGTCCTGTACGGGATCCTCCCCGGCGCCGTCCTCGGTGCTCTGCCCGGCCGTGGTCATCGTGCCCTTCCCCCGACGTGCGGCTCCCGCCGCTTCCCGTACCCCGTGTCTGCCGCCCGGGCCGCTACCCGGCCCGTTGCGCCACCGCCGCGAGCCCGGCCACGCCCGCCGTGAACTGTTCGCCGTCGAGCGACTGGAACGGCAGGCGCAGGAACACCGTTCCTGCGGGGGGTGCCGAGTCGGCCGGGTAGAAGGCCGAGCCGCGGGTCAGGGCGATGTTCTCAGCGGACGCCGCGGCGAGCAACTTCTCCTCGGTGGTCCGGACCGGCAGGTGCACGCTGATGTAGTAACCGCCCTCGGGCACGCACAGCGCGACGTCACCGAGGACCTTGCGCACCGCCTCGACCGCGGCGTCGTGGCGCGGGCGCAGCAGTTTCCGTACCTCCTCGATGTTCTGCCGCACCAGCCCGCTCTCGAAGGCCCGTGCGGCCACCGTCTGAAGCAGCGGGGCGGGTGACAGGTACGTGCTCTCCGCCAGTGCGGCCAGAGCGCGCGGGACACCGGGCGGGGCGATGACGTAACCGACCCTCAGCCCCGGGCTGAGGATCTTGCTGAGCGACCCCATGGTCAGCACCCGGGCGCCGTCGACCTCGTCCGCGAGTTCCCCGAGGAGCGTGGGGGCGGTGCCGTCGAAGCGGAGTTCCCGGTAGGGGATGTCCTCCAGGATCGTGAAGCCGAACTCGGCGGACAGGCGTACGAGTTCGCGCCGCTTCTCCTCGCTCGTCGTCACACCGCTGGGGTTCTGGAAGTCGGGGATCACGTAGACGAACGCGGGCACCTCGGTGCGCAGGCGCTCCCGCAGGACGTCCAGGTCGAGTCCGTCGTGCCGCAGCGGCACCCCGGAGACCCGCCCGCCGTGCCGCTCGAATATCTGGACGGCGCGGTCGTACGTCGGTGCCTCGGCCAGGACCAGGTTGCCGGGGGCGTCCTTGAGGAGGTGGGCGGCGAGCAGGTCGAGAGCCTGGAGCGAGCCGTTGGTGACGAAGATCCGGTCGGGGTCGACGGAGTGGAACGCGCCGAGCTGGTCCCGGAGTTCGCGGTCTCCGGTGTGGTGGCCGATGGGCGCGTACTGGAAGACCCGGTCCGGTTCCGTGGAGAGAATCGTGCCGGTCAGCTCGGCGATGGCGAGGGAGGGGATCGCTTCGAGCGGAGGGATGCCGCGCGAGAAATGGACGGTCACAGGGTGTCTCCTTGCCTGGGGAAGGGGTCGGCGGATGGCCCGGAGCCGTGGCTCAGGGCATGGCCCGGAGCCGTGGCTCAGCGGGCCCTGATCGCGAAGTCCGCGTCGATGTCCGCCACGGAGTCCGCGCCGAGCTGGAGCAGCGTGTCCTCGATCTCGCTCCGGAGGAGGTCGAGCACCGCCTCGACCCCCTGCTGGCCGGCCAGGCCGAGGCCCCAGAGGTAGGGGCGGCCGATGCACACCGCGTCCGCGCCGAGCGCGAGGGCCTTGACCACATGGACGCCGGAGCGGACACCGCCGTCCAGGAGCACCAGCGCGCGGTCGGAGATCGCGGCGGCCACCTGTTCCAGGGCGATCAGGCTGGGCACCGCTCCGTCGAGTTGGCGTCCACCGTGGTTGGAGACGATCACGCCCTCCACGCCGAGGCCGACGCACCGTTCGGCGTCCTCGGCCCGCAGGACGCCCTTGACCACGATCGGCAGGTTCGTACGGCTCCGGATCCACTCCAGGTCGTCCCAGGTCAGCGGGAGCCGGTCGATGCGGGCGCCCTCCGGGATCTCCCCCGTGAGCACCCCCAGCGAGCGCAGGTTGCCGAAGTCGACGTGGGCCGGGGTACGGAAGCCCGCGCGCCGGGTGCTGATGCGGCGTGCCGCGTAACTCGCGTCGACCGTGACCACGAGCGCGGTCGCTCCGGCCTCCTCCGCCAGGGCGATCGTCGCGGCGACGTCGTCCCGGGACCGGTAGGCGTACAGCTGGAACCAGGAGTCGCTTCCGACGGAGCCGGTCACGTCGGCGAACACGTGATGGCTGTCGGTGCTGACGATCGACACAGTGCCGGCGGACTCGGCGGCGCGGGCGGTCGCGATCTCGGCGTCCTCGTGGAGCAGCCGCTGGGGGCTGGTCGGGGCGAGGAGGACCGGGAGCGCGAGCCGCTGCCCGAGCAGGGTCACCGAGGTGTCGGGCTTCGCGCCCGAACCGCCGAGGGCGCGGGGGCGCAGCCAGACCTGGTCGAAGGCGTCCGTGTTGGCACGGACGGTGAGCTGGGTGTCGGCTCCGCCCGCCACATAGGCCCAGGAGGCGGCGTCAAGAACGGATCGGGCGGCGTCTTCGAAGTCGGTCAGGGTCAGCAGCCCGGATAATTCCCTTGCCATAAAACCTCTTCCGTCGACTGGTGGGTTTCTGTCAGAGGGCGAGTTTCTGCAAGAAGGTGGGTTTCTGCCAGAGGGCGGCTCCTGTCAGACGATGAGTTTCTACCGGACGGCATGTTTCTGCCGGACCGCATGTTCCTGCCGGACAGTGCGTTTCTGTCAGATGCCGAGTTTCTGTCAGACGAACTGGTCGAAAGCCATCTTGGCCACCATTCCAGTGACCACGAGAACCAGAACAATCCGAACGAACCCGGACCCCCTTTTCATCGCGGTACGTGATCCGATCATCGCGCCGGCGATGTTTCCCACGGCCATTCCGAGCCCGAGGGCCCACAGGACGTTTCCCTGCCAGGCGAAGACCGCGAGGGCCCCCAGATTGGACGAGGCGTTGATCACCTTCGCCATGGCCGCGCTCTCCAGGAACTGTGTCGCGAGAAGGGTGGTGAAGGAGATGATGAGAAAGGTGCCCACGCCGGGCCCGAAGACCCCGTCGTAGAAGCCGATCCCGACACCCGCGATGAGGATCGCCGCAGTGCGGCGGCGCGGAGTGACGACGATGTCCCGCTGCTGCACCCCGAAGCTGGGCCGGAAGGCGACGAAGAGCGCCACCATGACGAGCAGGGCCATGATGACGGGCCGGAAGAAGCTCGTGGGGACGCTCGACGCGGACAGGGCACCGAGGGCGCCGAAGGGGACCGCGAGTCCGGCGGCGGGCAGCAGCACCGAGCGGTCGAGTGCGGTACGCCGCTGGTACATGTACGCGGCGGTCGTGGTGCCCATGACCGCCGCGATCTTGTTCGTGCCCAGCGCCACCGCCGGCGAGTACTGGGGGAAGGTCAGCAGGAGCACCGGGATGAGCAGAACCCCGCCACCACCGACCACCGCGTCCACCCAGCCGGCCGCCGCGGCGGCAAGGAGCAGGCCGAGCACTTCGTACAGTTCCACTCTTCCTCATTCACCATTTCACATCGAACGGCCCCGGCTCCCGGCGGCCGGGGCATCGTCCGCCGGGTCAGAGGACCCCGCGGATCTCCGTCATCGCGGGCAGCACGCGAGGGTGCCACATCATGCGCTGAGCCCACAGAGGGGTGGTGCGCAGGGAGTAGAAGCGCCGGAGCCACCGGTCATGCCCGTCGTAGCGGGGGGTGAAGGCGCTGCGCCCGTGCACGACGACGTGGTTGTCCAGGACGACGAGGTCGCCCGGCGCGAGCACCAGATCACGGCAGACCTCCTCCAGCGCCCCGGTGAGGGCCCGCAGCGCCGCCCGTGCCTCCGGTTCGGAGCCCTGGGTGTTGTGCGAGTTGAAGCGCATGAACGGGCGGTCCGCCGGTCCGAAGATCACCGGGTGGGGCCCGGCGGAGGGGCGCGGCCCCGCGATGTTCCGCGCGAAGGAGGTCGGGTACAGGCTGTGGAACTGCGGCTTCCGCAGCTCCGCCACCTGTTCGTCCGTCAGCAGGGGCAGTGCGTCCCGTACGGACGAGACACGGGTCGCGGCGATCCGCTCGTGGTCCTGACGCAGGCAGAGCAGGCCCAGGTAGTCGGGGCGCAAGGGGTGGTGCACGTTCTCCGTGTGGAAGTCGAAGGCGACCGAACCGCTGTTCTCGATCCGGGTCTCCTCCCCTCGTACGGGATGGACGTCATGGAACAGGGCACCGGACTTCTCGTCCTGATACCCGGTCAG
Organism: Streptomyces sp. NPDC059452; assembly: GCF_042750035.1. Lineage (NCBI taxonomy): Bacteria > Bacillati > Actinomycetota > Actinomycetes > Kitasatosporales > Streptomycetaceae > Streptomyces > Streptomyces sp. NPDC059452. The sequence continues at coordinate 99,379 of NZ_JBHYVE010000020.1, forward strand.
CGAGCCGAGGAGATCCGCGACGAGCATGAGGGTCCCGTTGGTGGGGTGCCTGTCGAGTACGTGCGCTTCATGAGCCTGCGGAGTCTTCGGGAGCTCACCCACCGGGACACCGCGAAGCAGGCAGAATCCGTCGGTCCCCTCGTCCGCGCCGAAATCGAGAACCGTTTTTCGCATACCCTCGGGGAGATCCAGGAGGAGCCCCGAAGCGACGATGGGGAGCGAGCCCGACAAATGCGCGGCGAGCGCGGACAACTCACCTACCTTATCCGCCTCCGACTCGCTTAATCGGTATTCGTTGAGAGCCTGGGCAACTATTCCCACAATCCTTCACCGATTCCCGTCTGCATGGCTTGCCTTTTACGCCGAAAAACGTATCCCGGGGCCATTCTTTCCGTCAACAATCCGTTTCGGACAGTGACGCCCGCTGTAAACAGGTCCGACATTACGGATGTTCTCCACCCATGACCCCTTAGCGGGAAAAGTGCCGCAATACGGCCGTCGCGGTAAGGGATGTAAACCCGGTTGGTGCTGCCGATCCCCTGCCGTGAGCTGCCTCTACGGCGCCAGATGTACGGGAGATGAACGGGGCAAATCGCCCCTCCAGGGGGCTTCACGGCCCACGCTTCGACACTCACAGGGGCCCCTCGGGGCTGGTTTCACGCCATCCGGACCAGGAGAAACAGAGAACGGGCAGGGGTGTGAAGGCAGTCACACGCGTCACGGGAGCCTCACGCCCTGCGGGGCGGGGCTCCGGGGAGGAGTCAGTCCCGCCCCGGAGGGCCTCGCCGCCCTCACCGCTCCTCTGCCCTCACCGCCCCTGTGCCCTCACTGCCCCCTGCCGCCCCCTCCCCATCCCCCTGTCCGTCTCACCCCTTCAGCCGGTCGTACTGCTCCTGGCTCAGGGCCACTTCGGCCGCCGCGACGTTCTCCTCCAGGTGGGCCACCCTCGCCGTGCCCGGGATGGGGAGCATGACCGGTGAGTGGGCGAGGAGCCAGGCCAGGGAGACCTGGGTGGGGGTGGCGCCGAGTTCGGCCGCCACGGCGGCCACCTCCGCGTTCGCGCCCGCGTCACCGTGGGCCACGGGGCACCAGGGCAGGAAGGCGATTCCGGCGGCCTCGCAGGCGGCGAGCACCGGTTCGTGCTCGCGCTCCAGGAGGTTGTAGCGGTTCTGCACGCTCACCACGTCGATGAGGGCCCGCGCCTGGTTCAGCTCGTCGACCGTCACCTCGGAGAGGCCGAGGTGACCGACCTTGCCCTCGGCCTGCAACTCGCCCAGCGTTCCCAGCTGTTCGGCGAGCGGGGTCTCCGGGTCGATACGGTGCAGCTGGAGCAGTTCGATCCGCTCGACGCGCAGTCGGCGCAGGGCCAGGTCCACCTGCTCCCGCAGCACGGCCGGGCGGGCGTCCAGGCCCCATTCCCCCGTGTCCGCCGAGCGTGCGACGCCGACCTTCGTGGTGATCAGGAGATCGTCCGGGTAGGGGTGCAGCGCCTCGGCGAGCAGCTCCTCGTTGGCGCCCCCGCCGTACAGGTGGGCCGTGTCGATCAAGGTGACGCCCAGCTCGACCGCCCGGCGGGCGACCGCGAGGGATCTCGCACGGTCGGGGGCCGGTTCGGTGGGCAGTCGCATGGCTCCGAACCCGAGCCGGTGTACTTCCAGGTCCCCGCCGATACGGAACGTCGTGCTCTTCAACTCGCCTTCTTTCCTAAGGTGGTTGAGCCCACCGAGTGGCGTCGGCCCAGCCATGACCCTCGTGTGCCGGGTCCAGACCTTATACCGGTGACGTCCAGCCACCCGGAGCCCGGTCCTCAGCCTCAGGCCCGGGCCCCTCCCCCGCCCACCTCCGCCAGAAACGCCGCCATCTCCCCGTACACCGCCGCCGGATCGTCCAGGTGTACGTCGTGCCCCGCGTCCGGGACCACGGCGATCCGCGTCCCCGGGCGGCGCTCGGCCATGCGGTCCGCCTCCCGCTGCTTCAGCATCCCCTTCCCGGCCCGCACCACCAGCACCGGGCAGCGCACCTCGTCCCACGCGTCCCAGTAGTCGCGGTGGGCGTTCTCCTGGACCGTGGCGACCATGACGTCCCGGTCCACGCGCGGACGCAGTCCCCCGGGGCCCGGGACGAGCCCCGCCGCCCAGGCCCGGCCCGCCGCTCCCCCTCCGAAGAACGCGGCCGCCGCCCCGGCGTCCGGGAACGGGACCGGCCACGAGTCCAGCCAGGCCCCGATGGTCTCCGGCAGCGACGGGCTCGGGCCGCCCGGCCCCGCCTCGATCAGGACCAGGGCGCGGACCAGCTCCGGGTGGGCCGCCGCCGTGAGCAGGGCCGTGAGGCCGCCCATGGACTGGCCCACCAGGACCAGTCGGCCGGTGGGGAGGCCGAGCGCCTGGGCGACCTCGACCACATCCCGTACATGGGCGGCCCGGGAGACGTCCGCCGGGCGGCGGGTACTCGCCCCGCTGCCCCGGGCGTCGAACGCGACCACCCGGTGCGTGGCCGCGAACCTGGCCGTCAGCGCGTCCCACTCACCGCAGTGGCCGGCCAGGCCGTGCAGCAGGAGGAGGGGCGGGCTGTCGACGCCTCTGCCCCCGGCGTCGCCCTCGCCGTCATCAGCGCTGTCGGTGCAGAACAGGCGCACCGGGCGGTCTTCCTCGTCCCTGCCCGTCACCGTGATCGTCCTTGCGGTCGTCCCCATGTGCCGCCCCTCCCCCTCGTAACCGTCAGCGGCCAGAGGTTAGCCTCGCTCGGAGAGACGGGCACACGGATATACGGATACGAAAGTGATGGTGGCGGCGATGGCGAAGGTTCCGGCAGCGGCAGTGGCGGCGAGCGGGCTCGTCGGGGGTTACGGCGTCGCCCGGTGGACCAAGAAGCGTCCGCTCGGCGGGGTCGCGCTCGCCGCCGCCGGGGCCCTCTCCGCGTACGAGTGGAACCGGCAGGCCGGACCGCGTGCGGCCACCGCGCTGACGGTCGCGTACGTCGCCGCCTTCGCCGGTTCGCACCCGCTGGCCAAGAAGGTGGGCGCCTGGCCCGCCGTCTTCGCCGTCGCGGGTGGTGTGGCCGCCGCCTCCTGGGCCGTCACCCGCCGCTCCACGGTCTGAGGGCTCTCCAAAAGAAGTCCGCGCCGCGTTGAACACTCGCCGCGCCACGCCCGTACTACCGGGCAACTCCCCCGCGTAAGCCGGGTGCGTACCCGTACGACAGGACGGGTACGCACCCGGAACCCACAGCTCCGTAAGGCCCTACAGCTCCGCAAAGCCCCTCAGGCCCCACGGCCCCCACAGCCCCCATAGCCCAGTGAAACGGCTCAGCCCCCCAGCGCCCGCGACACCGTGTGGATCGCCAGGCCCGCCAGCGCGCCCACCACCGTGCCGTTGATGCGGATGAACTGGAGGTCGCGGCCGATGTGGGCCTCGATCTTCTTCGACGTCTGGTCCGCGTCCCAGCTCGCCACCGTCTCACTGATCAGTGAGGTGATCTCGGCCCGGTACGTCGTGACCACGTACACCGCCGCGTCCTCCAGCCAGCCGTCCAGCTTGCCCTGGAGCCGCTCGTCGCTCGACAGCTTGGCGCCCAGCGACATCAGGGAGGCGCGGGCCCGCAGCCGCAGTTCGCTGCGCTCGTCCTCGGCCGCCGCCATGATCATCGTACGGACGGAGGACCAGGCCGACGCGATGACGTCCTGCACCTCGTCCCGGCCCAGGATCTCCGACTTCAGCCGCTCCACCCGGGCCCGGGTGTCGGCATCGCCCTGGAGGTCGGCCGCGAAGTCGGTGAGGAACGTGTCGATGGAGGCGCGCGCCGGGTGGCCCGGCATGTCCCGCATCTCCGTGACGAACCGCAGCAGCTCCTTGTAGACCCGCTCGCCCACCCGCTTGTCCACGAAGCGCGGGGTCCACCCCGGCGCCCCGCCCTGCACCGCGTCCATCACCGAGGCACCGTGCTCCACCAGCCAGTCGTGCGCCCGTACGCAGACGAGGTCGACGACCTTGCGGTGGCCGCCGTCCTCCACCACCCGCTCCAGCATCTTGCCGAGACCGGGGCCGACCTCCACCGCGTTGGCCCGCCGGGTGATGGCCTCGCCGACCACCGCCTGGACGTCGGAGTCCCGCAGCACAGTCAGCGCGCCGCGCAGCGCGGTCGCCAGCTCGGCGGTGACCCGGTCCGCGTGTTCCGGCTCCGACAGCCACGCGCCGACCCTCCGGCCGACCCCCAGAGCGTGAATTCGGTCACGAATGACGTCTCCGGAGAGAAAGTTCTCGCCGACGAAGGAACCGAGGGACTGTCCCAGCTGATCCTTCTTGGTGGGGATGATGGCGGTGTGGGGGATGGGCAGGCCGAGCGGGCGCCGGAAGAGCGCCGTGACGGCGAACCAGTCCGCCAGAGCGCCCACCATCCCCGCCTCGGCAGCCGCCGCGACGTAGCCCGGCCAGCCCTCCACACCTGAGTGCTCCGCCCAGGTGGCCAGGACATAGACGAGCGCGACGAAGAGAAGGAGGCCGGTCGCCGTGATCTTCATGCGCCGGACGCCGCGCTGCTTCTCCTCGTCGGCGGCGGTGTACGCGAACGAGGCGAGCGGGCCCGCAGCCAAGGGGGCCCCACCGGAGCCACCGGAGCCACCGGAGCCTCCGGACCCGCCGGAACCGGCGGACCCGGCCTTCCCGGACCCGCCCGTCACCGGCGCCGCCCCGAGCTCCTTACGGGTCCGGGTCCCGGTCCCGGCCCGCGCTCCGGAACCGGCCCGCGTTCCGGAACCAGCCCCTCCGGAGTCCGGGCCCTGCCCAGGCTCCCCGGACTCCCCGGACTCCCCCGACTCGCCTGGCTTCCCCGGCTCCCCTGACTGCCCTGACTCCCCTGGCTGCTCCACCGCGTCCTGCCCTCCGGAACCGGTCCGTTCCATGCGCTCCACCCGTCCGCGTACGCCTCGCCCCCGTGACGTACGCATTGTCCCTACTTCCCCTACTCCCGGGCCGCACGTCGAGTTCCCCGCGGCCTGTCGCATCATGGGACCAGCACGATCATCACAAGGAGAACCGCCGCACATGCCCAGCCGCCAGGGGTACGCCCTGCTCATCGCCCTCGTGGCGGGCACCGCCGTACTGGCCGCCGTCGCCGCCGTGCTCGGCACCCACCTGTTCGCCGGGACCCGGCCCGCCGCGCCCCCGCCCGCCGAGACGCACGCGGCGGCCCGCAACCCGGTCGCCCCCGCCAACGCCGCCGGGAACTGGGTCGCCACCTGGACCACCGCACCCGTCGGCCCGGAGCCGGACACCGGCAAGGGCTTTCCCGGAAGCACCATCCGTAACGTCGTGCACACCAGCGTCGGCGGGGACGCGGCCCGGATCACGCTCTCCAACCTGTACGGGACCACCCCGCTCCTCGTCGACCGGGCCACGGTCAACACCCGCCCGGTGACGTTCGACGGCGCCTCCGCCGTCACCATCGCGGCGGGCGGACGGGTCGTCAGCGACCCGGTCGTCGTACCGGTCGCCCCCGACTCCGACCTCCAGGTCAGCTTCCGCACCCCGCGCGCGAGCGGCCCGGTCACCTACCACCCCAACACCCACCAGACGTCCTACCTCGCCGACAACAAGGGCACCTGGTCCACCACCCGCTGGCGCTACCTCACCGCCGTGGACGTCCGCAACGAGGCCGCACCCGGCACCGTCGTCGTCATCGGGGACTCGCTGACCGCGGGCAGCGGCTCCACGACCGACGCCAACACCCGCTGGACCGATGTCCTCGCCGACCGGCTGGGCGGGCGGTACGGGGTCGCCAACGCGGGCATCGCGGGCAACCGGCTCCTCACCCAGGGCTCGGCGGGCCAGGCCGGGACCGACCGGTTCGAGCGCGATGTGCTCTCCGTCACCGGGGCGCGCACCGTGATCGTGGCCCTCGGCATCAACGACGTACAGCAGGCGCCCCAGGAGACCGACCCCCGGCGCATCGTGGCCGGCCTGCGCACCCTCGCCGAGCAGGCGCGGGCCCAGGGGCTGACCGTCGTCGGCGCGACGCTCACCCCCTTCGAGGGCTTCCCCACCTGGACGCCCGAGCGCAACGCCGTACGGCTGGCGGTCAACGCGGAGATCCGGGCGGGTTCCGTCTTCGACGCGTACGTGGACTTCGACGAGGCCGTACGCGACCCGTACGCGCCGAACCGGCTCCGCGCCGCGTACGACTCCGGCGACCACCTGCATTTCAACGACGCCGGGTACCGGGCGCTCGGCGAGCGGGTGGACCTGACGACCGTGGAGCGGGCCCGCACGCCGGAGTCCGACGAGCTGTGAGGTGACGTACAGGGGTGACGTACGGGGGTGACGTACGGAGACAGGCAGGACAGGCCAAGGCCGACTCAGGCCGGGCCGGGGGCCGGGCCAGCCCAGCCCAGCCCAGGTCAGACCAGCCCAGGCCCGGCTCAGCCCAGGCCCCGCTCAGCCCAGCTCCTTGCGTCCCCCGCCGTCCTCCGGGCCCTTGTCCAGGCCGGCCAGCCGCTGCCGTTCGCGTACCGCCCGCTCGGCCTTCTCGATCTCCTCGGCCTCCTTCAGCCGACGGCGCTCCGCCTTCGTCCGCTTGCGCTCCACGCCGACGCCGCCCATCAGGGCGAAGCCGGTGATCCGTACGTGCGGGGCGTCCGGGGCGGGCTCGCCGTCCTCGTTCGGGCCCTCGCCGAAACCGCCCATGATGCCGATGCCCCGGACGTCCACGTTCAGCTCCGGCGGGGCCGTCACCTGGAGGCCGCCCATGATCGTGAAGCAGCGGATGACGATCTCGCGGTCCTCGAAGTTCGCCTCGCGCAGGTCGATCTCGCCGCCGCCCCACATCGCGAACGCGGTGAACTTCCGGCCCACCGTCCAGCGGCCCTTCCGGCTGAAGCCGCTCCAGAACGCGAACGCGCCCTTGGAGGTGGCGGTGCCGCCGATCCGCGCGGGCCAGCTCGCGGCGGAACCCCGCAGCGGGGCCGGGGCGGAGGAGCCCACCGGGGTCACCGCCGTGCCGGGGGCCGGAAGGTCCCGGACGAGCGGCTCCAACTCCCCGTGCGTACGGGCTGCATAGGCCGTTTCGAGGCGCTGCTCGAACTCGTCCATCTCCAGCCGGCCCTCGGCCACGGCCTCTCTCAGCAACTCGGCGATCCGCTCACGCTCAGCATCGGAGGCACGCATTTCCGGACGTTCACTTGTCATACCGCGCAGCCTATTGAACGCACCCGTTCCCAGCACAGACGTGCAGGCCCAGGACCTGCGCGCGTCGGCCGGAAAGGCACCTCAAAGGGCCGTGCGAGGGGCACCTCAAAGGGCCGTGCGAAGGGCACACCTCACGGCGGCCGCCTCGTACATCTTCACGGCGCCGCCTCGTACATCTTCGCGATCACGGCCTCGATGTCCGGCTCCCGCACCGACAGGTCCAGCAACGGGTAATCCGCCGCGATCCGCGCCACCAGCGGGGCGGCCGACATCGAGGCGGGGAAGGCCAGCCACTGTCGCGGGCCCTCCACCTTGACCGCCCGCAGAACCGGCCCCGATCCCGGCCCCGACCCCTCCGACTCCAGCACGATCGGCGGGAGTTCGCGCTCCAGGTCCACCACGAGCATCCGCTCGCTCTCCCCCACCTCATGGAGACCGGCGACCGAACCGTCGTACATCAGACGGCCGTGGTCGATCACCATCACCCGGCGGCACAACTGCTCGATGTCGGTCAGATCGTGCGTCGTCAGCAGGACCGTGGTCCCCCGGTCCGCGTTCAACTCCTTCAGGAATTGGCGCACCTTGGCCTTGGAGACCACATCGAGCCCGATCGTCGGCTCGTCCAGGTAGAGCACCTCCGGATCGTGCAGCAGGGCCGCCGCGATATCGCCGCGCATCCGCTGCCCCAGGGAGAGTTGCCGTACGGGTACGTCCAACAGCTCGCCCAGGTCGAGGAGTTCGACACAGCGGTCCAGGTTCTCCCGGAACCGCCGGTCCGGGATGCGGTACATGCGGTGCATCAGCCGGTACGAGTCGCGCAGCGGCAAGTCCCACCAGAGGGTGGTCCGTTGGCCGAAGACCACACCGATGCGGTGGGCCAGGCGCGTACGTTCCCGGGAGGGGTCGATGCCCGCCACGCGCAGGCTGCCGCCGCTGGGGGTGAGGATGCCCGTCAGCATCTTGATCGTGGTCGACTTGCCCGCCCCGTTCGGGCCGATGTAGCCGACCATCTCGCCGCGCGCCACCTGGAAGCTGATGCCGTCCACGGCCCGGACCTCCTGCCGCTCCCGGCGCAGCAGACCGGCCTTCCGGCGGACCTGGAAGACCTTCTCGACGCCGTCGAGGGTGATGAAACCCTCGCCGCCCACGCCCGTGACCTGTTGTGCGAACCCGTCCACCGTTCCCGACTCCCTTTCCTTTCCGTTTCCTTCCCTCAACTCCCTCAACTGCCCGTACTCCGGTACGCCCGCAGCCCCGCCCGCCATCCGAGCCCCGCCATCGCCCAGCACCCCGCCGCGACCACCGGCGGCAGGAAGGCCACCCACTGCGGCAGGTCCAGCGGGTACTCCCGGTCCAGCACATACAGCGCGGGCAGCCAGCTGACGAAGGCCAGCGGGACCACGAACGTCACCCCGCGCACCAGGTCCTTCGCGAAGATCGTCGGCGGATACTGGAGCAGCGTCGTCCCGCCGTACGTGAAGGAGCTCTGCACCTCCGAGGCGTCCTGGGCGACGAACTGGAACGCCGCCCCGCCCACGAAGACGGCCCCGAAGATCGCCGCGCCGCTCACCACCATCAGCGGCAGCATCAGCGCCTTCAGCGGCGTCCACGCGATGTCCAGGGTGAGGAGGGCATAGCCGAGGACCACCAGCCCCTGGACGATCCGCCCCATCCGGCGCAGCGCGAACCGGTCCGCCGCCACCTGGGCCAGCACCGGCACCGGCCGCACCAGCAGCGTGTCCAGCGTTCCGTCGCGCACCCGCCGGCCCAGCCGGTCCATCGACCCGAGCAGCAGATCGGTGAGCCCGAACGCGGTCGCCGAGACCCCGTACAGCAGGGCGATCTCGGGGAGCGTGTAGCCGCCCAGCGCGTCGACGTGCGTGAACATCAGCAGGATCGCGACGAAGTCGAAGGCGGTCACCGCGAGGTTCCCGAGCGTCGTCATGACGAACGAGGCCCGGTACGCCATCGTCGAGCGCACCCACATCGCCACGATCAGCCCGTACGCGCGCACGCCCTCCAGCAGCCGGGGCCGCTCCTCGTACGCGAAGTACGCGACGCCTCCCGCCTCCCGGCTCTCCTCGGTCCGCACCGCCACCGTGTCAGCCACCCTGCACCACCACCCTCCTCGTCGCCACGGTCTGGAGCAGCCGCCCCGCCAGCAGCAGCGCCACCGCCCAGCCACCCTGGAACGCGTACACCTCCACCAGCCCCCACCCCGTGTGCTTGCCGAGGAACACATCGGCCGGGATCTGGAGCAGCGAGGACCACGGCAGCATCCGGGCCACCTCGCCGAGCAGCCCCGGGAAGAGGTTCAGCGGCAGCAGCATCCCGGAGAAGAACAGCCCCAGCAGCCAGGCGATCTGCATCGCGCCCGCCCCGTCCAGCAGCCAGAACGCCGACAGCGCGACCAGGTAGCGCACGGCGAAGCTGACGACGATGCCCAGCAGGACGGAGACGAGGAACGCGAGCCACGTCCACGGTGAGCCGGGGAGCGCGAGATCGAAGGCGAGCGCCCCCAGGAACATCGGTGCGACCCCCCGGCCCAGCAGATGGAACACCGCCCGGCCCAGGTCCCCCGCCAGCCACCAGAGCTGGAGGTCGGCGGGGCGGTACAGGTCGACGGCGATGTCCCCCGTACGGATCCGCTCCATCAGCTCGTCCTCGAAGCCGCCGCCCATCATGGCGCAGGCCATCAGCAGGGCCTGCCCGAGCCAGACGTACGTCAGCGCCTGGGAGGTGTCGTACCCGCCGAGCTGCGGGCGTTCGGCCCACAGGGCGGTGTAGGTGTACGCCAGGATGAACCCGAAGACGGTGTTGGTGAACACCCCCGCGGCCGTCGCCGTCCGGTAGGTGGCGTAACGCCGGAACCCGCCCGCCGCCACCACTGCGTACAGCCGCACGCCGTCCCCTCCCCCTCTCTCGACACCAAAGCGACCGACGCTAGTACAGGGGCGAGAACGGCCGCGACCGCTTTTCCGGAAGCGGCGAAGGAGGGAGCACGGAGACGGAGAACGGGGGAGATCGGAGGATGATACGAGGGTTTCCCGGCGAAACGGGCACTATGGGAGAACTGACCGCACCCGAGGAGCCCCCACCGACATGAGCGACGCGCCACAGAACTGGGCCCCTCGGGACCCCTCAGCCTCGGGAAGCTCAGGAGGCCCGGGAAGCTCAGAAGGCCCGGGGAGCTCGGGAAGCCCGGGAAAGCCGGGACAGAAGAAGGGGCGCACGAAACGCCCCAGGCGGACCGGTTGGCGCCGCCTCTTCCCGACCTGGCGGATGCTCGTCGGTGGTTTCCTGGGCCTCGCCCTCCTGCTCGTCGGCGGGTTCTTCGCCGGGTACCAGCTCGTCGAGATCCCGGCCGCCAACGCCGGCGCCGACGCCGAGTCCAACGTCTACTTCTACCAGGACGGCACCGTCCTGGCCCGCGACGGCGAGGTGAACCGGGAGAAGATCAAGCTCTCCCAGGTGCCCGACACCGTCCAGCAGGCCGTGCTCGCCGCCGAGGACCGCGACTTCTACCACCAGCCCGCCGTCGACGTACGGGCCATGTTCCGGGCCGGGTGGAACACGGTGACCGGCAAGGGCAAGCAGGGCGGCTCCACCATCACCCAGCAGTACGTCAAGAACTACTACCTCGGCCAGGAGCGGACCGTCGTCCGCAAGGCCAAGGAGTTCTTCATCGCGATCAAGCTCAACCGCGAGCAGAGCAAGGACCAGATCTTCGAGGGCTACCTCAACACCAGCTACTTCGGGCGCAACGCCTACGGCATCCAGGCCGCCGCCCAGGCGTACTACGGCAAGAACGTCGAGGACCTCACCACCGCCGAGGGCGCGTACCTCGCCTCCCTCCTCAACGCCCCCAGCGCGTACGACGTCGTCGCCCGCCCCGGCAACAAGCCCGCCGCCCTCAGCCGCTGGAACTACGTCCTGGACGGCATGGTCAAGGAGGGCTGGCTGGACTCCGGCGAACGGTCCACGACCGAGTTCCCCGTCCCCGGCGAGGCCAAGCCCTCCACCGGCCTCTCCGGACAGCGCGGCTACCTGGTGCAGGCCGTCGAGGAGTACCTGACCGGCAACGGGATCATCGACGAGGAGACCCTCGCCACCGGCGGCCACCGCATCACCACCACCCTCGACAAGAAGAAGCAGGACGCCCTCGTCGAAGCGGTCGAGAAGAACGTCATGGCGAAGCGGAGCAAGGACCGCGAGGCCGACCGGAACGTGCGCGTCGGCGGCGCCTCCATCGTCCCGGAGAGCGGCGAGGTCGTCGCGATGTACGGCGGCATCGACTACACCCAGCAGTACGTCAACAACGCCACCCGCCGCGACTACCAGGTCGGCTCCACCTTCAAGCCGTTCGTCTTCACCTCCGCCGTCGCCAACGGCTCCGCCACCCAGGACGGCCGGCGCATCACCCCGGAGACGTACTACGACGGCACCAACAAGCGCACCGTCCAGGGCGCCCAGGGCTCCACCGGTTACGACCCCGCCAACGAGGACGACGTCGACTACGGGCAGATCACCGTCCGTACCGCCACCGACAAGTCCGTCAACTCCGTCTACGCGCAGATGGCGCAGGACGTCGGCCCCGAGAAGGTGCGGGAGACCGCGGTCGCCCTCGGTATCCCGGCGAAGACCCCCGACCTGACCGCCTCCCCCTCCATCGCGCTCGGCCCCGCCACCGCCAGCGTCCTGGACCTCACCGAGGCGTACGCGACCCTCGCCGACCACGGCCGGCACCGCCCGTACACCCTCGTCGACAAGGTCAGCAAGGACGGTACGGAGATCGAGCTGCCCGACCGGAAGGCGGAGCAGACCGTCACCCGCGAGGCCGCCGACACCACCACCGCCCTCCTCCGCTCCGTCGTGGAGGGCGGCACCGGCTCCGCCGCCCAGGCCGCGGGCCGCCCCGCCGTGGGCAAGACCGGTACCGCCGAGGAGGACAAGGCCGCCTGGTTCGCCGGGTACACCCCCGACCTCGCGACCGTCGTCGCCGTGATGGGCCAGGACCCCGACTCCGGCGCCCAGACCCCGCTGTACGGAGCCCTCGGCCTGCCCCGCGTCAACGGCGGAGGCGTCCCGGCCGAGACCTGGGCCGCCTACACGGAAGCGGCCCTGCGCTCCTCCCCGGCCCAGGAGTTCGACCTGGAGACGGCCCCCGGCTCCGACGAACCGCAGGCGCCCGGCGACGAGGAGAACGGAACCACCGGACCGGCCACCCCGGACGGCTCCCCCTCCGGCGCCTCCCCCAGCACCCCGGCCGACACCACCCCCGCCCCGCCGACCGCCCCCGCCCCGCCGGGCAACGACAACGGGACCGGAGCGGGAGCCGGAACCACCGGAAACGGAACCGAAGGCACCACGGGCGGCGGAACGGGCGGTACGGACGGAACAGGCGGTACGAACGAGGGGGCGACCGGCGGCGACGGCGGAGCCGGAAACGGCACGGGCACCGAGGGAGGCGGAGGCGCTCCCGGGGAGAACGGCGACGGCGGTACGGGGGCCTTCGGCGGCGGCTTCATCGAAGGCGTCCAAAGCGTCGGCCACCCGAGCGGCTGAGCCCCCGGCCACCCGGGCGGATGATCCCCCGACCTCCCGGCCCCCGGCCCCCGCCCCCCGGCGCCTCACGCACTCAGGGGCCGGAGGCACCTTCGCTGCGGAGGCACCTTCGCTGCCCGGAGGTAGCCTCAGTGCCCGGAGGTCGCCTTCAGCCCCACCACCGCGACCAGCAGCAGACAGACGAAGAAGATCCGGGCGGCGGTCACCGGCTCGTTCAGCACGACCATGCCCAGGATCGCCGCACCGGCCGCGCCGATGCCGACCCACACGCCGTACGCCGTACCGATCGGCAGCGTCTTCGCGGCATGGGACAGCAGCACCATGCTCGCCACGATTCCGAGGCCGGTGAACACGCTCGGCCACAGCCGGGTGAACCCCTCGGTGTACTTCATCCCGATCGACCAGCCCACTTCGAGCAGACCGGCGATGATCAACAGAACCCAGGCCACGGCAGAACCTCCGACGACAACATGCGAACGAACACGGATGCGTCGTCTTTGCCTGCCCGGTACGGCGCGTCTCGTCGGGGTGGTTCCACCGTAGCAAGGAAAGGCGGGAGGGGGGGGGGGGCAAGGGGACCCCCCCCCCCCCCCACCAAAAAGCCGAAACCACTATCTTATAAAAAAAATAAGCGGCCGACGGA
>NZ_JBHYVE010000020.1:112774-114394 GCF_042750035.1 Streptomyces sp. NPDC059452
TTTTTGTGCCCCCCCGGTGCGGGGGGGTGCGGGGGGGGTTGCCCCCCCCCCCTCTCTTCGGGGGGGGGGGGGGGGGGGCCCCCCCCCCCCCCCCCCTCCGCACTCCTACAGGCCTACACGTCTACAGATACAGCCCGGTCGAATCCACCGACCCCTCGAACCGGTCCGCCGCCACCGCGTGCAGATCGCGCTCCCGCATGAGCACGTACGCCACGCCCCGCACCTCGACCTCGGCGCGGTCCTCGGGGTCGTACAGCACGCGGTCCCCGGGCTCCACCGTCCGCACGTTCTGACCGACCGCGACGACCACGGCCCAGGCGAGCCGCCGGCCCACCGCCGCCGTCGCCGGGATCAGGATGCCGCCGCCGGAACGCCGCTCGCCCTCGGCGGTGTCGTTCCGCACCAGGACGCGGTCGTGCAGCATGCGGATGGGCAGCTTGTCGTCATCATGGGGGTTGCCCTGGGTCTTGTCGCTCACGCCCGCAACCTACCGTCACCGCCCCGCCGCGCACGCCCGAGGGGGCCGTACGCCCCGAAAAGCGAACCCGTCACTTCCGACGGCGCTTCGAGGCCGTGATCAGCCCCACCACGCCCACCGCGAGCAGCGCGGCGGGGATCACCCGCTCCAGCCGCGGCGAGCCGTCCTCCGCGACGAACTGCGCCTTCACTTGCGACACCGAGCGATTCACCGCGACGAACGCCCGGCCGGCCGTCCGGTCCACGGTCTGGGCCGCCTTGGCCTTCGCGTCGCCGATGATCGTCTTCGGGTGTACCCGCACCCCGATCTCGTCGAGCACCACAGCGAGCTGCTCGCGCCTGCTGATGATGTCCGCCTCGATCTGCGCAGGGGTCCTGGCATCCGACACTGCGCCGCCTCCGTGGTCGTGTCTCCGGTAAACCTTCATCTGAACCTTCGTCGACAGTCTGTCAGCTCGAACCCCCGCGCACCCGGCGGCACCCCTATTACGCTCGGTCCCGTCCGACCCGCGCACCACCCGAGGAGAACCACATGAGCGAGCGACTCAAGCCCGGCGACCCCGCTCCCGCCTTCACCCTTCCCGACGCCGACGGCAACGAGGTCTCGCTCGCGGACCACAAGGGCCGCAAGGTCATCGTCTACTTCTACCCGGCGGCTCTTACCCCCGGCTGCACCAAGCAGGCCTGCGACTTCACGGACAACCTCGACCTGCTCGCGGGCGCCGGGTACGACGTCATCGGGGTCTCCCCCGACAAGCCGGAGAAGCTCGCGAAGTTCCGCGAGCAGGAGAACCTCAAGGTGACCCTGGTCGGCGACCCGTCCAAGGAGACCCTGGAGGCGTACGGCGCCTTCGGCGAGAAGAAGCTGTACGGCAAGGTCGTGACGGGCGTCATCCGCTCCACCGTCGTCGTGGACGAGGACGGCAAGGTGGAGCACGCCTTCTACAACGTCAAGGCGACCGGCCACGTGGCCAAGATCATCAGGGACCTGGGCATCTGAGCTCCGGCCTCCGAGCGCACGGCCGCCCCGGATGGGCCATCCGGGGCGGGCCGCCCCCGGCCCGCCCCCCCCCGGCGCCCGCCCGGGCAACCCCCCCCCCCCCCCCGGTGAAAGAAAAAACAGCGACACCACCACAAAAACTA
>NZ_JBHYVE010000020.1:114404-117625 GCF_042750035.1 Streptomyces sp. NPDC059452
CCCCGACCACGTCCCCCACCGGGGGCGGTGGCCCGCGCGGGGGGGGGCCGCGGCCCCGGCGGGGCCTCCCCCGGGCCCCCCGGGGGGGTGCGGGCCCCGGGGCCGGCCCCGGGGGGGCCCCCGGCCCCGGGCACGCCCCCGGCGGCCCGGGACCGGGACACCCGACCCCCTGTCCGCCCCCGCCCCGCCCCGCCTCCGCCCCTCCCCCACACCTCCTCCGCCCCCGGAACGATGTCGAGATCATGTGAGGGACATCGCATCGGCCCATGAAGTCGGTTTGCGACCGCCATCACCGCGCAGAAGCCTTTCCTGGAACACCCTTCCGAGGAAAGGACCCGGCCATGGCGGCCCCCGACCCCGACCAGGCGGCCGACCCCCAAGCGGTCAAACGCCACCCCACGCTCTTCCGGGCCGCCCGGAAGCGTAAGAATCCCCGGTTGCGCCGGACGGACATCACCGTCACGGACGACGCCGCGGTGAAGCGTGCGGTGAAGGCGGCGTCGCTGGGCAACGCCATGGAGTGGTTCGACTTCGGCATCTACTCCTACCTGGCCGTCACGATCGGCCATGTGTTCTTCCCGTCCGGGAACGAGACCACACAGCTCCTCTCCTCCTTCGCGACCTTCGCGGTGGCCTTCCTCGTACGGCCGCTCGGCGGCATGTTCTTCGGCCCGATGGGTGACAAGGTCGGCCGCAAGAAGGTCCTCGCGCTGACGATGATCCTGATGGCGGTCAGCACGTTCGCGATCGGTCTGATCCCGTCGCACGAAACGATCGGCATCGGGGCGGCGGCCCTGCTGATCTTCTTCCGGATGCTCCAGGGCTTCTCGACGGGCGGTGAGTACGGGGGCGCGTCCACGTTCATCGCGGAGTACGCCCCCGACAAACGGCGCGGCTTCTTCGGCAGCTTCCTGGAGTTCGGAACACTGGCGGGTTACGTCTGCGCGGCCGGACTCGTCACGGCCCTGTACGCCCTCCTGGACACCGCCCAGATGGAGTCCTGGGGCTGGCGCATCCCGTTCCTCGTCGCGGGCCCGCTGGGCCTGGTAGGCCTCTACCTGCGCCTCAAGCTCGACGAGACCCCGGCCTTCCAGAAGCTGGAGGGCGGCACGGCACACGCGACCGAGGCGGCGGACGGCGTCGAGACCACGGCCAAGGGCGACCTCGCCAAGATCTTCCGGCAGTACTGGCCGACGCTGATCCTCTGCATCTGCCTGGTGGGCGCGTACAACATCACCGACTACATGCTGCTGTCGTACATGCCGACGTACCTCTCCGACGAACTCGGCTACAGCGAGACGCACGGGCTGCTGATCCTGCTGGCGGTGATGGTGCTGCTGATGACGGTCATCGCCCAGGTCGGCAAGCTCTCCGACCGCTTCGGCCGCAAGCCGCTCCTCATGACCGGCATGCTGGGCTTCCTCTTCCTCTCCCTCCCGGCGTTCCTCCTCATCCGCATCGACGGCATCCTCCCGATCACGGTCGGCATGCTGCTGCTGGGCCTCTCCCTGGTCTGCATGCTCGGCACAATGTCCGCGGCGCTCCCGGCCCTGTTCCCGACGAACGTCCGGTACGGCTCCCTCTCCGTCGGCTACAACCTCTCCGCGTCGATCTTCGGCGGCACGACCCCCCTGGTGATCACGGCCCTGATCAGCTGGACCGGCTCCAACCTGATGCCCGCGTACTACGCGATGGCGGCGGCCCTGGTGGGCGTGATCGCGGTCGCCTGCATGAAGGAGACCGCCCAACAGCCCCTGATCGGCTCCCCGCCCTCGGTGGAGACGGACGAGGAGGCGGCAGAACTGGTCCAGGCCCAGGCCCCGGAGCCGAAGTTCTGAACGCTTCCGCCGCGCATGCCCCTTCACCCCTCTCCGGATTACGGACGTAACCATCCGATAAACGGGTCGTTACTCCGTACGAGGCTGCGAACGTGCGGCCGGAACGGAGGGGGCAGCGGCATGGGGAACAGCCCGTACACGCAGGAGCGACTGGCGGAGGCCATAGCCGCGTCAACGAATTGGACCGACTTGATGCGTCGGCTAGGGCTGCCGGAGAACGGCGGCAGGCGACGCACGCTCCAGCGGCAGGCGACGGCGTACGGGCTGGACACTTCGCACTTCAAGCAGCGGAACCCGTGGAAGAAGTACCCGGACTCGACGATCGCAGCAGCGGTGAAATGCTCCACTTCGCTGCGCGAGGTCGTCAACAGACTGGGTGCCCCACCGGCCAGCGGCACTCTCTCCCACATCAGCCGCCGTATCGCCGCCGCCGGAATCGATGTCAGCCACTTCCCGGGGCTGAACCGCCCGCAACTGGTCCTCCCTTTCACCACGGATGAGTTACGGGCCGCAGCGGCATCGGCCGACAGCATCCGGGGCACCGCACGCAATCTGGGTATGCCGGACGACGGCCGCTCACGCTCCGCGCTGGGTAGCCTGCTGCGGAGGCGCGGCATCGACATTTCACACTTTCGCAACGCGCGACTGGCGGTACCGGAGGACGCTCTGCGGCATGCGGTTCCCAGAAGCACCAGCTACGCGGACGTCATGCGAGCCCTCGGGCTCGACGTCAACGACACCAATCATCGCCGTGTGCGACGCAAAGTCGTTCAGCTGAAGCTCGATACCGGCCACTTCGCTCGACGCTCCTGGACGAAGACGCAGGTGTCCGAACCTCGCGCGGTCGCGCCGACCACCCTCGTCGTCAAACCGTCCGGTTCATCCCGCACCCAACACACACGGCTTCACCGCGCCTTGCAGGAGGTCGGTGTCGCGTACCGCTGTGTGTCCTGCGGCAACCCGGGCGAATGGCTGGGGCAATCGTTCACGCTCCAGATCGACCACATCAATGGGGACTGGCTGGACAACCGGGCAGAAAACCTGCGCTACCTGTGCCCGAATTGCCACGCGCTGACAGACACGTGGTGCCGTAACCGACGACCGAGGAGTCAGACGAGAACCTGATTCGGATGCCCGTACCGTGCGGGACGCCCTCCCCGCTAGCATGGCTCTTGGATGCGGCCGTGTCGGAACTGGCATACGAGCGGCGCTTAGAACGCCGTGGGAGAGATCCCTTGTGGGTTCGAGTCCCACCGGCCGCACAGCAACCGAGAGGGTCGCCCCCCGGCCCGGGGGGGGCCCACACGGGGGGCGAAGTGGCCGGGACAGCCCCCCCCCGCCCCGCCCACCCCCCCCACCGCCCGCCACGCCGAGCCGCCGGGG